>JARRNO010000056.1:6056-30831 GCA_037384885.1 Acidobacteriota bacterium
AGTGGGCTTTAAGCCCACTTTTTTCTTTGAGGTGTGGTGCGTGAAGAGCGTGGCTTTTCTGGACCGGATGCGGTCTCTCGCGGAGGAAGCTTCGGAGTCCTGCGGTCTTGAACTTTTCGATCTTGAACACCGGCTGTCCGGGCGGCGCTGGTGGTTCAGGGTCACCATCGACAGGTTGGACGGCCCCGTCACGATTGAAGACTGCGAGGCGGTTTCGCGGGCGCTTTCCATGCGCCTCGACTTGGAGAGCCTCATCGAACATGCATACGACCTGGAAGTGTCGTCCCCGGGCCTGGAAAGGCCGCTGAGACACGTGGGCGACTGTGGCCGTTTTCTCGGGAACCGGGCGAGATTCGTGCTGTCCTCGGGCGGGGAGGGCCCGGCGGGTCCCATCGAGGGAACGCTGAAAAGTGTGGAAGAAGAAACCGTCCTGGTGGAGCTGGACAACGGAAACCTGGAACGGATTCCGTACCAGCGGGTAAAAAAGGCCCACCTGGTCTTTGAATTTCCCAAGTAGCGGAAAGGAGAACCAATCAATGTCCACCGAGATCATTCAGGCCATCGAAATTTTGGGCCGAGAAAAGGGGATCGAAAAAGAAGTGGTCGTCGCCGCGCTGGAAGACGCCATGGCGGCTGCGGCCAAGCGCGTTCTGCGTTCCCAGGAATCGTTCGTTGGCCATTTCAACCCCGATACCGGCGAGGTTGAAGTCTTTAAAATCAAGACCGTGGTCGAAGAAGAAGAGCTGAAGAATCCCCTGACCGAGATGACCGTTGAAGAAGCCCAGCAGTACATCGAGGGCATTACGCCGGGGACGGTCATCGAGTTCCCACTGGAAACCACGCCCTACATGGGCCGGATCGCCGCCCAGCAGGCCAAGCAGGTCCTCACGCAGAAAATACGCGAGGCCGAACGGGAACTCATTTATCACGAATACAAGGACCGGATCGGCACGGTTATCAACGGGCTCGTGAAGCGGATCGAGAAACGAAACGTCATCGTGGACATCGGCCGCACCGAAGCCCTGCTGCCCGTTTCCGAACAGTGCCGGGGCGAGCGGTTCAACCAGGGCGACAGGATCCGGGCGCTCATCATCGACGTGAGGGAGAACACCCGGGGGAGCCAGGTGGTGCTGAGCCGCGCCGCCAACGACTTTGTGTCCCGGCTGTTCGAGATGGAAGTCCCCGAGATCTACGATGAAACCGTCGTGATCCGCGCGGTGGCCCGTGAAGCGGGCGAACGGACGAAGATCGCCGTTTTCTCCAGGGACCGGGACATCGATCCCATCGGCGCCTGCATCGGCATGCGGGGCATGAGAGTCCAGGCTGTCACGCGGGAGCTGCGGGGCGAAAAGATCGACATCATTCCCTTCAAGGAAGACCTGAGCGACTACGTCAAGGCTGCTCTGGCGCCGGCGACGGTCACCCGGGTCGAAATCGTCGACCAGGAAGAGAAGCGAATGGAAGTGATCGTCCCCGAGGACCAGCTTTCCCTCACCATTGGGAAGAAAGGCCAGAATGTCAGGCTGGCCGGCATCCTGGTGGGCTGGGAACTGGACGTGAAGAGCGAAGGGGCCAAGAAGGACGAAATCCTTGCCGTCATGAGCAGCATGATGGGGCAGGAGGGCGAGGCCGCACAGGGCGACGAAGCCGCCCAGGCGGCTCTCGGCGGCGAAGAAGCCGCTCCGGAAGAGGAATACTTCGCCGTGCCGGACGTACCGGGCGTTCCGGTGAAAGTCGTGGAAACGCTCGCCCGGCAAGGTTGGGCCGATCCCGAGACGCTGCTGACGGTTCCAGACGAAGATC
The DNA here is from genome assembly GCA_037384885.1 of Acidobacteriota bacterium. Taxonomy (GTDB): domain Bacteria; phylum Acidobacteriota; class UBA4820; order UBA4820; family DSQY01; genus JARRNO01. Next base: position 7,860 of record JARRNO010000056.1, read on the forward strand.
TACTTGAGATCCCCGGAATCGGGGAACGCATCCTTGAGCATCTTCGAAACTGGGCCCGGAATGAGGTCAACCGGGAGGAGGAATAACGTATGGCGAAAGTGCGGATTTATGAACTGGCCAAAAGCCGGGGAGTCTCGGCCAACTACCTGGTGGACGCCCTGCGGGAGCAAGGTGTTAAGGTAAAGTCGACCCTTTCCACGGTGGATGAAGACGTCTTGAAGGTCCTGGACAAAGCCGCGGAAAAGGAAGCCCAGGAAGAAGTTCAGAAAAAGGATGGTTCCGGCGAGGATCGGTTTGTAACCGTACTCTCGGCGCAGGAAGCGCCCAGGCAGACTGAAGGCCACGTCGTGTACCGGGTGGCCAAGCCGCTGACCCAGCTCCAGGAGGAGGCGGCGGCCCATAAGATCCAGCCGGCCAAAGCCCCGGCGCCGCCCCCGAAGGTTGAACCCGCCCAGGCCGATGAATCCGCGGAACAAGCTGCCGCGGCAGAGGCTGAAGAGACCGGGAAACGGTCCGCTGCGGCAAGAGAACTCCCCTCCAGGCTCCCTGAACCGATCGCGGCGGAGGGGCCCGTTCCTCGTGTTGTGAAACCGCCCGCCCGGCGCCGAAAGGCGGACGCAAAGGCCGAGGAGCCCGCGAAACCGGAAGCGCCGGCAAAGGAAACGCCCGCAAAGGCTGCGGCTCCTCCCGCATCGGGTGCGCCTGCCGGGGATGCGGGAAAAGCGGCGTCGCCCAAGAAAACAGCTGCGAAGGCCGCGCCAGCCAAAGCTCCGGAGGAGGCTGGGGCGCCTAAGAAAGCGCCGGCCAAAAAGACGGCGAAACCGGCTGCGCCCCCCGCCGCCGCGAAGCCGGCCAGGGCTCCCGGTGCAAAGAAGGGGCCCGCAAAGAAGGCGCCTGAGCCGCAGAAGGCCGCCGAGCCGCCCAAGGCAGAGGAAAAAAAGGCCGCGGCGCCGGCAGTCCCGCCGAGGCATCGTCCGCCCAGGCCCGCCGCCACGGGTGCTCGCCGGAAAACCAAACGGGAGCGCCGGCTTGAGAAGAAGCAGGCGCGCATGGACCGGCGCGAAAAGCTCGAACAGACCTTGGAAGAGGCGAGAGCGAAGGCTTCCGAGGGTGAAGCCGTCTTTCTCCGCGAAGGCATCACGGTCAAGGTGCTGGCCGACAAGCTCAATGTCAAGGTCAAGGACATCATCGCCAAGCTCATGATGCGCGGCGTCATGGCCACTATCAACCAGACGCTGGACGCCGACGTGGCCATCGAAGTGAGTTCCATGTTCGGCTATTCCGCGGAGATCATCTCCTTCGAAGACGAGCTCGTTCTCACGCAGGAAACGCCTTCCGACGCCGAGAAGGAGCCGCGCGCCCCGGTGGTGACCGTCATGGGGCACGTGGACCACGGAAAGTCCACCCTGCTCGAAGCCATCCACAACATCAACATCACGGGCAAAGAGTTCGGGGGCATCACGCAGCATATCGGGGCTTATCGAGTGTCCCACAAGGACCGCGGCTACGTCTTTCTGGACACGCCGGGCCACGAGGCCTTCACGTTGATGCGGGCCCGGGGCGCCAAGGTGACGGACGTCGTCATCCTGGTGGTGGCGGCGGATGACGGCGTTATGCCGCAGACGGTGGAGGCCATCAACCACTGCAAAGCGGCGGAAGTTCCCATGATCGTGGCCATCAACAAGATGGACAAGCCCGACGCCAACCCCGACCGCGTCAAGCAGGAACTGAGCCAGCACGGCGTCCTCACCGAAGACTGGGGCGGGGACGTGGTTTGTGTTCCCATTTCCGCGAAGACCGGCAAAGGCATGGACGACCTGCTGGACCTGGTGGCCCTCGTGGCGGATATGCTCGACTTGCAGGCGGTCACCGAACAGCTCTGCCAGGCGACGGTTCTGGAATCGCGGCTTGACAAGTCCAGGGGACCCGTGGCGACCGTGCTCGTCCAGGAAGGCACCTTGAAAGTGGGAGACTTCTTCCTTTGCGGCTCGACCTACGGGCGCGTCCGGGGACTCTTTGACGACAAGGGAGAGCGCCTGGAGAAGGCCGGGCCGTCCACCCCGGTGGAAATCCTCGGCTTCTCAGAAGTTCCCGCGGTCGGCGCCGTCTTCCAGGGCATGGATGACGAGGCGAAGGCCCGCCAGGTGAGCGCCTTCCGGAAGGAAAAGGAACAGCGCGCCCAGCGGGCGCAGAAGCTGACGCTGGACAACGTGTTCGGCGCCATCCAGGAAGGAGAAATCCAGGAACTTCCGCTCATCATCAAGGCCGACGTGCATGGGTCGCTCGAAGCCATCGTCAAGCAGCTGGAAGATCTGAGCACCGATGAGGTCAAGGTCAATATCGTTCACAAGGGTGTGGGCGCCGTTTCCGAAAGCGACGTCCTCCTGGCCACGGCCAGCCATGCGCTTATTTTCGCCTTCAACGTGAGGCCGGACCGGAAGGCGGCCGAGCTCGCCAAAGCCGAAGAGGTTGAACTTCACCTCTTCACGGTCATCTATGACCTGGTGGACCGCTTGAAGCAGGCCTTGAGCGGCATGCTCAAGCCCATCGAGAAAGAGGTGGTTCTCGGGCACGCCGAAGTCAAAGAAATTTTCAGGATTTCCGGCGTGGGGACCATCGCCGGATGCATGGTGGAAAACGGCAAGATTGTCAGGGAAGCCCGGATCCGGGTGCTGCGCGACAACGTCGTTGTACACCAGGGGGCCATGGCCTCGCTCAAGCGCTTCAAGGACGACGCTTCGGAAGTCAAAGAAGGCCTGGAATGCGGCATCGGTGTTGAAAACTTCAACGACCTCAAGCCTGGCGACGTGCTGGAGGCTTACGAAATTCAAATGGAGACCCGAACGCTGTAAGAGCGAAAATCGGGGGTGCCCATGAAGGCCATGCTCCGGCCGCCCGAAAGGGCCACGGTGGTTGTGATCCGAGTGGATTTCCGCGTCCGCGGGTCGAGAAGCCTCAAGGAGAAACGGTCCGTCATCCAGTCCTTTTTGCGGCGGGTGCGGGATCAGCTTTCCATCGCGGCTTGCGAAAGCGGCTTCCACGACGACAAGGTTCTCGCCTCCCTGACGCTGGCGACGGTGGGCGTGCGGCGCGACTCGTGCCGGGCCGCTTTGCACCAGGCCGTGGAAATGCTGGAAGACCGGCACGGCGCCGAGGTCTTTGCAGTGGATGAGGAAGTGCTCTGATTGCCGGCCGGCCGGCCGGACAGGGCGAAAAACCGATAACCCGGAGCCCGAGCCATGAGAAAATTCGCCAAATCGGACAAGGTTGCAGACCTTCTTCACCACGGTGTGTCCAACGCCTTTCTGACCCAGGTGGAGGATGATCGTCTGAAATGGGTGACCGTAACGGAAGTCTCCGTGACCCGCGATCTGTCCCACGCCAAAATTTACTACACCGTTCTGGAGCAGAACCTGTCCCGGGAGGACGCCCGAGAAGCGATCGAGGAGAACGCGGGCCGGGTGAGGCGTTATCTGAGCCGCAACCTGAGGCTCCGCCAGCTCCCGCAGATGCGGTTCATCTTCGACGATACGGCCGACAAGGCCAAGCGCATCGAAGACATCCTGAATTCTCTTCACGACGAGGACGAGCATGAGCATTCCGACCCCGGCTGACGGCCTGATTCTTCTCAACAAACCGGAGGGATTGACCTCCCACGACTGTGTGGTGAGGATCCGCAAGCTTCTGCCCAGAAAGTTCAAGGTGGGGCACGGCGGCACCCTCGACCCCTTCTGTGGCGGCCTCCTGATCCTGCTCCTGGGAAAGGCCACCCGCCTTGCGGGGCTTTTCCAGGCCATGGACAAGACCTACGAAGGGGTGATCCGGTTCGGTAGGACGACGGATTCCTATGACCGGGACGGGAAGGTGACCCAAGAGGGGCCTCTCCCAAGCGTGGCCGGAGACGCCTGGGGACCGCTCGCGTCCCGCTTTGTGGGCAAGCAGCAGCAGGTGCCGCCCATGTTTTCCGCGAAGCGTGTCGGCCACAAGCGAGCGTATGAACTCGCCCGGAAAGGAGAGGTTTTCGAACTGGATCCCGTTGAAATCGAAATTTTCGAATTCCACGTGAAGCCGGTTTCGGACGAAGACCTGGAATTCCGGCTCCGGTGTTCATCGGGAACCTATGTCAGGGCGCTGGCGCGAGACCTGGGCAAAGTGGTGGAGAGCCCCGCATACTGCGAGACATTGCGAAGGACGGCGGTCGGGCCCTTCGAGGTGGAGCAGGCCAACGACCTGGAATCTCCCTTCGACGGTCCGGGATTTCTTCCCTTCGACGACATCGAGCTGGGCTGCCCGCTTCACCGGGTGAACTACACGGAGGAAAAGCAGCTGCTGAACGGGCAGAACGTCATGGCGCCGCTTTCGCTCCACGGCCGTGGCGGCTACATCAAGCTCGTGAGTCCGAAGGGCCGCTTCATCGCCCTGGGAACGAAGGATGGCAGGCAGATTCGCCCGCGGGTCGTCTTCCGCTGATCCCTTCCGGGGATACCTCCGGGGCCGGGAACCCTAATCCCCACCACCAGCCGCCGCCCTTGACGGCATGGACGAGACGCGATAAAACGGCCCAAGCGATGCCTTTCCGGGAGGCGCCCTCATGGCGAACTATTACGAGTACCTGGGGATCAGTCCGAAAGCATCCGTCAAGAAAATTCTGGACGCGTACCGGGAAAAGGAACTGGAACTCCGGACTTCAGGGAAGTTCGCGGAGATGGAAACGTACCTGTACGAGCTCCAGGAGACCCTTCTCGACCCGGACCGGAGAAAAGCCTACAACCTCACCCTGATAAAATCTCCCGGGACGCGGAAGGCGGCGAGTGGACCGGGATCGCCCCGCGATGGCAAAGAAAAAGGCAAGGCGCCCCCCGCCCGCAGGAAAAAGATCAGCCCGCTTCGCAGGCGCGTCATGCCGTATGTGTTGGTCTTGCTTCTGCTGTTCCTCTGCGGATACCTCGCCTGGCTCTTGTGGCCCCAGTACAGGCCCATGCCGCGGGGCCGATATCTGCTGGACCCATCCACGGGGGCCGCGGTGGCCGTTCTCCTCAACAAGGAACCCAGGCATCTCTTCGAGAACGGAATGACCGCAGATGCTTTCCAAGTCTACATACTCAAAACCGGAAAAAAGACGTGGTTCAGTTCGGCCGGGGTCAGACAAGCCTACAAGCTGGGCCGGGAAGCGCCGGCAGAGCTTCTGAAGAAGGCCCGCCTCCCGGATGCAAGCCTTCCCCCCGGGAAGGCGCCCGGGGGAAATTGAGCTACCCGTTCGAGTTTTCCAGAACGTTCCAATGAAGTGTGAAGAGCGCGCCGTTTGGGGAATCCTGGCCGGCGCCGGCATCCCTCAACACGGTTTCGGCTGCGTTCAGGACGGCGGTGCAGGCCTTGTCCGCCTCACCGGGGTGAAGGGCCACCAGCAGGCTGCCGTCATCTTCCTGTCCGACCACCCCCGCCCCGGTTGTCTGCCTGACAGCCTCGAAGACCTTCCAGCCTAAAGAGTTGAGAAGATCTTTGTACTTGCCGACGCCCTGCGTCTTTCTGAACGCCTCGGCCGGCTCCTTTGGAATGGGGAGAGAGACGAGCATGGATTCGGCGCCCGCCTCCAGCCTGGCCTGGTGTTCCTCTCTTACACTGGCCGCGCCCGGCAGCCCCGTCCAGGCCGTCTTTTTCTCGCCCTGCTTCGATTCGTGGATGAGCTGCTCCACCAGGATTTCCAGCTGTCTGGGATCGTAGGGTTTGGTGACATAGGCGTCGGCGCCGCAGTCGTAGCCTCCGTAAACGTCCTCCTTGAGGTTCTTGGCCGTCAGAAGGACCACGGGAACATCTCTCTTGGCGGAGTCGCTCTTCCAGCCCCGGCAGACAGCATAGCCGTTCTTTTTCGGCATCATGACGTCCAGGATGACGAGGTCGGGCCGCGGGCGGTCGAAAAGCGTTTCGGCTTCTTCGCCGTCGAATCCACCGGTTACGTCGTACCCGAGAAGCTCGAAGTTTGTCTTGAGGACTTCCACCACGGATGGATTGTCGTCAACCACAAGGATCCGTTTTTTCATACAAGCGCCTCCATGGATCCTGCGAACCGGCCGCCCGGGCAACGAGTGCCCTTCCTTGGAGCAGCTTGATCAGGATCCGCTTATCCCTCATCGCGCGGTCCTCACCTCACTCTCTATATATCACAGACAGGACCTCCGGCGACAGGGAGGCGCGCTTAAAAGACCCGCTTCCCTTTAGGAGGCCCGAGTCACATTTGAGGGTTTCCCGGCGATCGTGTAAACTTAAATTTAGGCTTTAGGAACCCATAAATTATCAACCCCGCTCTGCGACAGATGATGAGGTGAAGGCATGGCCCGACAGGATCCCCACTCCTATTTCGATTCCGACCAACCGCTGACGAAAGACCTTGACTGGAAGATCAATGTCAACTTCAAGGAGAAGCGGCTCGAGGGCGTGATGACCCTCCACCTTGCGGAGCCGTCCGCCGGGGCCTTCGATCTTGATACCCGCGACCTTCGGATCGACGACGTCAAGAACCAGAAGGGAGAGGCCGTGCCGTTCGAGTGGGGAGAGCCGGACGAGGTGCTCGGGCGGAGGCTTCGCCTCAATTTGCCCGGAGGGACCGAGTCGGTGGCCATCCGTTACGCCTCTTCCCCCGATGCGGTCGCCCTGCAGTGGCTGGCGCCGCAGCAGACCCTGGGCCGCCGGCAGCCCTTTCTCTTCAGCCAGTGCCAGCCCCACCACGCCCGGACCATGGCCCCGCTGCAGGACAGCCCCAGGGCCAGGGTGACCTACAAGGCCGAGCTGACCGTTCCCGAGGCATTGACGGCGGTCATGGCCGCCGCTTCGACCGGGTCCTCCGCCGGGCCGGAGCCGGGGACGAAGACATACCGCTTCGAAATGCCCCAGCCTGTTCCCACTTACCTGATCGCCTTGGCGGTGGGCGACCTGGCGAGCCAGGACATCGGCCCGCGCTCACGCATCTGGGCCGAGCCGGAAGCGGTAAAGGCCGCCGCTTGGGAATTCGCCGAGATCGAAGACATGATTGCCACGGCGGAGAAGCTTTTCGGGCCTTACGAGTGGGACCGGTACGACATGATCAACCTTCCGCCCTCCTTTCCGTACGGCGGCATGGAGAATCCCCGGCTCACCTTCCTGACGCCCACAATCATCGCGGGAGACCGCTCCCTCGTGTCGGTCGTGGCGCACGAGCTGGCCCATTCCTGGACGGGGAACCTTGTTACCAACGCCAACATCAACCACTTCTGGCTGAACGAAGGGTTCACCGTCTGGGCGGAGCGCCGTATCCAGGAAGCCATGCGCGGAGAAGATTACGCCGCTATGCAGTGGACCATCGGCCTCAGCAAGCTCCGAAACGCCATGGAAGAGTTCGGCCCGGGTTCGCCCTACACGAAGCTCGAGACGGAGCTGGAGGGCGTGAATCCGGATGATGTCTACTCCGAAGTGCCTTACGAAAAGGGCGCCCTCTTCGTGCGGCTTATGGAGGATACCGTTGGGCGCGAGGCCTGGGGCAGCTTCATCCGCGACTACATCAGAGAATTCCGCTTCACGTCCATCACGACCGAGGAACTCATGGGCTTCGTGGAGTCCAAGTTCCCTGGGCTGGCCGAAAAAGTCGGAGCGGATGAGTGGCTTCACAAGCCCGATCTGCCCGCCAACGCCCCTCGATTCAAGACGGCGCGCCTGGACCGCCTCCACGAGCTGGCGGAAGGATGGAAGAGCGGCGTCCGGCCCCCGGAAGAGGAAACGGCCAAGTGGATCCCCGAAGACACCATGATCTACATGCAGAATCTCCCGAGGACCATGTCGCTCGACGATTGCGCCTGGCTGGATGAACATTTCAACCTGAATGAGTCGGGGAACTATGAGCGCGGGGTCCGACTACCAGCCGGCGCTGCCCAGGGTGAGACAGGTCCTGAACGAAGTGGGGCGCATGAAGTATGTCCAGCCGCTCTACAAGGCGCTGGGCAACCATGCGGATACGCGGAAGCTGGCGCGGGAGATCTTTGCGGAGACCCGCGACCGCGTTCATACGCTGACGCGCCAGGTCGCCGAAGCGGCCATGAAGGCCTACCCCGCGGACTGAAACGGCTTGCGCCTCGAATCGAGGCGCGCCGGCGCATCTACGTCGGCGGCAAGGCGCCGCGGGCGCTGCGCGCCCTGTCGCTCCGGCCGAAGCGCCTGTCGACAAGCAAGCTTGCCTTCAGTCCCTTCATGCCGTCGCGCCGCACTGCGTGCGGGGCGGCCCCGTCCCGCACGGCGCCCTGCAATCCCTGGCGAAGCAGCCATCCCCTCTATCTTTTAAAGCGTGCGTTGCCAGTCCGGGACCGTCTCCGGCGTCACTGCTCGCCGGTTCACATCCTCGGAGTACACTAGTACGCCTCCGGGGTGACCGGCTCGCGCTCCTTGGATACGGCCCGCGTCCGGGCAACAGCCGGATTTCGCCAAAGAAGTTGAAATCTGATCAAGCTAGATTGCCTTCGCGGGAGGGATGGGGGCGTGCCGCCCTCGGCGGTCCCGAGGCTAGGCCTCTCACCAGATACGCGAGCCGCCCTCAGAGAAGAAACTGTTGAGCGTGCCTTTGCGGGACGGCGCTTCGTGCCGTACATCCGCCGGTTTGATGTCAAAGTGCGGGTGCGCCGCTGGTTATGCTAGTCTATGTGCAGCTCAAGCAAAGCTGATGTTGGGGGGACGTGCTATATCGCAAGATTCAAGCCCATGACGGAGGGGAGGCGACGTGCGGCTGAAGCGGGTTATCACGCTTGCGATCTATTCTGTTCTGCCGCTTCTGATTGTCATCGCGGCCGGGTGTACCGTGCTTTATCTAAACCAAACCTATTCGAGCGTGGTTATTGAGGATGGTGCCCCGGGGCGGGTCATGAGCGGGCCTTTGCTGCCGTTCCGCCTTTTTATGGGCCGATGGGGGTGGGTGGTCATTCTCCCGTCGATTCTATGGTTCATGGCAGGCAGCACCCTGACCTTTGCCGCGTGCATACGCAGTTACGTAAACTATGTAAGAGCAAAGAACGAGAAGTTCCGTAAGAATTTCCAAGGCCCTTCATTGAAGGAGGGAAACTGTCATGACGCCAACGAATCTGCTGATCAGAGACGAGAGCAGCCATGATGCTGACGGAATTTCCGAGGTGACGGCCGCTGCTTTCGAATCCATGGAAATCAGCCATCACACGGAGCAGTTTATCATCAAGGCCTTGCGGTCGGCCGGGGCCTTGACGGTTTCGCTGATTGCAGAGTCAGACGGGCGCGTCGTGGGGCACATCGCCTTTTCTCCCGTGACCATGTCCGACCGTACAAAGGACTGGTATGGGCTCGGCCCGGTATCGGTGCATCCGGACTTTCAACGCAGGGGTATCGGCAAAGCGCTGATAGAAGAAGGACTGTCGCGCTTGAGGGATCTGAACGCAAAGGGCTGCTGCCTGGTTGGGCACCCGCAATACTACCGGCAGTTTGGATTTGAAAACGTTGATGGCTTGGTCTGCGAGGGCGTTCCCCCGGAATTCTTCTTCGCGCTTTCCTTTGAAGGTTCTATTCCGCAAGGCCGCGTTGAATTTCACGAAGGGTTCAAGGCAAGTGGGGAATAGCACGCCGCAAAGGAAGCAGAAATATAGAAAGGATGAAGCGAAGGCCTAAACCGGCCCCAGCCCAAAAACACCAAGCGCCGTGCGGCATCTCCGCGCTTTGTGCTAGCATGTTTTCAGCTTCGATGGACCCAGTTTCAAAGGGAGGATGCCGCATTGCCGGGTGCGACCACATTCTGGCGAAAGTTGAATCTGACACGGGCCCTGGGGTGTCTTTTCATCATGGGTGGTACGGTCCGGATCATCGCCACCCGCAGGGTCTTCGCGGCCTTCGGCATCGAAAGCCTCTGGGCCGGTCACGTCTATTTCTTATACATTTACAAGGTCCTTGGCGCCTTTGTCGTTCTGACGGGCCTCCTGCTCTGGTCGCTGGGCGGTGGGAACGGTTGGGAAAGGAAGGGCGTCCGGATGATGAAATGGGGGATGATCTTCGTCGGGCTGGTCATGTTGGGGGCGGGCCTTGCAGCCGGCTTGTCGCTGCTATTCTACGTGGCGGACGTTGTCTTTGCCTGGTTCACCGCCCTCGCGCTCGCATGGGAGGAGCGCCGGTTGAGTGCGTTTGCCTCTTAAGTGTTTAGGCCCGCTCTCACGCGCAGGACGTATGGACTAGAAGGGAATCTGCCCATTGCGCAACCTACCTTGCTCTTTTGAAATGGGGTCTCTCCAATGAAATCCGGCCTGCGAATTCTGTTTATAGCGAAAGATGCGTATGGCGGGCACGGGGGAATCGCCCAGTACAGCCGGGACATGGCTGAGGCCCTCTGCGAAATTCCCGAAGTAGGCGAAGTGGTCATCCTGCCCAGGGTGAAGCGGATGTCCACCGGGCTGCTCCCTTCCAAGGTGACCTTCAAGCAAGAGGCTTTGGGCGGGAAATGGCACTATTTCAGGGCCGCCGTGAAGTCGTTTCGGGGAGGATACGACCTGGTGGTCTGCGGCCATATCAGGCTGCTGCCCATGGCGGTTTTCGCCAAGTGGCGGCTGCGGGCTCCGATGGTTCTAATGGTCTATGGAACAGACGTTTGGAAGCCCTGGGACCGCCTTTCAAAGCGTTTGATTTCAAAGGTGGATTTGGTCTGGTCCATCAGTCGCCTGACTTGGGAGCGCATGAAGGAATGGTCCCACTTGCCGGATCACCGGATGGTGCTGATCCCGAACACCGTCAAGTTGAGCCGTTACGGTATGAAACCCAAGAATGAGGCCCTGGTTTCCAAATATCAATTGGACGGCCGGAGAGTCCTTATGACGCTGGCTCGCTTGCCGTTGAACGTGCGCATCAAGGGAATTGACGAGGTGCTCGAGGTGCTGCCGGAATTAGTCAAAGACATGCCCGATTTGCTTTACATGGTCCTCGGCCACGGGCAAGACCGGTTCCGTCTGGAGGCAAAGGCCGAAGCCCTGGGCGTAAAAGATCACGTGCTGTTCACGGGGTATATCGAGGAAGAGCTGAAGGCGGATTATCTCCGCCTGGCGGATGCCTTTGTCATGCCGAGCAGAAACGAGGGCTTCGGTTTCGTCTTTCTCGAGGCTCTCGCATGCGGTGTCCCGGCAGTTGCGAGCGTTCTCGACGGCGGACGGGAAGCGCTGCGGAACGGGCAATTAGGCGAACTGGTCGATCCCGGCGACCCGGAATCGGTCAAGAAGGGGATAACGGCGGCTCTGGAAAGAGCCAAGGGCGTGCCGCCGGGTCTATCCTATTTTTCATGGCCTGTTTTTTCCGGCCTTGTGAAAACGGCTGTGGGGAGGGCTGTTGGAACAATGTCAGAGAACGAATGCTTATCGGATGTCGTGGAAATTGATTCCTAATCCCTTTGCCGGGCGGACTCGGGCCGGCTCGGGCGAGGAATGCCTTGGAGAAAAGAAAACATCATGACAGAGGCAGAGGCCGTTGTCTTCATCATTTTTGGTGCGGCTCAAATTCTTTGGATCCTGATGTGCGACATCCTGTTCACTCGAATCAAGAAGAAGGACCCTATCAACTTCATTAAGGTGGGCAGACTGCTAAAAAACCCTCATAGGTCGCGTTGTTTGCGTCACGGCTCTAAGTGCTAGGTGTTGCGACGACGTCGATGCCACTGAGCATCGTCCAGGAGCGACAACGCAACAGACGGGGCCGTGCCGCGGCAACCCATCGGGCGCAAGGGATTGCGGGTCACCTGCTTTGTTCCGTCTCGTCGAAAGGGCGCCCACCCTTCCTTCCTCGGCGCGTCTCGCATCTGACCCGCAAGCCTCTTGCGCGCGGCCCATGCGAGTTCTTCAGCCGCCTGCCAGGCCGACCACGCCTGTCCTACCCCTGGGATTCCGTGATTCCCCTTGCGAAAATGCTGTTCACGTCACGCTATCTGCCCAAAGATCCCTTTTGCAGATACTTCTTCAATTTCATGCGCATTTACCTGGCCGCGCTGCTCGTGGGCGACGCCCTTTTCATCTATATGATCGGATGGGGACCGTGGAGTCAGGTTGATGCGGCCGGCTTCCTGGCTTTGATCCATTAGCGCTGCGGGAATTTGTTTCCGGCTGCGCTGCCTTGTGAAGGAGGCCCCTTCCGTCCCGAGGCACTATATTGATCTCTGGGGAACAACAACGGGACAGTATGAGGATGCGGTACACGAAGCGAATGAGGGGACGTCTGTTGCCTTGGGGACAAGGAGTCATGCCGGAATGCCGGGCACTGTCTGTCTGATGAAGAACGACGACGGCTTCTGTCCGGCATGAATTTTCGGGGGGGAACGCGATGGAAATTGGGCGGAAGCAGTGCTTACCTTTGTTGATCCTTGGCCTTGCGAGCCTTCTTGTCTCCACGAGCCTGTTCGCGCAGCAGAATCACGAGCTGTTGAACAAGGTGATGCAAAATGACATCCAGGCCGTGAAGAAGCTGATCGCATCCGGGGCCGACATCAATCAGCAGAATCAGATGTACGGCCACACGCCTCTCATCATCGCCTGCAACTACAATTATGTAAAGCTTGCAAAATTGCTGATTGCCGAGGGTGCTGACGTCAATATGAGAGGAAAGGACGGAAGCAGTGCATTGATTGCGGCGGCGGGGAATTCCCAGGAACTTGTGGAACTTCTGCTTTCCAAGGGCGCCGATATCAAGGCGAAAATGAAAGACGGTACGGGCGTTTTCACGCAGTGCATTACCGGCATATTAATGGGTCGTGTGTCCCTGCCGCTGGCGGAACTCCTTTTGTCAAAGGGCGCTGATGTTGACGATGCTGCAACGAGCGGCATGACGGAGGGCTACACGCCGCTCATGATGGCGGCCAGAAACGATAAGATGGAGCTGGTCAAGTTCTTGATCAAACACGGCGCGAATGTCAATGCAAAGAGCAAAGATGGAGCGACGCCGTTGTCCCTGGCTGCCAAAGAGGGCCATCAAGACATCGTCGACGTCTTGAAGAAAAGCGGCGCTCGAAATTAAGAGCACTCTTCTTGAAGGTCATGGACCACCCAGATACCCGGCTCCACATAGGACCCTAGGTTACCACGCACGGTGAGGGGCACGAGGGCATGCGGGACGACATAGTTTCCGTCGCGGGGGAAATCCACGCCTGTCCATTCGCTCCATTGCTGTCGTGATCCGCTGACCGTCATGGCCCGCCGGCATGTTTGGATGACCTTCCCTCCGGTTCGCACGTGCACGCGCAGCCAGGAATCGAAGGGCTCGCCGTTCGAGTCGAGCCAGCGGCAATACTCATCGATGTCGATCAATGGGTAAAGGGCCTTCACAGAGGGCCTGAGAGGGACAATGAGATGGGTTAATCCTTTGTCGCGCCCGATCTGCCGCATGGCGTCGAGCATTCGAGCGCTCAGGTTCCTGCCGCGAAAGGTATCGGAGATCACAATGTAAAGAGCGCTCAGAACCGTCGGAATTCTGCCTTCGGCACGATCCAGAAATCCTTTTTCCAGGACCCAGTCGAACCCTTCATCAGGGAGCGATGACCAGGGATCATCATAGACCACGGGAAGGCTGTGCCCTCTCGCAACGGCCCTGCCGGTCGTGTGTTCCACCAGGCAGAACTGATAATCGGGAAATGCCGATGGCAGGAGAGGCCAGTACCGTTGGACGATCTCGTCATGATCAAGGAATACAATTTCATCGACAGCCGGTACGGCGGTGCTGAGTTCCTTGAACCGTTTTGCTTCGCGTCCTGTGACGACGATGTATTCCGGCATCATTGACATTCTGCACGATCCTGTACATCACATTGAGCGCCTGCCGCGCGGTTCAGCGCATCGGCTGCGTGCCCCTTTGTGACATCCCAGTCGAAAGTGACCCCACGCGGCAGGCGCCTGAAATCATGTGGGGTCCCTCCATTCTGATTCCCAACCTGCAGCTCATCTTTGCCGTTCACCTACCAAATTACTCGCATCGCGACATCAGGGCAAGATACAGGACCGCGCAGCGGCCGATGAACCGTGAATAGGGAATATGGAAAAGTGGGTCACGGGTGCAGGTGTACAATTGTTGGCGCAGATTTGAATAGATTCCCTTTGAGGTGGCGCAATTCGCCGGCACATGCGGTAGATAACTGAGGACTGACGGTTCACGCCGCTTATAGCCGCCCGTTCGTGCTAAACTGCCACCAGCCCAAGCAGATCCAATGACTTTGGAAGGGGGTTCAAATGAAGGGTGAGGCCTCGTTCAATACTCCCGATAGAATCCAATCCCAGGCGGCGAGGGTCGCCGGGATCGCTCTCCTGCTGGCGATTGCCATCATCGTTGCCGCAAACTATGGCGTCAGTTTCCGCCTCATCATCCCCAACAATGCGGTGGAGACCGCCCGGAACATCGCAGCCCACGAGACCCTGTTCCGGATCAACATCGCCTGTGACCTCCTGTATGTGGTCGACCTTCTGGTCATGGCCGCGGCGCTTTATGTCGTTCTCAAGCCAGCCGGCTGGATCCTCGCGCTGGCTGGGGTACTCTTCCGCGTTGTATTTGCACTGGCGTGGGTTGCCGCCGCACTTGCCATGCTCGGCTCTCTGCGGTTCCTGGACGAAGCGGCCTACCTGCCGGTCTTTGCGACGGGTCAGCTCCAGACCCTTGCAAGGCTCCGCCTTTACCAAGCCCACGATGCCTACTACACCGGCCTGCCGTTCTGGGGGCTGGCTTCAACGGTTTGCAGCATTCTCTGGTTGAAGTCCAGGTATATCCCGCGAACGCTTGCCGTATACGGCGTGGCGTCCTCCGCGTGGTGCGTGTTCTGCGCCTTCGCATTCATTGCTTTCCCGCACTTCGACAAGACGGTCAACGCGTGGTTGTTCGACATGCCGTTGGTGCTTTTTGAAGTCGCCCTGGGTCTCTGGCTGCTGATCAAAGGGCTGCGAACCGCTGCACCGGGTACCTGACGGCTTGGTGCAATGGACCGCAGCCGCCGCTGACATCTCGCGCTGAGCCGCAAGGAAGGATAAATGCACGACTTTCTGGAATATACCCTGAAGTTTGCCTGGCTGGCGCTCGTGCTGTACTGGCTTTGGAGTGCTCGACACGCCAAATCCCACATGCAAAGGCAAAATTTCACGGTTCGCGTCGCTGCCTATTGGCTTCCGTTTCTCGTTGCTGTCGGGCTGCTGGGGCCGGGCCATTGGTATGGCGACACCTTTCTGCATCACCGGTTTTTACCCAAGTCGCTCTGGATACAAGGTCTCGGCGTTGCCCTTGTTATTGCTGGGGTTGCGCTCGCCTGCCGGGCACGGTATTTCCTCGGCCGGAACTGGAGCATGTCGGTCGAGCTTAAACAAAAGCACGAACTCATCCAGTCAGGTCCATACAGCGTGGTGCGCCATCCCATCTATACGGGTCTTCTGATAGGATTTGCCGGCACGGCGGTGGCGATGGCTGAATGGCGCGGTCTCATATCCGTGGCCATCTTTACCACCTTTATCGTCTTCAAACTGCGCGTCGAGGAGCGGTGGCTCTCTGAACTGTTCGGCCCCGAATACAGCCAATATATGGATCGCATCAAGGCGCTGGTGCCGGGACTTTTTTGAATTCGATCTTTTTATCATGACGGGCCGCGCGTCGCGTTCATTCGAGGAACACCCCAGCCAATTCGTGATTCAGAGGCTTTGCACGGTTAATGCCGCAACGGGATGAAATGACGAGGCTTGTGCTACTATCAAAACAGAGACCGTTGCCGGGATATTGAGAACCATTGGTTTTCTAAAGAAACCACTCAGCCGCCGTCAGGTGGACTCTGGGGGTTATTGAAATGGGAGGTGGACTGATGCATTCGATTGTGTTTTTAAGTTGGGGCTCGCCCGTAGGGCTCGGTATCTTCCTCGCGGGGGTCGGTGTCTTCTTCTGGGGCATCACGAAAACGGGCTGGCTTGGCGACAATGAAAACTAGCCGGCAAGACAAGTAAAAGTGAACCGGGGGCAAATCTTGAAAGGGTGATGGGTGGTTCCCCTGCCCCTTTCAAGCGCCCCCGGCCGGCCGCCTCATAGAAAAGGAGGACGAAAACCATGCATCGCAGCCGTCTGGGAGGTTTGATCATCGATTGCAATACCGGCGACCTCGAAAAAGAGGCTCGCTTTTGGAGCCAGGCTCTCGGCTACGGGATCTGCGCCTCATCCGATGCCGGAGACGACTACTTCATCTCCCTCGACACCCCGCCGGGGGAGCCCTACATCGAGGTCCAGTCCGTGGACCACCCGAGCCGCGTGCACCTCGACATCAAGACCGACGACCTCGACGCGGAAGTTGCGAGGCTGGAGCGCCTGGGCGCCCGGCGTGTTGAGAAGATCGAGTACTGGTGGGTGATGGAGGCGCCAAGCGGCCACCGGTTCTGTGTGGTCTCACTCCGCCCCGGCCAGAACGTCGGCAAGATGAATGTATGGGAAGACAACACTTAGCTGGCACGTTCACCGCTGAACGAAAGCGGTTTTCCAAATTGACAGACGCTTCATGATAATCCAATAGCTGGAAGCCGGGGTTTGATCTCGCGAATGGGCGCGCTTACCTTTCATCCCGGGGATGGTGGAATTCGTTCATCGTCCCTGGATCTTTGTCTGGCACACGTTCGCCCTTCGTTCTGGCCAGCGGGTACGTGCCCAGCAGGGGCCGGAAACGTCTATCCGGCTCTGCATTGCGGTGCTTCCGCATCAGTCTGATGCTGTGCAAGGCCATAGGACACCCGAAGATCATGAGAAACAGTGCAACAAAGCCGGTGATGATATTGTGTTTCTGTTGGGTCAGGGACTGGTCAGTAAGCGGATTTGAAAGCATGGGCGCCAGAAAGAGTACACCTCCCAGAACGCACAGAGACATCGACACGCGGAAATACCACTTGAGAATCCCCGAGCAGCGCCTTCTGATGGCAACCCACGCATAGACGAACATTAAAATCAAGAAGCCGAGGAATCCGTACAGGATGTGAATGATCAGAGCCCATTCCGCTGCATCTTTCATCAAGGTCCTCCACAAACAAACTACCGCCTTAATATCCTTAAGGCAACCCGGCGAAAGAAGAGGTTCGAGAAGCGGAAGGTCGCGCAAAATCACGAAGCAAGCCCAGGCGCCTCATCCCCGGTGGAGGCCACGAAAGGCGGGTCGGCTTGGTCCGCCGGTTCGTGCTGGAATGTCCGCAGTTACAGCAGCTATGAGCCGCCCCGTGGGAACCTTGCAGCCGGTGAGCCCATTGAGGGAAGGGGCCGAAAAGCAGCATGAGACAGGCGTTTAGGAAAACAGACGTTAGATCTTGGGACCTGCTAAAGTCATTTTCGCCCTGGGTTTTAGGCGCAAGACCTGACACCGTTCCTCATGGTGTTCATGAAATAAAGGCTATAAGGTAAGCCCCGAAACCGAGACCATGACCCCGGAATCACGTGCCTCCGCGCCTAGGCTACAGGGCGGGGACCTGACTTTGCACGTTCGCCGACCCCACCGCTTCCCCGCTTAAGGCCTTGAGCTGTTCGTAGAGGCAATGGTCCTGATACCGAATAGACTTGTCCGCGTTGTTTCTTCTCCACATTTCGTTCCAACAATGAACTGCCAGAGAATCGTTGAATACACTCATATCCGATTCGGTGATCAGGCGGTCCCACTTCCACCACTCTATGGGGCAGAATGCTTCGGGGGCGAACACGTCATTCCACATCTTGAATTTTGTCACCGCGTTTGTGAGCAGTATGGGGCCTGTCTCTCCCCATTTCAGCATCGCGGGGTCCTTCGCAAGCGACTTCTTGTAGCAATAGCCCACAAGTCTTGATTTTGCCGGAGCCTTCATCACACAGCAATTGTCCTTTATTTTTCCTGTTATGTGCCGGGACGTTTTTCACATTCCCGTACACGTAAAGAACATACTCATGCCCGTTGTTGAGGAAGGAAGAAATGCACATCCTTTCCATCACCGTGAGTTCTTTGCCGATCCACAAGCTTTGAATGGCGGGCGGCTCGGCCGGCCGGCGTAACGACTTGAAGCAACTGTTTAATGCGCTGTTTATAATTGGCCTGAGAACCCCCATGATATCCCTCCTTTATTCCCATGCTTTCCCTAAGGCCGCAGCCACAAACTGGAAAGGGTCCATTCCGCCGCTCCAGCGGATCGTGCACGGAAACATCGTCACCGCGCTTTGTCCGGGTGGGGAAGCGTGTCACCCAAGGTATGTGCTATGCTCCCCCTCTTCCTCGACACGACGTGCTCATCCATGGTTTCAGAGGTGTCAGAGTACTCCATTGCGGGCCTTCTGGGCAAGGGCGTCAGGCGAACAGCCTGCCAGGCAGCGAAGACCATTGAAGGCGGGAAGTCACAAAACATGGTGATTCGGGCGATCTGTAAATGAACAGCTAACCTGGAGAGCTGACCAATAGCCACGCTTAGCTACCTTTTTCAGCTCTCTTGAGTAAATCCAGAAGGTATGGATCGCCCAGGGTTCGGGCGACGTCCATGACCGTTTCTCCCTTTGCGTCCTTGAGATCGACCCTGGCCCCGCGTTTGATCAGACTCCGAGCGACCGGAGTCTGTCCTCTCGCCGCGGCATAGCAGAGAGCCGCGTTGCCCCTGTCGTTCGCGGCGTTGACTGATGCACCGTGATCGAGAAGCAGGGTGACCAGGCTCTCCCAGCCTCCGGACGCGGCGAGCATGAGCGGCGTTTCGTGCCAGGCGCCTGTTGCATGGACGTCTGCATCGGCTTTCAGGAGCGCCCGCGCAGCATCAATCTTTCCCCGCTCCGACGCCATGATCAGCGCCGTCTTGTTCTGTCCTCCGTCGAAGGCATGCTGGCTCACATTGGCGCCCTTCTTGATCAGTGCGGTGAGAGCATCGACCCTGCCTCGCGCCGCTGCGAGCATCAGGGCCGTGACCCCGTTGACATCCCCTTCGTTCACGCGCGCTCCGGCGCGAACCAGAACTCCGATATTGGCCGGGGCGCCTTCCAGGGCCGCGTGCATCAGGGCCGTATACCCCTTCGGGCTCTGCGCGTTCACATGCGCACCGTGATCGA
Source organism: Acidobacteriota bacterium (assembly GCA_037384885.1). Taxonomy (GTDB): domain Bacteria; phylum Acidobacteriota; class UBA4820; order UBA4820; family DSQY01; genus JARRNO01. The sequence goes on from JARRNO010000056.1 coordinate 26,904, forward strand.
GGAGCACTTTGAGCAGGACGCCTTTTCCTTCTGACGCCGCCATCAGTGGGGACAGGGTCTTCCAGCATAAATTGGGATTCGCTCCGTGCGACAATAGAAGCTGAACCGTCTTCAAATCGTCCAGCATAGTCGCGGCCACCAGGGGAGAATCATGAAACCCATGGGGGCCCACATTCACCTTTGCACCATGGCGCAGCAGTATCCGAGTGATTTTTTCTTTCCGATCCGCCACAGCTATCATTAAAGGAACACCTGCGTGCGCATTGGAATCAGCGCCGTGATTTAATAATAGTTCAACCGTTTGCGGATGGTTCCCAATCACGGCGTACTCAAGTGGCGTTGTGTCTCTTTTGTCCGCTTTGTAGGGATCCCTCCCTTCATTCAGCAACCGACCTATGTCTGTGATGTCCCCGTAGTAACCCGCTATGCAGAGTGGGTCCGTGATACCCGTTGGGTCTTTCGCGTAAACAAGCGTGCCCACGACCAAAAGAAACGAAATTGTGATGAAGATGGACTTACTCCAAAAGCGCATTGTTTTCCCTCTCAAGAATGAGGCAACGTCTTCGAAAGTAAACCTTGCTGCAAAAAACATCTCCGCTTAAGCTGAAAACAGTTTAGCCTCAAGGGCGGCATCGCCGCCCCGTGAATCGTTAACCGTCAACCGTGAGTCGTGAAGTGAAAGGCGGTTGCGGGATGGCCGCCCGGGAAATTAGATGGCTGTCCCTGGTTTTGCCTTCCCAGATCATCGCCTCGCGCCTTCCGTTTTGCTACATTGCAAGATATGTTCCCTATGTTTTGTCAGCGGGCGCCGCAACTCGCTGACCTAAAGTCTGGAGCTGTTCGTAGAGACAATTATCCTTATACCGAATAGACTTGTCCGCGTTGTTTCGTCTCCACATTTCGTTCCAGCAATGCACCGCCAGGGAGCCATTGAATACATTCATATCCGATTCGGTGATCAGGCGATCCCACTTCCACCACTCTATGGGACAGAATGCCTCGGGGCCGGACACATCATCCCACATCTTGAATTGTGTCACGGCCTTTGTGAGCAAAATGGGTCCCATCTCCGCCCATTTCAGCGTTGCGGGGTCTTTCGCAATCGACTCCTTATAGCAATAGGCCATAAGTCTTGATTTTGCCGGAGCCTTCATCACACAGCAATTGACCTTTATTTTCCCTGTCATATTTCGCTGAGAGGCGAAGAGGTAACGCTTCTCGAAAGGAAACGGTTTCAAACAGAAGATGTCCGTGTCCACCCAGTACCCGCCCTTTTCGTACAGCAGCTTGTATCGAAACATATCTGAAAATCCCGCATAGCTGTCATATGAGCTGTATTTGAATATCTCCGATTCATGAATGATGTCGTTGGCATCCTTCACGGTGGTTCCTGGCGGGATATGGTTTACATGGCCGTACACATAAAGAACATAATCGTGCCCATTGTTCAGGAAGGAAGAAATGCACATCCTTTCCATCACCGTGAGTTCCTTTCCGATCCACAAGCTCTGTATGGCGGGCGGTTGAGCCGGCTGGCGCAACGACTTGAAAGAACCTTTCAATGCGCTCTTTATGATCTGTTTGATCTCTGCCATGGTCCCCCCCTTCATGCCCATGGTTTCTCTGGAAGCGCAGTCGCAAACTGGAAAAGATCCCTTCTGCCGCCCCAGCGATCCGTACACCAAGACGTCATCCCCGCGCTTTGTCCGGTCGCGGAGGCGTCTCAGCGCACATAGGCTATGCTCCCCCTCTTCCTCGACACGGCGTGCTTATCCATCGCTGTTGTGCCGCCAGAGTACTCCATTTCCAGCCTCCCGGGCAAGGACAAGAGACATGAGGTTGAAGACCGTGCGGACCTGACCGGTCAGCCGTGTGTGCCGCCGGCAACTCTTATGAAACAAGCCATCCCAGAAGGGGGCTTAAGACCAAAGACATAGAGAAATCTTCGGTCCCACAGAGAAGCGCTGAAGGCGCAGACGAGGGACGCTGAGAAATTTACCTTCAATGTCGGGCAATCGCGCCGTGGGCCAGGGAGCGGGCGAAGGGCGAGGCGATTCGGCCCGTGGTTTGCGCATGTGTTAAAATACCCGTAGTTACAGCAAGCAAGAGTCGTGAGATGTGGAGTTTGCAGAGGGTAAGCTCATTGGGGGGGCGAGGCCGCAAGGTGCTTTGAGAAAAGTGTCGAAGAGAATTAAGAGTAAACCTGTAGACCTGCCCCCCTTTCTGTTCAGATTTCTCGTTTAAGGGGGTCCAGAATGCGTTTGATAGGGATGTTGACCTGGGGGATCGCAATTGTGGGGCTGTCGCTGGCGGTGCAAGCCCAAGAGCCTAAACCGCCCACCATCGACGTGACCGGGACCGCACAAATGCAAATCTCGCCGACTTATGCGCGAATCTCTGTTTCCGTGACCACGTTGAATAAAGATGTCCGGCTGGCCCAGAAGCTCAACGACGAAAAAGCAAAGAAAGTGCTGGCGGTGGTCGAGAAGGATGGTGTGTCCGGCAAGGACGTTGCAACCGAGGACGTCTCACTTGAAAGAGAAGAAGAGGACGTTGAAGGCAAGGCGCCCATATTCCTCGGCTACAAAGCGAGAACTCGCATGGTGATCACCCTCAGAGAAATGAGCACTTACGATGGCTTGATTGCCGACGTGATCGAAGCGGGCGTCGACGGAATCGGCAACGTGCGCTTCGGGTCCGATGATGAGGTGGCGAAACGAAAGGAAGTTCGGATTCTCGCAATCAAGGCCGCGAAAGAAAAAGCGGATTATCTGGCGGCGGCTCTGGGGCAGAAGGTGTGCGCTCCCATCAAGATTTCTGAATCCTCCCGGAGCTCCAGCAATTATTATCGCGGCATGAACGAAATAGTATTGTTGGCACCTGCTGCGGTAAAAACCTCGTTGGCACCCAGCAACATAACGATCACCGCGTCGATCGACGTGACGTTTCTGTTGTGCCGGTGATACGCCTGCCGGTCGTTTAAGCGTGGCGGGGGCAAACTTTCAGGTTCTACGCCAACCTCATTGGTTAATAGTCGTCCACCGGTTGCTGCTCGCGAAGGCAACCCAGCCGCTTCCTCCCCGGGGGCGGCGCACGAAGCCTACCAGAGGCGAACTAGCGGGAGGAGGGGAAAGATGTTTGGGAGAATATTCTTGTCTTGTTCTCTCATGGTCCTCACGTATGCGTCTGTGTGCGCAAGCCAGCCGGCAAAACCGAGCGAACATTGCGAGGGTCTGCTTGCTGCATGGAATGGGACGTTGGCTCAGAGGGGCGACATGAATTCCAGATTATCCAACATTCACGACCTGATAGAGCAAGCCAGGTCGGGCTCCTGCTGGGGACAATCATGCTTCGAGCAGAAACTCTCAACCATACTCGTGTGCCGCCTTGGTGAAAACGATGATCTGATATGGGCTTTGGTCGCTCCTGAATTTGAGAGCCCCAGCGCAATAACAATCATTCTAGACGGTTGCTTTTCCAAAAAGCGGAAGCGGGTGTTGATTGAAATTGTTATAGCATGTCTCGACAAATTACATGGAGCTAAGAGGGCTTTCTATGTAAGCTTTTATGACAGAGAATATCAACAGCACTATTTTGATGGCGTCGATGCCGCCCCTCTTGCCATTGCGCGACTGAATGCCGTTTATCCGGTCCCAGACAGCGTAGAGGTCCTGTGGGAGATGCTTAGAACGGCTAACACCTTTTCAAAGAGGGAGAAACTCGTACTCGACTATGTGGCGGCATGCCTAAAGACAGGGCAAACAATTTCCAAGGATCACTTCAAATGGATTGTTTCTGAGTTTCAACACGACCCGAATCTGCTTTTGTGGCGACTGGAGGGATTGGATACGTTGTTGGAAAATCAGGAATCCAAAACTCTCTATAAGTCGGTTACCCGTAAGACTAACCGGCCCGCTGCAGGTGATTT
>JARRNO010000057.1:0-9926 GCA_037384885.1 Acidobacteriota bacterium
CCGTTCGCGCGAGCTGTAAAAGAGCACCACAGGGCCGGCTTCGAGGGCCTCTTTCAACGGTGCGAGATCTTCAGGATGGGCTTCCAGTTCGGCGAAGTAGCGGGTCTTGAACTCCTCCCACTTTTCGGGATCGTGGCCGTACCATTTGCGCAGTTCGGTACTCGGCGCCAGATCCTTCAGCCAGCCCTTGAGATTCAGGGCTTCCTTCTTCACCCCCCGCGGCCAGAGGCGGTCCACCAGGAAGCGGGCCGCCCCGGCGGGAGCCGCCCCCGCTTCGTAAACTCGAACGACATGAATCTCCGGATGACTTTTCATGCAGGCCTCCGTTCCACTCACGTTAGGGGCATCCGTTGAAGAAGTAAAGGCCGCAGAGCTCCACGCTCCCAATCCGTGTATTTCCTCACCGTCTCACTGATTCATTGTGGAAGTAGCCGTTGCGGGAACGCCCGAGTGACGACGTGATCAGGTGACTAGGTGATTAGGTTTTGACTAACTTTCGCAAGCAAGGATTTAAACAGAATGCCGTTAAACGGAACGGCGCACCTTATGACGGGAGAGTAATAGTGGTCCAGGTGCCTCCCGTCCTCCCATCCTCCCTGTGAATACGACCTTCGGCCAACTGCGGACGGCCGAGGGAGCATGACGAAGCAGGCGCAGGTCTATGCGCCGGTGCAGCCGATTGCCGGTGGGGATTGTGGGCTAGATTACAGCGTCCAAGACAAGCAGGCCCATAACGAGGAGGGCGTAAAGATTGATGTCGCGGAAGGCGAGGCCGAAGCGGCGGCGTTCGCCGCCGGCCTTGAGAATCTTCACGGCGTTGAAGACCAGCCATGCCGCCGCACCCACAAGCCCCGCATCCACCAGCGGCATGCGGATGACGCCGAAGAACGGCAGCAGCAGGCAGGAAACTGCGGTAGTCACCATCCAGATGAAGGTCAACCGGCCGAGCTGCTCGCGCGAGAAAATCTTTGTGAGCGTGGGCAGGCCGGCGCGGGCATAGTCGTCGCCGTAGAGGAAAAGGAGCAGCCAGAAGTGAGGGATCTGCCACATGAAGAAGAAAAAGCTCAGCGCGAGAACGCGCGGATCAGCGAGGCTCCCCCCGGCCGCCACCCAGCCGATGGCCGGCGGGATGGCGCCGATGATGGAGCCGGGCACCACGGCGAAGGCCGTCACGCGCTTGAGGTAGGTGTAGAAGAGGTTGTAAGAAACCACGGCCAGGATGCCGAGAGCGGCGGCCGCGAGGCTGATGAAAACCAGCAGGGCCAGGTAGCCCAGCGCCAGCAGGGACAGCGCCACAGCCAACCCCGCGCCGGGCGTGATCTGGCCCGTGGGGATGGGCCGGTGCTGCGTTCGCTTCATGACCGAATCGATCCGCCATTCCTGAACTTCGTTCATGGCGGCGGCGCCCAGCGCCAGCAAGAGGGTGCCAAGTATGGCCGGTACGAGAGGCCAGCCGACGCCGTGGGCGGCCAGGATGTAGCCCGTCGCGGCGGAGAAGGTGGACAGAAAGCCGATGTTGAATTTAGTGAGGACCTTCAGCATCTGTAGCGTCCGGCCCAGCGCGGCGAGCGCGCCCTGAACGCGCCCGGCCCTCTCGCCGGGGACGGGAAAGGCCAGCTCTCCCCGCGGTTTCAGTCCGCTCTGCATGTCTGGCTTAATGCTCACTGTCCCGTTCCGCCTTTCTTTCCCTCTGCGGGGAAACCACTTACTTCAGGGTTTTCATGTAATCGATCACCGCCTGGATATCCTTTTTGCTGAGGTTGCCCTTCTCCGAGGGCATGACGCCGGAGGGGAAGCCCTTCACGATATCCGCGTTCGGCTCGAGGATGGAGCGCTCGATGTAAGCGTCGTCCGCCGTGACCGTTCGCTGCTTTCCGTTGGTGACGACCGTCACCTTTGATCCGTAGAGGCCCTTCCATGTGGGGCCGACCACCTTTGAACCGTTCAGGCTGTGGCAGCCCTTGCAGCCCTTGGTTTCGTATATCTGCTTGCCAAGGGCGGCCCCCGTCGCGGCCGCTTTCTGGTTGTACCATTTCTTGAAGTCCGCGTCTTTCATGACCTTCACCTGCGTGATCATGTGGGGGTGACCTACTCCGCAGTAGGAGGAGCACATGAGCTCGTAAGTCCCCACATCTGTCGGCTGGAACCAGACGTAGTTGTGAAGTCCGGGCACCACGTCCTCCTTCACACCGAACGCCGGGATGAAGAAGCCGTGGATGACGTCCTTGGAATGCAGGTTGCAGCGGACGGCATGGTTGACGGGCAGCCGCAAAATGCTGCTTTCTTTCCCGTTGGGATACTTGAAGCTCCAGGACCACTGCTGCGCTGTCACCGCCACCCGCATGGCGTCGTGCGGGACGTGACGCATCTGTTCCCACTTGGTCCAGCCGAAATAGAACATGGAAATGAATAGAATGGTCGGAACGATCGTCCATACCGTTTCCAGAAGCACATTTCCCTTCACATCCTCGGGATGGGGATTGTTCTTGCGGCTGTACCGGATGACGAAGTAGATCATCAGGACCGTGACGATGACAAGCGCTGCGGCGCAGACGGAAACGATGTAGATGAATACGCCTTCTTGGCTTCCCGTCAGTGATGTTGCAGAAGAGTTCATGGGTGCCTCACCTCAAAGCCACGTCAAGCCAGGTTAAGCCCAGAAATATGATCAGAATCCCCAGTGTAATGACGAGCATGATCTTGTAGATGTTGTTCGTTTCATATTTCAGGTGCATGAAATAGAACACAACCAGCCCCGCCTTGATGGGACTGATGATAAAGGCCGCAAGGGAGGGCGTCAGAAACGGAACGTCCTTCAAGTGGAACACAGACACGGCCGACAACAGCAGCGTCAGGGCCACCAGCGCCCCCCACACGAGGGTGTAGGTCGTGTAACTGATGGCGTGTACGTCTTCTTGGACTCCAGTCGGGTCATGCGCCATGATTCATTCTCCTTACGCCGCGAGGTAGAACAGCGGCAGCAGGAAGATCCAGATAATGTCCACGAGGTGCCAGTAAAGCGCCGCGTTCTCGAGGGCGACCGAATGCTCCGGCGTAATCTTGTTCCGGATCAGCAGGATCAGCATCACCGTCAGGACAGTCATCCCCGCAATCACGTGCAGTCCATGCAGGCCGGTCATCAGGTAGTACAGAGCAAAGAACACCTGTTTGCCGTGATGCCCCGCAAGCTCGCTCGACGCCGGATAGAGCCCGTGCTTGATGTGCTGGCCCCATTCGAACAATTTGAGCACCATAAACAGGGCGCCGAGACCGATGGTGGTGCTGATGAGGCCGATGGCCAGTTTCTTGTGGCGGCGCTGAACGGCGGTGATGGACATGGCCACGGTCCAGCTTCCCGTGAGGAGGACGATCGTGTTGAAAACACCGATCGCCGTATTCATCTCCTTCCCCCCGGCGAGAAACGATTGGGTGTAGTCGGCCCGGTACATGGCGTACATGATGAAGAGTCCGCCGAACAGCATGCATTCCGAAAAGAGGAACAGCCACATGCCGATCTTGGAGCCCGTGTAGTCGCGGTGCACCTCGTGTTCCTCGGCGTGCGCCGCCTCTGCGACTCGATCCACTGCCATTTCACTCATCGCGCAAACGCTCCTTGGAAGTCGTAGGGGTCATCGGGAACGACAGGCGGTTCCAGGAAGTTCTCCACCGGCGGCGGCGAAGGCGTCTTCCATTCCAGCGTGATGCCGCCCCAGGGGTTCTCCTCGGCCTTTTCACCGCGGAAAAGCGCCCAGATGAGGTTTCCGAACATGATCAGCACGCCGGTCACCAGGATCCAAGCACCGACGGTCGCGATAACCTGCGGTGTCTGGAACTTGGGAAGATAGAACGCGTAGCGCCGGGGCATGCCCATGACGCCGAGCACCAGGAAGGTGAAGTAGAAGATGTTGAATCCGACGAACATGAGCCCCCATGCCGTATAGGCCGCCGCCTTGCTGTACATCTTTCCGAACATCTTGGGGAACCAGTAGTGAAGCGCCGCGAAAAAGGCAAAGACGGTTCCCCCGAATATGACGTAATGGAAGTGGCCCACGACGAAATAGGTGTTGTGGAGAGCCACGTTGAGGGACAGGGTGCCGAGCATGAGTCCCGTGAGCCCGCCGATGCTGAACAGGAAGATGAAGCTCAGGGCGAAAAGCATGGGCGGCTCAAGCGAGATGGACCCCTTATAGAGAGTGGCGGTCCAGTTGAAGACCTTGATGGCGCTCGGCACGGCCACCAGCATGGTGAGCAGCGAAAAGACAGTGGCGGAGATATCGCTGATACCCGTGGTGAACATGTGGTGCGCCCACACAAGGGAACCCAGCGCCGCAATGGCGATGGTGGACCAGACGATGGCGGTGTACCCGAAAATCGTCCGGCGGGCGAAGACGGGAATGATTTCCGAAATCAGGCCCATGGCCGGCAGGATCATGATGTACACCGCCGGGTGCGAGTACATCCAGAAGAGGTGCTGGTAGAGGAGCGGATCGCCCCCCAGGGCCGGATTGAATATCCCGACGTGGAAAAGCCTCTCCACGGCGATCAGGAGCATGGTGATGCCCAGCACCGGCGTCGCCAGCACCTGGACCCAGGACGTGGCGTAAATGGCCCAGGGGAACAGGGGCATTTTCATCCACTTCATCCCGGGGGCCCGCATCCTGTGGATGGTGGTAATAAAATTGACCCCGGTCAAGATGGACGAGAAACCCACGACAAAGACGCCGAACACCGCCATGGGAATGTCAGCGTGCGTTCGCAGGCTGTATGGCGCGTAAAACGTCCAGCCGGTGTCGGGCAGGCCCGAACCGAAGAGAGAGGCCAGGGCGATCACCGACCCGATCACGTACAGGTACCAGGACAGCAGGTTGATCCGGGGAAAGGCCACGTCCTTGGCGCCGATCATGATCGGCATGAAGAAATTCCCCAACGAGCCCGGCACGACGGGGATCACGAAGAGAAAAATCATGATCACGCCGTGCAGCGTGAAGAGTGCGTTGTAGTAATCGGCGTTCTTGAAGAGAGCACCTTGGGGGGAGAGCATCTGGGTGCGCATCAGGAAGCCCAGCGCCATGCCCACAAGGAAGAACATGACGGTGGTGAAGAGATAGAGCATGCCGATGCGCTTGTGATCGGTGGAGAGGATCCAGGCGAAGATGCCGCTGTGACGGCCTTTTTCCTCCAGATAGCTCGGCGGCGTATGGGCCGAGGTGATCGCCTCGTCGTGCGTCATGGTCAGGACCTCGTCTCTTTGCGTTTCTTCCTGCGTTTGGGGTCGGTGAAGACAAGCCAGGCGATGAATCCAGCCGCGATGAGAAGAATGGCGATTCCCGTGCCGGCCATCACAACCGCCACAATGTGCGTCCCCTTCGCCTGCGTGCTGAAGCAGGGCAGCAGGGTGTTGATGATCTTGGAGCCGACCTTGCCCTTGGCCGCATCTGAAATGGCCAGCTCAAGCGCACTCGGCACGTAGCTCACGCCGTAAAGGTACTGGACGATCTTCCCTTTGGGCGAGAGTACGATGAGCGTGGTTGGATGGACGAACATATTGCCCGCCTTCTGGACGGAAAAGCCGCACGCCTGCGTCATTTTGTCGATATTGGCCTGGTCGCCGGTAAGGAAGAGCCAGTCCTTCGCCGGAACGTCCTTCTGTAGAAGGTGCATGTAATCGTGTTTCTTGGCCGCCGCCTTGGCGGGGGTGTCGGTGGGATCGAAACTGATGCACACCACCTGGTAGTCCTTGCCCGCCTCCAGCGGCATCCTGTTCATTACTGTGGCGATGCCGGTCAGAAGCCGGGGGCAGATCCCCGCGCAGCGGGTATAGAAGAAGGCCAGGACCGTGGGCTTTTTCATGATCTCGCCCATGGTGACCTTGTTCCCTTGGGAATCGTAGAACTGAGCATCCAGGGGGATGAATTTACCGAGGTGTTCATCAACGCCTTCCACCTTGGGCCGGCCGTTGGAGTACTTGCCGGAGGACGCCTTCTCGGCTGCGAAAACCGCCGGGGGAAATAACAAGGCGGCCGCGAGCGCCAGCACTGCAAGACCGGATGCGGGAGAAAGGCGGCGCACCTTTCTCGTCGAACTTTCGTTTCCAGATACGTTCATATTAAGGGCCTCGATTTCATGACCATCCGGAAGCCGGCGGGGCTCCCGGACGTCGCGGGAGCATGTTTGTCCCGCGGGGTCTGCGCGGCAAAGGCCGCTTTCAGTGAGAGCGAGATCTTCCATGCGTTGTCACAGAAATAACTGCTCACATTTTCAGATGTCGAGGTCATAGAAGTCCGCATGAAGTTCCAGTTCCGCTCTCTTTGCGATCTCATTTATGAACATCGGGACTGCGGAGATTATTTCCGCCCGGCGGGCGGACCGCCCCGCCGTCCCTGGCTAAACGGCCCTTTTCAGTCCCCGCTGTTTCCGCTTTCCCCTCCGGAAGGAACGGGCGTAATTTTGACCAGTTCGTCGTGGAAGGCCTGCCACTGCTGCTTAGTCATGGTGGCGACCGAAGGCTGGAAACCGTTGCGCGGGGTGTCGGACATGGCCGCCTGAGCGAACACACCCATATCCTTCCGCCAGTTCTTCACCTGCGAGAGGACTTCGGCGGCCTTCACCGGGTCGGCGATCATCTTGCGGCAGAGAACGGCTCCTTCGCCCGTTGCGCCTGCGGGCGGAATCTTGACCGCAGCGGGCGCGTGAAATTCGGACTCCATGTGCTTCATGATGATGGGCACGGCGACCTTGTTGGGTTCGTGGATGCCTTGCGACAGATGGAATTTCTGGTCCAGCTCCGCCTTGCCCTTCTTGAAGTTGTTGTGATGGTTAAACTTCCCGAAGGACTGAACGTAGTGGGCCAGCGCAAAGCGGTCTTTCGGCGGGATCGTGTCGTAGGCGCCCATGGCGGTCCCTTTGACGCCCTCGCTGAGCGTCGTGTAGATGTCCGCGATCGTGTAGCCGCGCGTCCAGCCCTTGGGGCTGGCAAAGTCCCTCGGGTGAGGATGGAGCGCCGGCGCGGCGGGACCATCGCCCTTGCCGTTCGCCCCGTGGCACGCGGCGCAGTTTTCCCCGAAGAGCTTTTTGCCCTTTGCAAGCACCTTGGGGGTGGCTTCGTACATCTCCTGCAGGTTGAGGCCTGGAACAACCTTGCCTTTCACCGTGGGAAAGACCGTGGGGTCCTTATGCTTCTTCTGGGATTCCTGGTACTGCTTTTCGTATTTTTCATGGTAGCCGCCGTGCGGCAGAACCATAAAACCGAGAACAGCATAAAGCCCGGCGAGCACCAGGATCCCCGTGGAGATGGATAGAATTTTTTTGGTCGTTTTATTCATGGTCACCATACCCCGATCACAGGTGGAATTCCAGGCCGGCCTCTATAAAGGGATCGCCCACCGGCGTGTCCTCTCCCTTGGCCATGGCCCTTCCCGCCACGAGTACGCCGCCGCAAATGAAGAACAGGGCGAAGGCCAACTCGGGCCAGCCCAGCGTCATGTTCTTCCCCAGCAGGGGGAAAATCATCCAGTAGAGGTCGACGATCTCCATGAACAGCAGCCAGACGGACACCCAGCGCAGGCGCTTCCACTTTTTCTTGGCGTCCTCTGTCATGAGGGCTAGGAAAGGCACGAAATAGTGTCCGATGCCAAGGATGATAAAGACGATGAGCATGCCGCCGACCGTCCGCTGCTTATACCAGAAAACCTCTTCCGGCATGTTGGCGTACCACTGGAGAAGGTACTGGGAAAAGGCGATGTAGCCCCAGAAAATCGTAAACCCGAACAGGAGGCCGCCCAGGTTGTACAGGTGGTCTTCTGTCACGTGCGGCAGCCTGTCCCTCCGCATGAGGTAGATACCGGCCAGCGAGGACGCGGCGAGACCTGACAAGGCGGCCCCGGCGAACAGGTAAACTCCGAAGATGTCGCTGTACCACGCCGCTTCTATGCTGGACACCCAATCGAAGGAAAAGCTCGTGATGGTCAGGGCGAGAAGCACCATGAATAACGGCGAAAACCGCCGGAGAAAGACCGTGATCTTGGGATCGCGCGTCTTGTCCTGCCGAATGGACTTCCCGACGAGAAGGCGGTACGAGATTACCCAGACGAGGAGGCAGATCACAAGCCGGATGATGAAGAACGGATAGTTGAGCCAAGCCGACTTCTCGACGAGGGCTTTGACTGAGGATGCCCCGGGCTGTGTCCAGGAGAAGACGACGGGCATGGAAAAAAGCGCCACGAAAGCCAGAGGAATCAGCCACGGCGTCAGGGCGGCGACGCGCTCGGGGGCCCTCCGAAGCGGGACGCTCCACACCGCTCCCGTGACATGCTGGAGGGCTACGACAAAGAGAGAGCCCAAGGCGACCATGGCCACAAATACGAACCAGATCAGCCAGTTCGCCCAGAACCGATGAGGACCCGCCACGAAGTACGTGGCGATAACGCCCACCGCGCCCAGGGCCGTCAGGATCCACAGGAATTTATGCCCCGAATTGCGTGAAGCGTCATTCATTTCAGGTCCTCCTCTCTGGCGTGCTGGGAGCGCTGCAGAGCTCTCACGTAATGGACGATGCACCAGCGGTCGTTTTGCGATATATCGGCCGCATAACTGGGCATGGTGCCCTTACCGTTTGAAATGACCCAGTAGATGTACCCGTCGGGAGCATCGCGAAGCGTGGATGACTGGAGGTTCGCCGGCTGGGCCTTGTAGTACTTGTCGAGCCACGGCTTTCCCGTTCCCAGCATATCGTGGCAGACCGCACAATGGATATCGAACATCTTGCGCCCGCGCTCAAGAACGCGTTTCGTCACCGGAAGAGGATTGAACAGATCCTTGCCGCCTTGTTCGGGGCTCTTGGCCAAGATGGGCATGTAGCCCCGCGGAACGGTGCCCGCGGGGGGGAGCTGCATGCCCCGGCCGTTTGCGAAAAAGCTGTCCGCTTCCTGCGCGTCGAGCTTGGCCTGGTTCTCCATCTCCGACATGGGCTTGATGGTGGGAAAAATCTTGATGGCCCACGAAGTTGCCACGCCCGCCACGACGCAGGCGGCTGTGATGCCGACCAGGATCTTGATCCACCATCCCACGCCTGGAAGGCTGCGGTCGGGAGCCGGGAGGATCTCGATGTCGTACCCGCCCGCTTCCATGAGCGCGGCCCTGGCCGCTTCCAAATCCAGCACGCCCTTGGTGGGCTGGATCATGAGCGCGAACTTGTCCCTCGTGGTGTGAACGATGGCTTTCGATTTCAGGACCGGGCTGCCGAAAAAGGGCAGGCGGTTGAAAATGAACATCATCCCGAGCCCCGCTGTGAAGGTGGCGAAGAGAACCGTCACCTCGAACATGACCGGGACCCAGGCCTCCCAAGAGTTGTAGGGCTTGCCGCCGATGCGCAGCGGATAATCAATGGCGCTCGTCCACCACTGGAAAACGAACGCGGATATGGCGCCGATGGTCCCCATGATGAAGACCAGGATGCCCAGCTTGGATTTGCCGGCGCCGATCGCTTCGTCCACGCCGTGGACGGGATAGGGCGTATAGGCTTCCAGAGAATGGAAGCCCTTCTCCTTGACCTTTGGAACGGCCTTGAGGAGCTCTTCTCCGCTTGAGAACAGCGCCAGGATGCCAAATACGGACTCAGGCATGGTTGGCCCCCGCATTCTTATTGGACTGGTAGTGGACGATGTCGGGCTTGACTTCGGAGGTCGCAATGATGGGCAGTTTCCTCAGGAAGAGAAGGAGCAGCGTCAGGAACAGCCCCACCGACCCGAAGAGGATTCCGAAATCGATCGGCGTAGGGACGTAGACGCCCCAGGAAGAGGGCAGGAAGTCCCGGTGGAGAGAGAGGACGATGATCGTGTACCGCTCCATCCACATCCCGAGGGTCACGCCGGCGGAAACGAAGACCATGACCGGCACCGACCGGCGGAATCTGCGGAACCAGAGCAACT
>JARRNO010000058.1:0-3759 GCA_037384885.1 Acidobacteriota bacterium
CCGGCCGGAAACCGGCCGGGCATCACGCCGGACGCCGGCGAACGTCGCGTCTATCAGTCGCCGTCCCAGTCGTCGCCGTCCCAGTAGATCCATCCGCCGAAGGGGGCCCAGCCGTACCAGTAAGGATACGGGTAGCCCCAGTATCCCAAATAGCTCCAGTGGTAGCGATTGCGTTCCTCCCGCCGCGTAGCGTCCAAGTAGGTCTGCTGCATATAGTCGATCACGGCGTCGGGGACCCCTTCCTGCTTCAACTTGGCCAGTTCGCTCGCCTTGAGACGGTAAACGGTCCGCGACCGGCGCATTTTGTCGATGATCTGCTGGGCGGGGACCCCGTCCTTGCTCATTTTGACGATTTGCGCCACGGTCACCGGGCCCGGAACGGTCGGCCTCGGCTCATTCATCCCGGCACAGCCCGCCAGGACCAGAATTCCCGCAATCAGCGAAGCGATAACGGGCGCCCGCAACGGAGACGCATTGAAAGATCGGTTGGTTGGTTTGTTGTGTTTGTATTTCATGGCTGACATGCCTCCGGTTCATTTCCATGAACTCAATTCCCGAACCGCTTGACGGCCCGGTCACGGCATCCAGCCCCTCTTCAGACATCCCTTAAGGCTGGGATTCTCCGGTCCGGGCGGCGGCAGCTTTTCCCGTTCCGGTCGATCCCGGGCCTCCGGACCATCCGGGGCCCTGGTTCAAAATTTAATACCCGGATCATGCCGCCGCAATTCCCGGCGAACCGGCAGCCCGGTCTCCGGCCGCCCATGAAGCGCAGCACCATTTCGGCCAACGCTTTTCCCGCGTCTTCTTGAATGAAGTGGCCCGCCCCTCTCAGGATAGTGTGCGGCTGTCCTTCGGCTCCCGGAATCCGCCGGTGAAAGACCTTCTCTGCGCCCCGAGTGAAAGGATCACCGTCAGCGAATGCGGTGAGGAAAGGTTTCTCCCATGTCTCCAACACCTCCCAGGCTCTGCGGTTGGCCTCCGCTGCTGGATCATCCCGGGACGCAGGAACGAGGCCGGGCAGCGCCCTCGCTCCCGCCTTGAACTTCCGGGCGGGAAAGGGAGCCTTGTAGGCGTCTGCGACGCCGCGTTCCAGCGGACGCCGGCAACCCGCACGGATGATGGTTCCGATGGGGAAAACGGGCGAGCAGGATGCAAAGAGCCGCCATATATGAAAAGCCTTGGGAAGACGCTCTTCTCCAGTGGGCAGGGCGCCGTTGGCCACGACGATGCGGTCGAACCTTCCGGGGGCGCCGGCGGCCAGCCTCAAACCGATCAAGCTGCCCCAATCCTGGCACACCATTGTTACTCCCGCCAGGTCCAGCTCCTCCATCCAGGCCGCCATCCATTCCACGAGCCTGCGGTACGAATATCCGGACCGGCTTGCCGGCTTATCGGATCGCCCGAAGCCCGGCAGATCGGGTGCAACGGCGCGACACCCGGCTCCGGCAAAGACCGGGATCATTTTGCGGTAGAGATAGGACCACGTGGGTTCCCCATGAAGCATAAGAACGACTGGGCCGTGTGGGTCCCCCTCGTCCACGTAGTGAATCCGGAGCCCCTCCACTTCCGCGTAACGAGGCTTGAACGGAAAGCCGGGAAGGTTGTCGAAGCATTCGTCGGGGGTGCGCAAGATTCTCATCGTCTTCTCCAGGGCCGTATGGAGAAAGGGCGGCCCCCCTGGATCGGGATGGGCCGCCCTGGGAACACCCGTCGCCGGTTCGAGCTATTTCCAGTATTGAACGATGTAATCCTTACGATCGGGACGATGATTCCCCCGGCCGATAAAGCATTGCATCGTGTGGCGCTTGGCCAGCCTGAGGGCCGCCTCTGCATCGCTCTTGGTGTCGAGCATGAGGAGCCGCGACCGGCCGTCCGTGAGAAGCCAGCCGTTGGCGCCTTCATTGACGATATGCAGCTTGGAGGGGTTGTACCGGATGCAGTCCTCGCCCTGGATTGCAGGGTGCAGGCCCGAATCGCCCTCCCAGTACTCTACGATGTAGCTCTTGCGGTCGGAACGGTGGTTGTCACGTCCGATGAAGCACTGCATGGTATGCCGCCTGGCGAGGGCGAGCGCCCGCTGCGCATCTTCGCGGTTGTCCAACATTTCCAGCCGTGACCGCCCGTCGGTCAAAAGCCAGCCTTTGGCGCCCTCATTCTCGATGCGCAGAGTGTTTGGATCGTAGGGAATAC
Organism: Acidobacteriota bacterium; assembly: GCA_037384885.1. GTDB lineage: Bacteria > Acidobacteriota > UBA4820 > UBA4820 > DSQY01 > JARRNO01. Next base: position 2,191 of record JARRNO010000058.1, read on the forward strand.
AGTCGCGCCGGACCACGGGCGGACGCCTGGGTCTCCGTACTTCCCGGACAAAGGTTTCCGAGGCCGAGTAGGCCGTACGTCCGCTGTTGTCCCTAAAGCGGGTGTAAATGTTGGCGTGGAGCCGGTTGCGGGACTTGGAATGGAGCACCACAATCGTCTCGCTGAACGCTGTCCTGAATACAGCAGTGACGGTCTTCGCCGACGCATTCAGGTCGGACGAGGCTTGCGGGCCGTATGCGTGCCCGTTGACCGTCCCCCAATCGCAGTCCTTCGGGTGGCACTTGCCCCAGGCGTGAACGCGGAGCCGGCCTCCGTTGAGATGGATCTTCAAGGTCGTCACGCTCTTCGTATTGGCGTCCCGATTCTTCCAGGATCCCGTGAAATCATGAATTTGCGCTCTCAAGACCCGGGGAGCGGCGATCGCCGCCAGGACAAAAAAGAACAGGACCGTCAATTTTCGCATCGCAACCATCCTCCGATGAAAGACTTCCATCCTAGACCTTACGGCCCTCCAAACCTCCGGCCGCCGCAGGACACTTCCACATGGAAAGCGCTGGATTAGGGAAGGCGGGGCAGCCGCCGAATGAGACCTGTTGATGAACTTAATATACGAGAAAAGAGCTGAAAATCCAAATAAGGTGAGAGCGATGTGAGGACGGTCACGTCTTTCCAGGAGCCATTCCATCCCGAAGAAGGGGCGCCGGCGGACCATACATGGGGTCAGGAGCCAGCACGTTGGGATAACGCTCTCGAAGGCCGGACCTTGTTTCGTAGCACAAGTGGCAGGCGTCCGCATAGCAGGAATGGAGCGGCAGCCCCGACCGCCGTGCGAACAAGGCGGGTCCTCCCTGGAGAAGGGCCTCCGTCACGGGCCCGGCGCCGGGGTCATAGTCCCGGAAGATCTCCCCCAGAGACTTGTTCATCACATTGCCGATACTGATGCCCTGGCAGATTTGGACGAACCCCAAGGCATCCACATGCAGCCGCTCAGGGTTTCTGAGATTCTCGTGAGGACATTCGATAAGTTCTTCGATGGGCCGCCCCGGGATCAGGGGCGCGAGCTTCGCTGACGCACGTCCCCGGCACATGACCCGGCTTTCTCCGGCCGGCAGCAGGCCCCGGCGGGACGGCGCATCCAGGTCGGCCGGCGGCGCCACCGAGACAATCTCGGCTATAATGCCAAGCGATTCCGCCGCCTGGGCGGCGCGTGCGGCGCGTTCGGCCGGCACGGCCGGCAAATGATACTCGTCGCTGCTCACATCCAATTGAGTCAGATACGGCTGGAGGGGGCGAAGGTACAAAGGCGCATCCTCAGAAGACACCGCCCAGTATCCGTTGGTCACAAGGCCCACCTTGAATCCTGCTTCAAAAGCTCTCCGAACCGACCATTCAAGCAGCGGAAAATAGAGAAAGGGCTCGCCGCCCTCAAACCAGATCCAGTCGATTCCGCCGGCTTCCTGCGCCTGCCTCAGGATTCGATCCACTACCGAGGCGGTCATCGTCCCCTCCTGGGCAGGACCACCCCACACAAAGCAATGATCGCATTCGGAAATGCACTTGTAGGTCAAG
>JARRNO010000058.1:3793-13695 GCA_037384885.1 Acidobacteriota bacterium
GAATATAATGCTTGGTTGCGCCGGAGACGCGAAGAGGGCCGGACCCTTCGGGGCCCGGCCCTACATAGACGATCGCGTATGCGACGTGGATTCTACTTGCCGACCTTCAAGAGCTCCACGTCTAGAATCAGCATGGAATTGGGAGGCAGGCCCCGGCGCCCCTGTGATCCGAAGGCCAGCTTGGAAGGGACGAAAAGCCGGTACTTGGAGCCCGCGTGCATGATCTCCAGCCCCTCTCTCCAGCCCGGAAAAAGTTTGGCCATGGGGATAGTGCTCGTCTTCCCGTCCTTGAAAGAATCGTGCAGAACCTGCCCGTTGAGAAGGCTCACCTTGTACTTCAGCGTGACCGTGTCGCCCGCTTTGGGAGAGGGGCCCTTTCCCGGGCGAAGCACTTCATACTCAAGGCCGCTGGCGGTCGTATGAACCCCTTTTCTGGTTTTATTCTTCGCCAGAAAGGCATCCTCGGCCTTCAGATTTTTGGCGGCCATATCCTGGATCATCTTTTCGCGCCGGTCGGTCACCTCTTTATTGATGGACCGGCCGATCTCCTGCATTTCTTGCTCCGACAGCCTCGGTTTCTTACCATGTAGGCTGTCTTCGATACCCTTGACAAGGGCCTTCATGTCCAGGTCGCCTGGGACCTCTTTCAAGTTTCGGCCCACGTCGAGACCCAGCACATAGCTCTTCCTTTCGATTTTCGTTGCAAGGCCCGCCGGCGCTTTCTTCGCAGGCTTTTTCGCGCTCTGCGCGGCTGCGGCGAATGCAGTACCGGCCAAAACCAGGACGATGCTCCAAACGGTTATTCGCTTCACGTGACTCTCCTTAAGCTGGTGCGATCTTACATGGCCGGACGGCGCCCGGCCGTTCCGGGCATGGTAACACGCCCAAAGCGGGCCGCCAAACAGGGAGGCGGCGAAGCGGCCGCAGGGGTCCAGTGGATGGGCGGCCGCACGATCGCGGGCTCGAGTGGCGCGCCGTTTCAACCGGGGAGCAATGGCGCCATTGGAGAAAAACCGGATCCTGTTGAAACCTGCTTATTCCTGGGACCGGGACGGCGGCGCGATGGTGTACTGTCGAAAAATTGGACGGGTTTTCCCTTCAATTGGCTGAAAATCTCTTCGGGGAACGGGGGATTTCTCCTGGCGGAGATTCCTTTCATCCCTTTCACGATGGATCGTATAAGCCGCCGGCATATATTGAGGGTGGGCAATAAGGGGGGAAACACCAAACACTCGTCATCACTCTGTATGAACACCTGGGGGCGACCACGGTGAGCATGGCCGCCGGCAAGGTTCGAACGCCCACCCCCCGGGAAGGCTGGACATGGCGGAGGATAACGGCCAGGAACTCGATTACAAACTGGGACACGTGGAAGCCGAACGGCTGAAGGAAGCTGAGAGGGCCTATCTTTCCAGACCCCGACTCAGCATACGGCTTCGGATCGTCGCAGGATTCCTTTTGTGCTTCTTCCTGCTCGCTGTGACGGGCATCGTCAACCTGGCGATTCTCTACCAGGCACGGGGCAAGCTGCACTTCCTGGATATCTCCCAGGATCTTTCTCTCGAGATCCAGCAATCGCGGCACTTCGCCCTCACAGAATTTCCGAACAAGGCCAATCTGGATCGCGCCAGAGACTTCGCGAAAAAGTCCACCGATCTTCTGATGAACAACGGACCGGCCGTTCTGAATGCGGCGGGTGAGAAGGATCTCTCCGCGCTTAACCTTTCTTTCGGGCACTACCTCCAGCTTTTAGATGACAGCCTGGAGCTTGCAAAGGAAAGCACGGCGGACCCGGCAAGGCGGGTGAAACTGGACCAGGCCTTGGACACCGCAAGCGCCGGAATTCTGAATCACCTCAGGACCCTGAAGGCCAGAGAGGCCGCCGGCGCCAATCATGTGCTCAGGATTTCCCAGGAGCTTCCTTTCCTCTTTTCGGTGATCATGCTCTTGATCATCTTCTGGATCACCAGCCTTCTGGCGAAGACGATCACGTCTTCTCTCGAGCGGCTGCAGAAATCAACCCGCCGGATCGCGGAGGGAGACTTCACTCTGATGAACCCCAGAAGGCGCTACCACGACGAATTCTCCGATTTATCGCTCGCCGTCAACCGCATGCTCCTGGAGTTGAGGGCCCGGGAAGCCCAGGTGCTGAAAGCCGACAAACTCGCAAGCGTCGGCGCCTTCACAGAAGGCATCGCAGGCGAACTGAACACCGTTCTCGACACGATTTACACGAACGTCGAAAATTTCATGGAAGCCTGCAAGCCTCGAAAGGAATGCCCTCGGTTCGGCCTTCTCGAAGATATTTTCTCGGAAACCCGCAAGGGCAGGGAAACGGTCAATGACCTTCTCGCCTACCTCACCGACGACCGTTTCGAAGCGGGGCCGGTCAGCCTCCGCCAACTCGTCGAATCGGCCCATCGTCTGCTGGAGAGCCAAATGGCGATGGATCATGTGGAATTCGTCAACCATGTTCCGGAAACGCTTCCAGAAGTCATGGGGGCCTTCAACCCACTGAAACACGTACTTTTGAACTTGTTCCACAACGCCATTCAAGCCATGCCCGAAGGCGGCGCCCTGGAGGTCAATGCATCGAGGCTGGACCGGGGCCGGATCGAGCTGACCGTGACGGACCAGGGTGTCGGGATCCCGGCCGAGGCGCTCGAGCATATCTTTGACCCGCTTTTTTCCACCAAGGAAGGGAAAAAGGGAACGGGCCTCGGACTCTCCATCAGCTATTCCATCATCAAGAAACATGAGGGCGACATCAGGGTGAGCAGTCTTGAAGGCAAGGGAACCGCTGTCCACATTACGCTGCCGCTGGCCGAAAAGCCCGTTCCCGCCATGTAAACAGGCGCATCAGCTCTCGGCCAGTTCTCCCCGGGAATGCTTGAACGCAAGGCTGGCGGAAAGGCCGGCGGCGATGGCGAGCGCGACGGCGAAGGCCCCGTAAAGAATGCCGTGAGTCTTCGACAGCCTGCTGACCCAGGCCTCCATCCCCACCTTTTTCACATCGATCACGCAGGTCTTCGACCCAACGATTTTTCGGTTCTTGACCACGAAAGCTTCGATGAAGTAACGCCCGGGCGGGCCGTCCGCCGGCCAGAAAAAGCTCGTCCGGAACTCCCCCCTACCGCAGACGACCCCGGTATCACAAATGCTGAAAAGACGGTCCTTTTCCCGGATCAGAATGAGTTCGTTGAGGTACAATCCGCAGTCCAGGCCGTCTTGCACCCGGATCGAAGACTTGAGCCCTTTCTCCCCCAGCTGGTAGCGCACTTGCAGCCCGGGCGGGAGAATGTCATTCAGGGGGCGGGTGGATTTGATCTTGTACATCCAGGGGACGTTCTCGAAGCGAACGCGATTCACGGACAGCCAGAACGGTCCGACCTTGCCCTTCCGCGAAAACATAGCCGTCTCGCGTGGCGAGACCAGTTTAACGATGACGTCGCTGTCTCGGGGCACTTTCCCCCAGATCTTCACCAACTCTCCGCAGTATCGCGGGGTCACTTCGATCTGACGGGCGGAAGTATGGAGCGTCATGGGAGCACCGCGGGCATCGGGCGCCGTCCCGCAGAGAGCAGGCAAGGTCCACGCCGCCGCGAAGACGATGCACGCCGCCGCCCCTTTCTTCATCGCCGGGCTCCCAGTTCGACGAGGAAGAACGCCGGCGACACCAGGAGGTCGTTGAGCATCTTGATGGACATGGCCATGACCATCAGGGAAAAGGCCACTTTCAGCTGGTCCGCCTTCAGCCGTCTCACGAGCCGCGCGCCCATCTGCGCGCCGAGGGTCGATCCCACCAGGAGGACTGCAGCCAGGATGGCGTCCACGTTGTGGTTGACGGCGGCCTGCATGAACGTCACCGATCCGGAAGTAAAAAGCATCTGGAACAGGACGGTTCCCACCACCACCTGCATGGGCATATCCAGCAGGAAGGTCATGGCCGGAATCAGGAAAAACCCTCCGCCTACGCCCATCACGGCCGCCAGGATGCCGACGAACCCACCCAGAAACAGGGGCGCCAGGGCGGAGGTCTCCACATCCGACACTTTGAAGTGCATCTGGAACGGCATGCGCCCCATCCATTTCAGGACGGCGGAAGAACCCCTGGACCCTTCTTCTCCCTTGACGCGGCTCGACAGGCCCTCCACGAACATGATCACGCCGATCACCGCCATGAAGACCACATAACAGAGGATGATCACCACATCCAGGTTGCCCATCGCCCGCAGAATTTTCACGAGGATCGTTCCGATTCCGCCTCCCGCAACGCCTCCGGCAAGCATCAACAGACCCATCTTGACGTCCACGTGTCCGGCCTTGAGGTGCGTGTAAGTCCCGGAGACGCTGGCGCCCACGATCGCATTGATGCCGGAGGCCGTCGCGACGGCTGGATTCACACCCATCATGATGAGAAGGGGCGTCAGCAGGAAGCCGCCGGAACCCAGGAGACCCTGGACGAAGCCGACAAAGGCCCCGACTCCGATGAGAAGGAACAGATTGATATCGATGCCGGCAACCGGCAGAAAGATCGTCATAAAGTCCCCCCTCAGTCACGAGCCTTTCGCGGATTCTCCCGCCGGTGGTCCGGATGGGCAGGCTCGCCGAGGCTGAATGATTGATCCGCCGGTGCGGCCTGTACACGCCCGGCCAATTATTCTACCTATAGGGTTCGAACGCACTTGCCGTCAAACAAACGGAGAACCAAGAGAGCCCGGCGTGCAATTTGACCAAAGCGGTGCGAGGCCCGTTCGTGGCCATCCTAAAATGCCCGTCGTCCAATGGCCCGAAATGCAGTCATCATGAGTGGTAGATGCCGTTTTCCCGGCTCCGGCCAGGCAGAGGGATGGCGTCGCGTGCGGGTTGTCCCCGATCTTTCCCCCCTCCGCGCTGGGAAGGGGCCAAACCGAGACTGCGCCTTCATCTCAGAGCTGAGAAAATGCAGGTCATAGAACCGCTCACCCGCGAGCCGCTCAAGGCCCGTTATTTGTTGAATTTTTCCGCAAAGCCGGCACGAAAACAGATCTCGATCTGCGTTGGTATGGAGAAACAGGCCAGAGGGCTGCACAAGACCAAACGATCCGGAAGCAAGCCTGCAAAAGGCTGCCGCGGGCTTTGAAAGACCAGGCCGGATCAACCGGGAGACCGGCCGGCGGAGCGCCCGAGTCCCAAGGCCTAGATTCGGGTGATTTCCGCCAAAACCCGGTCTCAAAGCTGGAGATAGAGGGGGCTCGGGCCGTCCCCGCCGCCCGGCTTCAGTGCTTTTACGGTACGGCGCGGTAGGGCGCCGGGATCCAGCGGTAGCCTTCTTTTCCCGCGCGGATGTGCCCCAGTCCCGGGAAGGAAATGTGGGCACCGCCCACCAGGAAGCCCTCTTTGGCGGCCTGGGCCATCAGCTTGAGGCGGGTCTTTTCCGCCTGCGCGGGATCGGAGTCGTACTGAATGGTGACCTGAGGATGTGAAAACTGCACCTCGGCGCAGTGGACGATGTCGCCCCAGAGCAGCAGCCGCTCGCCCCGGCTTTCCACCATGTAGGCCGTGTGCCCCGGCGTGTGGCCGTACGCCGGCACCGACCGGATGCCTGGAAAGAGCTGGGCCGCGCCGTCGAAGGTCTTCACCCTTCCCGCCTTGATGTAAGGGTCCATCCTCGCGTGCTGTTGTTTGCTGATCTTTTTTCGCTGCTCCGCCGTGTACTTGGCGCCGGTGGGATTCAGCCAGTAGTCGAGTTCACGCTTGTTCACATAGACCGTGGCATTGGAAAAGACCCGGTGTCCGCCGGCCGTGAGGCCGCCGTCGTGATCGCCGTGCATATGGGTGAGCAGCACCGCGTCCACCTGGCCGGGGCGATAGCCCGCCGCTTTCAGGTTCGACAGCAAGCGGCCGGTCGTTGCACCCTTCGAGCGGTCGCCGGTGCCCGTATCGACCAGGATGAGGCGCTTGCCCGTGTTGATGAGGAAGGCGTTGACGGAGGTCCACATCGGCAGGCTTTCGTGGTCCCGCGCCAGGATCTTGCGCGCCAGCTCCGGCTTGCTCATGAGCTTGGTCATGTCGCCCTTGAACCCGCCGTCGTTCAGCGCGGTGATCTCGAAATCCCCGAGCATCATGCGATAGTAGCCCGGCGCCTGGGTTTTCACCTGCGCCGGCGCGGTTTTCGGCGCCTCGGCGGCGCCCGCCGCCCTCGCCTGCGCAGAACCCGCCAGGCCGCTCAGAACCGCTCCAAACAAGACCGCAGCCAACACGGCATAGGGCCGGTGATTTCTCGACATCGCAACTGCCTCCTTTTCGAAGGTCCTCTCTTTCGTGGCCGGGTCGCTTCCACTGCGCTGATACTATCTGCTTCTGTAATAGGCCTTTCAGCAGATAAAAGTCCCCGGCCTGCGGGCTTATTCCGCCGCGGTCGAAGATGCTTTAAGAGCCAGGGATGTGGGATTTAAAGACGGCCTGCTCGTGACGGGCTCAGGAATCGGGCCGGGCGGGGTTGGAGGCCTCATCGCCGACAGCGGTCGTCCAGGGACGAATCTTCCAGCTTTTCACGAGGCCGTTCTTGACGTAGGGGTCCGCTTGCACGAAACGCTCCGCCGCTTCGGGCGTGTCGCCGCGAAACATCAGAATCGCGCTGTCGGACGTATCAGACAAGACGCCGGCGAGCATCAGTTCGCCCCGGTCGTGAGCCTGCCATGCCAGGGCCAAGTGCCCGGACCGGTACTGAGCCCGGCGCTCGAGGTAATCCTCGCCGTATTCGTAAAAGAGCAGGTAATGCATGTTTCCTCCACGCGGTCAGTATACACGTCCGAGAATTCGCCGGGAAGCAAGCCGTAGCCGTTTTGCGGGCGCCAATTAGCCGGCTCCTGTCGATGGGCACTCTTTCCCCTTCGGCGGCGTCTTCTTCGCCTCCTCCAGTCTTGCCGTCCACATTGGCATAAGCGGGCACGCGGTGCTACCCTGGAAGCGATCCATCCGCTTGAACCGCTTTGATTGGAGCCCTTTGTTCAAAGCGGAAATGAAAGGAGAACCTTGCCCATGAAAAAGGCGCGCCTTGGAAAATGGGGCCGGGACGCCGCGGCAGGCGGAGGCGTCCTCGTTTTCTTCATCATGGCCTTTGAGGTCATGATCATGATCAGCCCCTTCGCTTTCTTTTTCTATTCCGTGTTCAACCCGGTTTTTCATTGGCTGGACGCCTATCCGGCCACACGCTGGCTCACCCACTTCTTCCTGCCCCACATGGTGCTGCCGCCGACGCTTCCGCTCAAGATCATTCGCATCTCCGGCTCGGTCCTTTTCGTCGCCGGCTTCGCGATTTTCGCGATCTGCGCCCTGCAGGTCTACCTGGGAAAACTCTTCAAGTGGGGAATCGCCCACCGTGGGATCTACCGCTTCGTCCGCCATCCGCAGTACTCGGCGCTCGGGATATGGGGCGCGGGCATGACGATCCTCTGGCCGCGCTTCGTCGTCCTCGTGACACTTTCCATCATGTTCGTGCTGTATTATTTCCTGGCGCGCGACGAAGAGAGGCGGATGAGCTCTCAATACGGCGATTCGTACAGAGAGTACATGGCCAAAACAGGGATGTTCCTCCCGCGTTTCCGGAAGAGAGTAACCGCCGGCGACGTTTCTCTCTCTCCCTTCAAGCCCCGGCGAATCATCGCGCTTGCCGCCGTCGTGGCCGCCGTCCTGGGAACCGGGTTCGCGTGCCGGTCCCTCACCTTGAATTCCATACAGTTCCACACAAGGGGCAACGTCACGCTGATTTCCATCATGCCCGAAGACAACTCGAAGGATTCCACGATCCTGGATGCGGTCCAACGCCAAGGAGTTCATTTTCTGCGCCGAGACCGCAGCTACCTCGCATACGAGATGCCGGCGGATTACATCATGCAGGGCATGATCGCCAACACCGGATCGAAATTTCATCTTTACAAGCGCCACCACACCGTCCGGCTCATGGCCGACTGGGTTCTCCATCCCTTCGAACACCTTAGGTTGTCGCCGTTCGCGCGGATGGCGAAAATGAAGCACGCCGATCCGGCCGCGGCGAGAAGAAGCCACTGCCCTTTGGGAATAAGCGCTCCGAACATGACGTGCCGCCAGTGCGATTACCGGCGGGTCATTTTCGTCCAGGTGGACAACCCGTCCGGACGCCTCCGGTCCGGCAACGGCCTTTTGGCCTTCGACAGCCGGCGAACGCCGGTGGGCTACATCGACCTGAATACCCGAACAGGACAGATCGTCGACATCAAGCGCGTACCGCCGAAAACGGCGTGGGGCAGCGTGCCCACCCCGGCGATCTAACCGGCCGCCGGGCCGTCATGACAGCGCCTTCGCGCGGGGTCTGACACCGGCCCTGAAGACCTGGCTCACGCTCGCGGCCCCTCTTCACCCGGGATTCAAGAAGCAAGATTCGGCGCTGAGGCCTACCCAGCCCGCAGATCTCCCGGACCGTCGCTGTGATCAGGCCGAAGAAAAACACGGCGCTCAGACAAGGTATTGCTCCCGGATCAGCGCGGCTGTCTCGACGTTGCGGGGTTCTCCCGTCGCCAGAAGGTCCGCGTAGACCAGCAGCGGGGGAACGAGCCTGGGATGGGGGAGACCCTCTTCCAGTTCAAAGGCCCAGAATTTCTGGAGCACTTCCACGTTGCCCCCGTCATCTTTAGCCAACCGCAGGGCCCGCGCCATTTCGCTAAGACCTCCGGCCAGGTACGCTGTAGCGAAGACAGGGCGCAGATGCTTCGTTAACAGGGCGGCAGCGGGTTCTCCGCCAAGCCACGCCCCAAGGAGCGTCCAGTCGGCGTCGTTCCACCAATCTTTCTTCTCCGTCCGAAATCGGCGCGGTTTCAGCAAAGGCCGTAACTCACGCGGGTAGGCATCGGCCCAGGCATCCAAGAGGCGCTCTCTGTTTTCAAGCACGAAATGCGTCTTGGTCTTTCTTAGAAATCCAAGGTGCTCAAGCTCCTGGATCGTTTTTGCAACCGTTCCTAAAGCGACTCCCGCCATTCGCGCCAGGTCCCGGTACGTGGCGGTTTTCGCATCCGGAAGGCACAGAAAGGGAAAGATCACCCGAAGACCGGCTGCGCGGAACACTCGAAGCGGCCGTTCGCCCGGGCAAGGTTTCGGCGGCCGGTTCCCGGTCACCCAGACGAAGATCCGCGGTTTTTTCTGGTTCAGGTAGGCATTTCCTTCGCCATCCAAAAATTGGACGCCCGCCCCCCGAAGCCGGTGCGCCATGGGCGGGCTGACATAGGGGACGACCAAGAGGTTGGGCACAGGCACGCGCCGCATTTCCGCCAGAATCGGGCCGAGCCGGGCGGGAGTCAAGCCGCCCTTCAACTTCACCCGGTGCGCTTTCAAAGGATCGGCAAATTCAATGAGCGCATCCGCCCGGAGGGCGCCTGCCGCCGTATCCCAGCGGACACGGCGCGCCTTGATCGCAGCCGTTCTTTCAAGCCCTTCCAGGGCCTTGTCCAGGAGAGCCCTTTCCTTTCCGTCTATCTTTGCGCCACCCGTTCGCCTTGCCATATGTTCACTCCATACATACGTTCACTATCCATGAACATAGATCATTCGTGAACACGGTGCAAGTCCGCCCCTCATTGGGGGCAACATGGGCTCTCCAGCTTTCGATTTGCACCCTTTTGGAACGAATCCCCCCTTCTATCAATCAGTTCCCCTGGACCGGCACTGAACCGCTGACCCCTTTGCCCACTCTTTGCAGTGCCTAACCCTTCTTTTCGTGCTCTCTCAGCCACGCCCTGCCATTTGCAACGAGTTCTCGAAACTCTTCCATTTCGGTAAAGGAATCTCTGACGGCTTCGAGTTTCTTCAGTGCCCTCCGGACCATCCTAACCGACCCTTGCTTCAGCCCGGAGTCAAGCAACAACTCGGCCGTTGTAAAGGCGTCGGCT
>JARRNO010000059.1:0-12324 GCA_037384885.1 Acidobacteriota bacterium
GGTCCGCTGCGAATACTACAGCACGCCGTCCATAGACGCCGCCGTCCTTTACGGCGACCGCAACTGGCACAATGTCGGTCTCATGACGGGCAACGAGGACATGGACCGCCAGATCTCCAAGAAGGTCGGCTTCCTCGGCTTCCCGATCAAGGTCGTCACCGTCAAGACGGAAGATGGAAAGGACGCCGGGAAAAGCATCCTCACCACCAAAGACATCAAGAAGACTTCGCTGGCCGGGGCCGATTTCGCCCTGCCCTCGGGCTATCAGGAAACTTCCATGGCGAAGATGGTGCTCCACGGCATGCATTTCAGCGGGAGCGAAAGCTCGGGTGCTCAGAGCCAGAAGAGCAACGGCGATTCAAACGAAAGCTCCAGCAAGAAGAAGCACCATTCGCTGAAAGATCTCTTCAAGAAGTTCGGCGGCGGCTGATCCTTTTTGCGTGGATTTCCTCCGGGGCGGATCCGCAAGAGGCGGGTCCGCCCCTTGCGCGTTCAGGCGAGATCTGTCATAATGCGCGTTCCCCGGATCGAACCGGGTGAACAACGACCTTTGATAGAGGGGAGGCGAGATTTAGTGCCACTCGTAATCGTTAAAGAAGGTGAAAGCATCGACGGTGCGCTCAAGCGCTTCAAACGTAAGTGCGAGAAAGCGGGTGTTCTTTCCGAGATCAAAAAGCGGCAGCATTACGAAAAGCCCAGCGTTCGCAAGAAAAAGAAAGCGCTTGCCGCCCGGAAAAAGCTCCTGAAGCGCCTGGCACAGGAGCGGAAGTACAACTCCTAAACCGGCCGCGGTTTTCCCAAGCATTCAAAAATGGACGTGAGGACGTTTCGGGCCCTTGAATGGGATCGCGTCTTAGCGCTGGCGGCTCTTTGCGCCTCGACGGAAGAAGGCGGCCGCCGCGTGGCGGAACTTACGCCCTCCACGGACCGGCCCGAAGTCTTGCGCCGTCAGGCGCGCGTGAGGCGCTACGCCAACCTGGAAGCACAACAGGGGCCGCTCTCCCTCGAAGGCTATCGCCGTGCGCCCACCCGTTCCCCAGAGGGAACGTTTTTTGATCTGGAAACGCTCAGAACCCTTCGGACCAGCCTGGACCGCTGGAAGTCGGCCTTGGACTGGGTTCAAACCGACGAAGATGAAGACTCCCCCCTCAAGGCGATCCTGCCGCCCGACGACGGAGCGGAGGCGGTCCGCCGGCGCCTGCAGTCCCTCATGGACGACCGCGGCGAAATCGCCGACACGGCAAGCCCCAGGCTGAACAGCCTTCGCCGCGAGAGAAACCAGGTCCGGATCCGGCTTCGCGGGCTGATGGACGCCATGGCGTCGGACTTGGGAGATGCGGTGCTTCAGCAGCAGGAATACACCATCCGGGGCGGCAGACTGGTTCTCCCGGTCAAATCTTCCCACAAGGGAGCCGTGCCCGGGATCCTTCACGACGTCTCCTCGACAGGCGCCACAATATTCATGGAACCCATGCAGGCCGTGGAGCACAACAACCGGCTCTCCGCCATAGACTCTGAGGAGCGGGAGGAGATCCGCCGGATCCTGCTGCAGATCACGAGCGACATTACGAGGATTTCGGATCGCCTCGAAGCACTCTTCGACGCGGTGGAGCACCTGGATGCCATCAGGGCCAGGGCCCGCTTCGGCCGGATTTACGGCGGCATCCTCCCCGCACCGCCCGAATCAGAGGATACGCTTGACCTCCGGGGCGCCACGCATCCGCTGCTCGACCCCCGGCTGAACGGACTGCGGGCGCAGATCTGGAAGCAGCCCCCGTGCGACCGCGCCGTTCCCCTCGATCTGACGCTGTCCCTCGGCGGGACCCGGACGCTGGTCATCAGCGGCCCGAACGCCGGGGGGAAATCGGTCGCCCTCAAGACGGCCGGGCTGCTCTGCCTCATGCATCAGGCGGGCATCCCCATCCCCGCTTCCAGCGAGACTTCACTTCCTGTTCTGAAATTCCTTTTTGCATCGCTGGGAGATGACCAGAGCATCCAGGATTCCCTGTCCACCTTTTCGGGCCGGATGCTCCATATCCGGGAGGCCTTCCAGCGGTTGAGAGAGCCCTTTCTGGTCATTCTCGACGAATTGGGATCGGGTACGGACCCGGCCGAGGGAGCCGCGTTGGGCGAAGCGCTCCTCCTGCACTTCCACCGCCGGCGGGGGTTCATCCTTTGCAGTACGCACCACGATCCTTTAAAGGCGCGGGCCCTGGCCGCCGATGGGATGGGAAACGCCAGTATGGCCTTCAACGAAGAGGATCTCTCGCCCACCTTTCAATTGACCATGGGGACCGTGGGGGCCAGCAGGGCTCTCGATATCGCCGCCAGAATGGGGCTCCCCGACAGGGTGTTGGAGGAAGCGCGCGCCCTCCTGCCTGGCGAACAGAAGCGGCTGAAGGACGTCCTGGAAACCTTGGAGGCGGAAGTGGCCGCCCACGAGGCGGAACTCGCCGGACTAAAGGCCCGTCATCTGGAAGCGGCGAATCTTCGCAAGAAACTGGAAGACCGCCTGGCCGGAATGGAGCAGGAACGCCGCAGGATCGTCGAGTCCCTCCCTGAGCAGATGCGAGTCTGGAGAGAAGAGTTTATTTCCGAACTCAAGTCCGAAGTCAACCTGCAGCGCGTCCGCCGGCGTGCGCGCGAGAGCGCCCCCAAAGTTCTGGAAGAGGCCTCGCAAGAGCTGGGGCTTCCGCCGGTCGCCGAGCACCCAAGCGGCGATGTCCCTCCCCCGGGGGCCCGGGTACGTCTCGAGGGCTTCGGCCTCGAAGGAGAGGTGGAAGAATCGGATGCAGCCACCGGGCGAATCACCGTGTTATGCGGCGACAAGAAGCTCCAGGTCGGTGCGGCGGACGTGACGGTCCTCGCCCCCAGCCCCGGCCCGTCTCTCCGGAACTCTGCGTGGTCGGGCGCTGAGGTTTCGTCTCTCTCGCCCGAGCTGAACCTGATCGGCCAAACGGCCGCTGAGGCCGAATTCGAGCTGGAACATTACCTCGACCGGGTGCTCAGGAGCGGTCTGAGAGAAGTCAGGATCATCCACGGCATCGGTACCGGAAAGCTGAGATCGGCCGTCCATCAACTGCTCAAGCGTACGCCCCACGTCGACTCATGGGAAGAGGCGCCGCCATCTCAAGGAGGGGCCGGCGCCACCATCGTCCGCATGGCATCCGGGTGAACCGATTCGGGAAAGACGCGGATTCCCGCAGGTGAATAAAGATGCGCTGAGAACCGGCTTCCGGCGCCTTGCAGGTTGCGTTTGCATTGCAGCGGCAGCCACATATATTTAAATGGAGGCGCTGTGTTCCAAAGGGCGGCTGCCGAGTTTCGGATACGGCACCCAGGTGCTGTTTCCGGACAAACACCCACCCGAAAGAGGCCACGTTGGCTTTATGTTGCACGCGCCGGGCGGAGGTATTACATTATGCAACGGTGTGAGGGCGGATGGGCAGCATAAGGAATGTCCAGGAGCTAAAGGCCCTTCTCGATCCCGTCGCCATTTACGGGGATTACGTAAGGCTCCAGCGAAGGGGCCGCCGGGCTTTCGGGCTTTGCCCCTTTCACAGGGAAAAGACCCCGTCTTTTTCCGTGGACGTGGAATCCGGCCTCTTTTACTGCTTTGGCTGTCACAAAGGTGGGGACCTCATCCAGTTTATCCAGGAGATTGAAGCCTGTACGTTCCAGGAGGCAGCGGAACTGCTCGCCGGAAAAGCGGGCGCCACGCTTTCATTCCATCCTGGAAAGAGTCCCCCCGGCACCGATAAAAAGGAGACACTCCGGAAGGTGATCAAAGCCGCAGAAGAATATTACCGGGCGTGTTTAGAAGGAGCGGCGCCCGGGAGTCCCGTCCAGCAATACATGAAACAACGCGGCATCGACAGCGCCACCGCCGCTGAGCTGGGATTGGGGTACGCCCCTCCCGGAGGCGGCGTTCTGGCCGCGTTGCGCCGCGGAGGCGCCCGTGTGGAAGATGCCGCGGAGGCGGGGCTCGTGTTCGAGAAGGGGCGCCGCGGCGAATACCGTGAACGATTCCGGAACCGGCTCATGTTTCCCATCCTCGACAACATGGGAAGGACGGTGGGCTTCGGCGGCCGCACCCTCGGCGACGACAGCGCCAAGTACCTGAATTCTCCTGAAAATCCCGTATTCCAGAAGCGCGACCTTCTTTACGGGCTGTCCTGGACCAAGGATGAAATACGAAAGACCCGCACCGCGGTGTTCGTAGAAGGTTATATGGATTTTCTGGCGCTTTACAGAGCCGGCTTTCGCAATGCCGCCGCCACCCTCGGGACCTCTCTGACCAGCGCCCAGGCCGCCCTCATCAAACGATACGCGGACCGGGTTCTGCTGAGTTACGACAGCGACAATGCCGGATTAGAGGCCGCCCGAAGGGCGATTTTGCCGCTTCTGGCCCAAGGGCTCAAAATCCATATCGTCAAGCTTCCCGCCGGCAAAGACCCCGATGAGTGCATCGGAAAGATGCGCGGAAAGAAGGACGAAAGGTTCGCGGGAGTTCCCTCCAAGGCATACAGCATCCCGGTGAGCGAACAGCTGCTGGTCAAGGGATTCATGAAATTCCCCGACCAGGCCGCAAGGCTCTACGAAGGCATGAGCGTGGAACTTCGCGCACGTCTTTCGGTCAGATCATTGCTGGAGACGATGGCGCGCGGAGGCAGGCCTGAAGATCCGGAGCAGCTCGCCCTGCTGGCCTTCATCGAGCACGGGTGCCACGAGACCGCCTCTCCCGAGGCCCTGAAAGCGGCCGTACGGAGTCTGGAAGTGGACTTTCTGAAGAGCAGGCAGCGAAGGATTTCACAGCAGCTGAAAGATGCAAGCGCCCGGAAAGACAGCTCGCTCGTCCAGATCCTGACCCGGGAAATGATGGCCATCGCCTCCCAGGTCCGGGACCTTGAAAGAGGGTCCGGGGCGCAGACGGTACAGTAAGCGTTGTTCGTGCTTCCGGCCGTCCCGAGGGGGGTAGCGAGCCGGAATAGCACGGTAATAAAAGTCGTTTTAACTTCTTGAGGATGAGAATGCCAAAAGATGAGGCCCTCATGGACGAACACATGGAAGACTTCCACGAGATTTTAGATTACGCCCGGAAAAAGGGAGTTGTCAATTACGACGAATTGAACGATCTCCTTCCTCCGAACTTCAACTCCACGGAAGAGATGGATTTTCTCTTTCAAATGTTGAATGACGAAGGCATTGACGTCCTGGACAAGAACAATCCTGAAGAGGGCGGACTGTTCGAGAACCAGTCTTCGCACGTGATGGACTATAATCCAGATTTCGAGCACACGAACGACCCGGTCAAAATGTACCTCCGCGACATGGGACAGACTCCCCTCCTGAACCGCGAAGGCGAAGTGCGGATTGCGAAGCGTATCGAGCGCGGTCGTAAAATGATGATCAAGGCGCTGTCGCGTTCCCGTTTCGCGGCCCGGGTCACCATGGAAATGGGCGAAGCGGTCAGGACGGACCCCGAATCGGCGCGCCAGTGCTTTTCGTTCTATGACGATGTCGAAGACGAACGCGAACTCCTGCGGAAAGTTGAAGAGCAGCTTGAAATCGTCGACAGAATCCGAGATATCCAAACCGAGGTGGAAAAACTATCAGCCCGCATGGAAAGGATGAAGAACCCCGAGTCCAGGCGCGCCCGCCAGGCCAAATGGCTGCTGAGCCGGCTTTTTGTCGAACTGACACAGCGAATCCGCCACCTCGAGCTCACCAACCGGTTCATCAACGACATGATGGCGGCCTTCAAACGGTACCACCAGGAAATCCGGGCGCTGGAAATGACCGCCCGGCGCCTCAATAGAAGCCATGACCGGGCCAAGTCAGAAGATCAGCGGGAAGACATCGACAGGCGGCGCCGGGAAATCCAGGTCCGCCTGGATGAAATCGAGCAGCAAATGGGGTCGCCGCTTCAGGAAGTCAAGCACATCGCCATCTTGATCGACAGGGGCGAAATCGAGATGGAAAACGCCAAGAACGATCTCGTGCAAGCCAACCTCAGGCTGGTCGTTTCCATCGCAAAGAAGTATACCAACCGGGGGCTGCAGTTCCTGGATCTGATCCAGGAGGGCAACATCGGTTTGATGAAGGCCGTTGAGAAATTCGAGTACCGGCGCGGCTACAAGTTTTCAACCTACGCCACGTGGTGGATACGCCAGGCCATTACGCGAGCCATCGCCGACCAGGCGCGGACGATCCGGATCCCCGTCCACATGATTGAAACTATCAACAAGCTTTTTAAGACGATGCGGACGCTGGTGCAGGAGATGGGAAGAGAGCCGACTCCGGAGGAGGTCGCCGAAAGGATGGGGATCACGGTCTCCAAAGTCAGGAAGATCCTGAAGATCGCCCAGGAGCCCATCTCTCTCGAAACTCCTATCGGAGAAGAGGAAGACAGCCATCTCGGCGACTTCATCGAAGATCAGGACTTACCCTCTCCGATGGAGCACGTCATTCACGAAAACCGCAAGGACCACATTGCGGCGCTTCTCAGCGAGCTCCCCGAACGCGAAGCCAAAGTAATCCAGATGCGTTTCGGCCTGGGATACGACAGCGAGCACACCCTCGAGGAAGTGGGCAAGGCTTTCGCAGTCACCCGCGAACGGATCCGGCAGATCGAGGCCAAGGCGCTTCGGAAGCTCCCCACCAAGAGCCGGCATCTGCGAACCTTCCTGGAAGGCACTCGTTCCTGAGCAAAAAGGAGGAGGGAATCATGAAGTTCCTGGTAAAAAGCATCTGTCTTGGTGTCCTGTTGTCCATGACGGCCCTTGGGGTCTCGGCCCAGCTGAGCAAAGGCTTTTACGGACACGTGATCGGCCCCGACGGGAAACCCGTTGCAAACGCACAGGTCACATTCCAGGATCAGTCCAATCTGGAAAACACCTATAAGACGAAGACCAACGAAAAAGGCTATTATTCTTACGCGGGGCTTCCCTACTCAACGAAGGGCTACCAGATCACGGCGGAAATTCCGGATCTGCCCCCGATGATCATGATGAAAAACGTCAAGGTCGGCCAGCGCGTTGAAGTGACACTCGACGCGAGCACCGCGATCGGCTTCCAGGGGAAGGTCCTGGACGAAAAAGGCGGCGGTGTCGCAGGCGCCGTGATCACGATTGAAAACCTCGCGGATTCCAAGACCCGAACGATTAAGTCCGAGCGCGGGGGGGCTTATAAAATAACCAACCTGCCTTACTCGGAAGCAGGATACAAGTTGAGCGTCAAAACCCCGGCCGGCAAAACCGAGTCCAAGTCGATCCGCATCAACCAGATGGCCACGCTCCAGGTGGATTTCGATTTCGGTAAAGACGAGCAGGCCTCAGGACCGGCTGCGAGCAACGACGCCGCCGACGCGAAAGATCTTTACACCATGGGCGACTATCAGGGCGCCCTTGAAAAGGCGGACAAGGCCCTCCAGACGAAAGACAAGAGCAACAGGAAAGCCGCGCTTTTCATCAAGGCGGCCAGCCTGAAAGAACTCGGGCGGACCGACGAGGCCATCGCCGCTTTCGAGCAATATAATTCCGAATATTCCGGCAACAAGGATGTGGTGGGCATTCTTTCGGATCTTTATGACAAGAAGGGCGACAAGGCCAAGGCCGACAAGTACCGCAAGCTCTTCGTCCAGCTTGGCGGAAAGCTGACCATGCAGAATTACAACGACGGCGTCAAGGCCCTGAACGCCGGCAAAGCCAAAGAGGCCGTCGGGCTGTTCCGCAAAGCCATCACGGACGATCCCTCTAACGCCGACGCCCACCGCGAACTGGCAAGGGCGCTGGCCCAGACGGGGGATTACGCCGGCGCGATTGAGCAGCTCAAGCTCTATTTGAAAAAGAAGCCCAACGCTTCGGATGCGGCGCAATGGGAAAACGCCATCAAGACGCTGGAGCCGCTCGCCAAGCAACAGAAATAGGGCCTCCAGCAGGCAGAACAGGCAAACCAGGATCGGGGCTCCTTTGGAGCCCCATTTTTCTTCTCGAAAGTCCTCATGGCAGCGATCAAGAATCGTAATGGGAAGCCCACAAATCCGTCCCGCGACCCTTCTGCGTCTCGCGCCAGCCGGCCTGTACAGCAGCGGGCCGGCCGCCCGAAACGCCGAAAAGCCAGGCCCGCGCGGATCATGGATGTGAAGACGCTGGAACGCTTTCTCACGGCGGTCAAGCAATGGAAGGAAGGCATGGAAGAACCTGTGGTGGGACGGATTCGCCAAAAAACCGTCGACCCGTTCGCTGTCCTGGTGGGGACCATTCTTTCCTTGAGAACCCGCGACGCCATGACCGAGAAAGCATTCAACCGCCTGTGGCGCTTGGCCGGCAACCCGCAGGCGCTCGCTGAACTCGACGAAACCGTCTTGATTGACGCGATCCGGCCGGTTGGTTTTTACCGCACGAAGGCGCATTCGCTCCAGAAGGTCGCCCGGCTCCTCCTGGAGCGCCACAACGGGCAGGTACCCGCCGACCTCGAGGCGCTCCTCGCACTGCCCGGGGTGGGACGCAAAACGGCCAATCTCGTTCTGACGGAAGGATTTGGAAAACCCGGAATCTGCGTGGATACGCACGTCCACCGGATCCTGAACGAACGATGGGGATTTGTTCGCACTCGAAACCCGGACCAAACGGAGCAGGTTCTGAGAAGGAAGCTCCCGCCTCGATGGTGGATCCCGGTGAACGGCCTGCTCGTCAGCTTCGGGCAGCAGGTTTGCAGGCCTATAGGGCCCAGGTGCCCCTTCTGTCCCCTGCGGGAGGAATGCCCGTATCCCGCAAAGAAAATTCCCTGACCTGTTGCTTCTAGTTCTGGCGGGCTTCAGAAACCAGTTCGCCCGCGAGTTGCTTGTCCAGTATGACCCGCTCTTCATAATTTTGGTGGGCGATGCCGAGCGCAACATCGCTCGCGGCGTAAAGAGCGTCCAGGCTCCTTTCATCCAGCCGCCAGGTCAGGTAGTGAACCGTGCTGGTATAGTCTTCGCGGCTTCTTCCCTCTTCGCCTTCGGCGAAATATTTTTCACCGCCGGCTTCCAGGTACGTGCTGTTTTCGATCCCAGGCAGCCTGGGCAGCCACTTCTTGAGTTCTTCGTCGTTGTCTATTTCGATGAACAGGGTCGCTTTGATTTCGTTCGCGCCGGGAACGAGGGCGTTATAGGAATCCAGCTCGTCCTGGACGGCCGCCTCGTCTCTAAGCCGTTCGGCAAGGACGCTCGCGTGCACCTGCTACCAGTCGGTCTACCTGTTTTGAAAGCGCAGACGTGTCGCTCCTTTATCTTTCAAAATGTCTTCAGGCAAGCAGCCCGTAAGCCCTCGCAAGCAAAATCACCGGATGGACCGGCTTGCTCCCCGTGGCGTGCCCGATCTGAAGGCAGGACAGGGGGCACTCGGAGGCGACGATTCCCTCTGCTTTCTCCACCTTCCTGAAGAGCTTCCGACCGACTTTCAAAGAATCTTCGTAGGTCTCCGTCCGGATCCCGTACGTTCCGTCGTGGCCCGAACACCCGTCGGCCAGCTTCACGGTCGTCTCCGGGAGCTGGGCCAGAAGGTCCTTTCCCTTGAATCCCCGCGCCATGGATTTTAGATGGCACGGAACGTGGTAGAGAACCTGCCCGAGCGACGCCGGTTCGCCAGCAGGCCAAAGGCCGCTTTTTTTCAAGTCAGCGAGGTAGTCGAAGAGGTCCCTTGTGGCTTCTGCAACGCGGGCGGATTCTTCGCCGGGAACGAGGAGGGGGTACTCGGTGGCCAGTCCCATGGCGCAGGTGGAAACGGGCGCCAGGATGGGAAGCCCTTCCTTCGCGTAGGGATAAAGCACTTCCACGTTGCGCCTGGCCTTCTCCACGGCCGCGCCCAGATCGCCCGTATCGTAATGAGGAATGCCGCAGCAGCCCTGTTCCTTCGGGACCACGACTTCCACCCCACAGGCGGCCAGAAAGCGCACCAGGGCCTCTCCAATTTCAGGGTAATGCCCTTCCACCAGGCAGGTCGTGAAGAGCACCGCCTTTTCCTTTGAGCGAGTGGGACGTGGCAGGCCGGCGAGCCTCCGGCTGAAAGGCTTGGAAGCCACTGGAGGCAGTGCGGCGTCGGGATGGATTCCAATCATGCCCGCCATGAGTTTCCGCGCCGGCCGAAAGCGGTTCAACGCGTTCACCAGCGGCGCCGCCGGACGAGCGCGCCTGGCCATAGCCGCGGGGTCGCTCAGCATCCTGGCGCCTCTCGAAGCGCCGTGCTTCTTGTAATTCAGCGCCTTCCGCCGCATGGCGAGATGGGGGAAATCCAGTTTGTATTCGTGCGGCGGCGTATAGGGGCACTTCGGATAACAAAGCTTGCAGTAGTAGCAGGCGTCGGACACGGCGCTCAAGTCGGCGCCGGTCAGCTTTTCGGCGTCGCCGTCCACCCCAGGTTCGTCGAGGCGCTCGAAGAGGATGTTGAACGAAGGGCAAAGGTTGTAACACAGCCGGCAGCCGTTGCAGACTTCGAAGATTCGTCTCTCCTCGGCTTCGAGCGCCGGTTCGTCGTAGAAGCCCTCTCCATGGACATCGAACACGAATTCATTGAGCCCGCCCAGACCTCCGGAACCCTTCGATTCATCCATTTCCACCCTCCAATGAACCTCATCTCATGGTTCTCATAAACGAAGCCGCGGGGAGAGGCCTCAACCTCCCCCCGCAGGAACCATCGTTTACGAAAGCTCGTCGGCTGCCTTCTGAAACCGGCCGGCGTGGGCCCTTTCGGCCTTTGCGAGCGTTTCGAACCAATCCGCGATTTCGTCGAACCCTTCTTCCCGCGCCGTGCGGGCGAAGCCCGGGTACATCTCCGTGTACTCATAGGTTTCGCCGGCGATGGCGGCCTGAAGGTTCAGGGGGGTTTCGCCAACAGGCTTCCCCGTTGCGGGATCTCCCACCTCTGCAAGATAGTCCATGTGTCCGAAGGCGTGTCCCGTTTCCCCTTCGGCGGTGGAACGGAAAACGGCCGCCGCATCCGGATGCCCTTCGACGTCCGCCTGGCGGGCAAAGTAAAGGTAACGCCGGTTGGCCTGGGATTCCCCGGCAAATCCTTCCTTCAAGTTTTCGTGGGTTTTGCTTCCCTTGAGTTCGGCCATGGTTCACCTCCTTGTCATGAAATGAAAGGGTGTGGCGGCTGTGCGCACGACGCGCACACGCCTTTTATTGTAATTTCACAGTCTTCGGGGGAAAAACCGTCAGGAGTGGGAAGGGCATTTCCGCTCTCCGCTTCGAGTGGCATATCCCAGATGGCCCTGCAGACGGTACATAAAACATGATAGTGCCGGGAAAGATTCGCGTCAAACCGGTCGGGACCGGCCTCCATGCTGATCCGGCGGACCCTTCCTTCCCGAACCAGAATGTCCAGGTTCCGGTAAAGATTTGACAGACTGATTCCCCCTTCATCCTCCTGGGCCGCCCGGGCCACCTCCGCCGCCGTCGGATGGTCTGCCCGATGTCTCAGAAGTTCCAGGATCATCTTCCTCTGATGACTGATTCTCGACATTATCGCAACCTTTCTCAGAATGATTCCTAAAATAAATACTACCGCCTTCAAGAGATCTTGTCAAGCCGCTTCGAAGACTGGACAAATAATGATAACAAGGGGTTTACAGCCCTCACAAAAGATGTTAAAATTATTGATGCTGAACTGGGGCCCTTAGCTCAGCGGTTAGAGCCACCGGCTCATAACCGGTCGGTCCCAGGTTCGAATCCTGGAGGGCCCACCAATCAAGGGAGTCGCCGTGCCGGGGAGTGACCTTCGTTCAAAAGATACCGAAGCCAGAAAAACGCGCAGGGTGCCGCAGAGCACCCTTATTTTTTTCGAGTGAGGGCAAAGTCCGTGAATTCTATTGTACAGCAGCTATTATCCCTACAGCGTCTCGATCTTACCATCCGGAAAATCAGCCATGACCTTCAGCAGATTCCTAAAGAAGACCGGAAAATCGACGAAAAAGTGGCCTCGGTCCGCGAGCCGCTCGAAGAGGTCCGCAACACGTTAGAACATCTCGAAACCGAACGAAAAGAACTGAACACCTCGCTCGAATCGCTTGAGGAAAAGGAGCGAGCGCTCAAAGTGAAGATGCCGGAGATTAAGAGCAACGAAGAGTACAGCGCCCTCCTGAAGGAAATGGACCACGTCAAGCGCGAAAAAGAAAACGCGGAAGAGCAGGCGCTGAAGGATATGGACGAGCTAGAAGCCCTCAAGGCCAAGCTCCCGGACCTGGAAAAGGCCTACAATGAAGGCGAAGCCACCGTGGCGTCCGAACGGGCCGCGCTGAAGGAGAAGCAGGAAAAGCTCGAAGGCGATCTGCTTCAGAAAAAAA
>JARRNO010000059.1:12407-13173 GCA_037384885.1 Acidobacteriota bacterium
CCCACATCGCGGCCCAGAGAAACGGCCTGGCCGTGGTGGAAGTGAAGGACCACACCTGCCAGGGCTGCTTTATCGGCATCCGTCCCAAAACCATTCAGGACCTCCGTTACGGAGAAGAAGTCCTCGTTTGCGAGGGGTGCCAGCGAATCCTTTACCTTGAAGACGGCGAGAATGGCGCATGACATGCGACAAATGCCACGCACCGGTCCGGCGGTCCGACAGCTTCTAACACCCTTCCTCCTGCTGGTACTCATCTTCGGCCTGGCGGCGCCTCTTCGCGCCGGTGAGAACCAGGACTACCAGATCATCCTGAAGCTTGTGCGCGACGGGGCGCTCCAGACGGCCGCCCAGCAAGCGGAAACTTACCTGAAACACCATCCAGGAGGCCGCCACCAGCTGGAAGTGACGGGACTCCTCGGCCGCCTGCTCGTGGAGACCGGCCGTCCCGCAGACGCCCTCCCCTATCTCCGAAAAGCACTCAAAGGCCTTCCCGCCGCAAAGAAGGGCCGTCTCATCCTGGCGCAGGCGAAGGCGCTGGTGGCGCTCCACCAGCCGGACAAGGCGCTGCAGACGTTGAAAACCTTGAATCCGGTACCGTCATCACTCCTGTACGCCTACCGGGATACTGCGGCGGAAGCTTTTCTTGCAAAAGAGAAGCCCAAGGACGCGGTCCGGGAGCTTTCGAAAATTCCGTTCAAGAGTCGAAGCGCAGCACAGGACGTCACGCTGGGATATGCCCTGACCTTGTCGGGCGACAATAAAGAAG
>JARRNO010000059.1:13215-27068 GCA_037384885.1 Acidobacteriota bacterium
CATGACGCGAAGGCTTACGATCTCGTCCGGAAGGCCCTCCCGCTCAATGGGTGGCAGGCGGCGGCCCTCCTTGCGCCCATCCGCGCGGACACCCTGGCGCTTCGAGACGCCGACCTCATCAAGCGGTCCTCAGAGTTTGTGAAGCGCTTCGGCGACAGCCCTTCGGCCGGTGAGGTTTATCTCGACTGGGCCGGAGCGCTCCACAGGCGGGGCGACGACGCGGGGGCGCTCAAAACGCTTCAGGATGGCATCGCCAATATCAAGGACCGCGGCATGAAGCTCCATGCCTCATTGGAGGCCGCACGCATCGCCTGGTTCGGCCTCCATGACTGGGACCGCTGCTCGCGCTTCTTGAAGGTGGCGGAGACGGCGGCTCAGGGGGCCTCCGACTCGGCCTCCGTTCTTCTGGAAAACGCCCGCCTTTCCTGGGCGCGCGGCAACGGTGGAGATGCGCTTGGCGCGCTGGCCGATCTGGTTCAGAAATATCCGGGAACCCCAGCCATTCCCGACGCCTATCTTCTTCTGGGCAGAATCCGGTGTGCAGAGGGCGAACGGGAACAGGGACGAAAAGCTTACGAGGTCGTCCTCCAATCCTTTCCCGACTCGTCCGACTACCCCGCGGCGGCTCTGGCCTACGCGGAAAGTCTCGCCGCCGAAGGGAACCTTGACGGGGCCGCGGGGAGCCTGGCCATGGTCAAAGGGCTGCCCCTTCCCGGTGAAGACGGCGTCAAGAGAGACATCCTGCTCGGCGAACTTGCTCTGAAGGGAGGCGGTTACCAGTCCGCCCTTCCGCCGCTCACGCAAGCGGTGGATACCCAGATTGCGCCCGTTGAAAGAGACCGGGCCCTCTTCCTGCTGGGTGAAGCGCACCTGGCCTCCGGGAATTTCCAGGAGGCTCGCGGCGCCTTTCTCCGCATCCAGGGTCAAACTTACCGGCAGGCTGGACTCTGCAGGCTCGCCCAGGCGCTCTGGACCGCGAAAAAACAGAAGGTCGCCCGGGCCATCCTTGAAAGGCTCATCGCCGCCGGGGGACGTCCCGGTTCCACCGCGCTCTGGATCCTTTCTTCCCTTGATTACACGGCGGGCGATGAGAAATCGGGCTCCGAGTCGCTGCAGAAACTCGTCACCCTCGATCCTGAAGATCCCCTTGGAGTTCTGGCCCAGCGGCGCCTGGAAATGACCCTGCTGACGGGTAAGGGCCCGGGCGCGGCCTTGATGGCGATCCCCGACTTTCTCGCCGCCGAGCCCTGGAATCCCGAAGAATCCGTACAGATCCTTCAGCAAGCCCAGAGCCGCGTCCGATCGGGCCGGTACGACGAGGCCGCATCGCTCTATCGGAAGTACCTGAAACGCTTTCCCAACGCGGAGGGCTTGACCGAGGCGCATCTCTTTCTGGCCCGCCGGGCCATGAAGCGCTCGGATTGGCGTCAGGCGTCCCAGGAACTGGAAGCGATCCCGGCTTCGCCCGAACGCAACTTCCTCATGGGAGAGGTGGCTTACCACATGAGGGAGATGGCTGCCGCGCTGAAAGCCTTGCAGCAGGTACTTTTGAAACCTGAGGGCAGCGGATTGGACCCGTCCCAGGTCCTTCGCGCCGAGTACCTGGCCGGGATGGCGGCCCGCATTCAATCCAAAACGGACGAAGCCGTCAAGTACTTGAGCGCCTATGCGGCGAAGGCCCCCGCCAACGCCTCGCAGAAGGATTCCCTTCTGAACGCCGCCCTCTGGCTCCAAAGGGAGGGAGCACTGGCGCCGGCCCTGGAGGCCTTCAAGCGGCTTAACGGGGCCTACAGGGATGCGGCGATCGGGTTCCAGTACGGCTACACTCTGGAGCTGATGAAGAAGGACCAGGACGCGTAAAACGCCTATTTGAAGGTCACCTACGCCTCGGCGAACGCCCAGTGGGCGCTCGTCGCCCGCTACCGGGCCGCGGAGCTCATGCTGGCCATGGGCCGCAAGGCGGACGCCGTCGCCCTCTACAAGAAGCTCGTGGAGCAGACCAAGGGAACGGTCCAGGGCGCCTACGCGGAACAACGTCTCCAGCAGCTCCTGGGGGGACCGGCGCCTTCCAAAGGATCGCAGCAAAAGGCCCCGAAAGGAGGGACAGACCATGCGCCTGCCGCCCGCTCTCATTGAAATCATCGCCAGGAGGCTCGTGGATCAGCTCCAGTCCAAGGGGGTCATCACGAGCGACCACCCGGAACGCACCATCGAGAAGGTCGAGAACCTGCTGGTCTCCGATCTGAAAATCGAAGACCAGCTCACGGAAGAGGCCCGCCTCCTTTTGCTGGAGCACCAGTCGGCCATCCGGGAGGGCGATATGGAGTACCACAAGCTCCTGACCAGGGTGAAGGCCGAACTGGCCGCAAAGCGCGGGTACGTAATCTAATCCAGCTCCGGGAGGCACCGCATGAAACTCTCCGCGGAAAAAATGAACTTTCTGGCCGGAAAACTCGTGGATCTTTTTCTGAATGACGACGACATTGAGTACTACGTCAGCGAGATAGATCTTCGACGGGCCGTTGTCCGGGCCCTGTCCGATGAAATGAAGCGCGACGAAGCGCGGGAAGAAAAGGCCCGCCAGAAGGTGCGCAACATCCGGCGGGGCATCCCGGAAAATTCCGCCGAGTTCGAAACGTTGTCCCAGCAGTTCTACCGGGAATTTCTCGACAAGGGGCTCTGACGGACCCGAGCCGCGAGTCACCCCAGCGATCAGAAAACAGGACAAGACATGCCTGAGCGCTCGAACCGTTTTTACTCCTGGGTTCCACCGGTTTCGGATCTGAAGGCCTGGATCGCCCAAGCTGTCCGCGAATCCCGCGCCGCCGCTTATTGGTCCAAGCCCACCGATAAAACCGCCGCGGCCGGAGTAGGCGCCGCTTTCGAGGCACGGGAGGGGGGAACCGGCCGCTTCGGCGGCGCCCGTGAAGCGCTGGAAACATTCTGGGCGGAAAGCCGGTGGGATAACCCGGACCTGCGCGCACTCTCACGGGCCTTCTCGGTTTTTGCTTTTTCCGGAACGACCGGCGGGCGGACATGGCATGGGCTACCCCGGAACTGGACCTGGGTGCCGGCCAAGCTGGCGGTTCAACAGGGTGGGTCCGTGCGCGGCCTCGCTCTGGACACCGCTTCGACCGTCCCATCCGAGGCCGGCCAAGACGTTCTCCCACCGGCCACATCTCGCAACCGTTGGGACCGCATCGTTTCCGCCGCCCTGAACGCCATCGCCTCAGGGCAGGTAGAGAAAGTCGTCCTGGCGCGTTCGCGGCACGTTCCGATGGAGGCGCAACCCGACATTGCCGCCATCCTCTCCCGCCTCGAGGCGCGATATCCGGACTGCGCCGTGTTCTGCCTGGGCCGCAACGGGTTCTATTTCATAGGGGCCAGCCCCGAGCCGCTGGTTACCCGCCGCGAGAGCCGCGTGAGTACGATGGCGCTGGCCGGGACGGCGGCTTTGGCTCCGGACAGGTCTTCCGGCGCCATGCCCGCCGGCGAGGCGCTGCTCGCGGATGAAAAGAACCTTCGAGAACACGCCTTCGTCGCCCGGGCACTTCGCCGGTCGCTCGCCCCCTACTGTTCAAAACTCGACATGGATGAACAGCCCGGCCTGCTCAAAACGGGCGGCCTGCTCCATCTCAAGACCGAATTCGAGGGAACGCTCGCCAAGCCGGTCCACATCCTGGACCTGGCCGGCGCCATCCACCCCACGCCGGCGGTGGCGGGCGCCCCTCTGGCAGAGAGCCTGGACCTGATCGCCAGGCTGGAAGACTTCGATCGCGGATGGTACGCTGGACCTCTCGGGTGGATCGATCCCGGGGGCGGCGGCGAGTTCCGGGTCGGGCTGCGATCGGGGCTGTGCGGCCCTGGTTTTTGCCGGTTATTCGCCGGCTGCGGCGTGGTCGAGGGATCGGACGCCGAGACAGAATGGTGGGAAACGGACATGAAACTCCAGGCCTTGGCCTCTTGCCTCGGAGACGCACCTTGAATCCCGGGCGCGACAATTTGGTCTTTACGGACGCTCTGCTCGGGCGCCTGGCCGCGCTCGGGGTCCGCTTCGCCGTATGTTCGCCCGGTTCTCGAAACACCCCGCTCGTGGTCTCCGCATGGCGCTGCCCCGGAATCAAGGTTCTCGTCGCGCCGGACGAACGGGGGGCGTGCTACCTGGCCGCGGGCGCCGCCAAGTCATCGGGCGTACCCACCGCCTTGATCTGCACCTCCGGCACGGCCGCCGCAAACTACCTTCCAGGCGTAGTGGAAGCCTCTCTCAGCGGCGTCCCGATCATCCTGCTCACGGCCGACCGCCCCCCCGAACTCAGGGACAGCGGCGCTCCCCAGGCCATCGACCAGGTCAAGCTGTACGGCAGTCACGTCCGGTGGTCCCACGATGCGGGCGTCCCCGGGTCCACACGGATCCCGGTCCATGAATATGCCGATTCTCTGGCGGTCCGCGCCTATGCCCTCTCATCGGGATATCCCCGGGGGCCGGTCCATCTGAATCTGCCCTTTCAGCAGCCCTTTCTCCCGGATGACATTCCTCCCTTCAGAGAACCCGCCCAGGTTCTTCACGCAGAATCGCCGTTCACCTACGCCGATTCCGGGGCCCTCGAAGCGGTGGAAGGATTGCTTCGGACCCACGAACGGGGGTGGATCGTCTGCGGACCCATCGACGACGATTCCCTTTCCCTCGCGGAATCGCTCCAGAGCTTGGCCCAGTACGCCGGCTATCCCATCCTCGCCGACGCGGCGGCCCCCGTTCGCTTCGGGCCGGGAAGCAGCCTGGCGGCCGGCGCTTATGACGCGCTGCTGCGAATTTCCGCGCTGGAAGACAATCTCGCCCCTTCCGTCGTGCTGCATTTCGGTGCCGCCCCCTCGTCCAAAGTCCTCCAGCAGTTTCTCCACAGGCGCCGCCCCGTGGAGGTCGTCTTCGACAGCGGTCTTCGCTGGACCGATCCCGGCCTCCGGGGAAAAATTCATATCCGGGGTCCCGCCGCCGCTTTCCTGAAAGCCCTCAACGACCGCATCGGGGACATCCGGGCGGAAAATCCCTGGGGCGCTCGCTTTCTCGAATACAACCGGCGGACGCAGAACCTGCTGGACCGCCACTTCGAATCATCAGCCGGTTTTCACGAACCCGCCGTAGCGGCCGCCGTCATCAAGGGCCTGCCGCCTGGGGCGCAGCTTTTCGTCTCGAGCAGCATGCCCATCCGGGACCTGGACTGGTTCGGCGGCACGCGCACCGCCCCGCTGAAGGTCCTGGCCAATCGGGGGGCAAACGGCATCGACGGGATCCTTTCTTCGGCCCTTGGCGCCGCTGCGGCAAGTTCAGCGCCCACCTACCTGCTGACCGGGGATCTCGCCTGTCTCCACGACCTCAATGCGCTCGTGTCCGCGAGACTCAACGAGCTTTCGCTGACGGTCGTCCTCATCAACAACGACGGCGGCGGCATCTTCCGTCATCTGCCCATCGCCTCGAGAAAGGATCCGTTCCTTGATCCATGTTTCTACGTCAGGCACGGGCTTTCTATGGAACCGCTCGTCCGGGGATTCGGCGTGGAATACCGGCGGCCGGAAAACACACAAACGCTTCGCGAAGCCCTGGCCGATCCGCCCGCAGGCGTCCAGGTACTGGAAATCACGACGAGCGCCGACGCAGCCGTCGGCGCCCGCGAATCGGCGTGGCGGCTCCTGGAACGGGAGCTGGCCGGCCGGCAGGACTGACAGACATTCAAGGAGGCCTTCATGCAGCTGCCTGAAGAATACTATGCGCCCATTGAGTGGACCGAGGCAGGCGAATTTCAAGATATCCTCTACCACAAATGCGGCGAAGGGATCGCCAAGATCTCCATCAATCGTCCGGAAGTGCACAACGCCTTCCGGCCGGAGACGGTGAAAGAACTTCTGGAGTCCTTTCGAGACGCCCGCGAAGACCCCTCGGTGGGCGTCGTGATCCTGACGGGCGAAGGAGGCCGCGCCTTCTGCAGCGGCGGGGACCAGCGCGTGCGCGGAACGGCGGGCTACGTGGGCTCGGACGACGGTGTCCCGCGCCTGAATGTTCTCGATCTCCAGAGATTGATCCGCAGCATGCCCAAGCCGGTGATCGCCGCCGTGGCCGGATACGCCATCGGCGGAGGCCATGTGCTGCACGTCGTCTGCGATCTGACCATCGCCGCGGAAAACGCCCGTTTCGGACAGACGGGACCCAAGGTCGGCAGCTTCGACGGCGGCTTCGGCGCATCCTTCCTCGCCCGCCATGTGGGGCAGAAGCGGGCGCGTGAAATCTGGTACCTATGCCGCCAGTACGACGCGCAGGAGGCCTTCGAAATGGGCATGGTCAATAAGGTCGTTCCCCTCGATAAGCTTGAGGCCGAAGCGGTGGCCTGGTCCCGTGAGATTCTCCAGAAGAGCCCCATCGCCGTGAGGTGCCTGAAGGCTGCCCTGAACGCAGACTGCGACGGCCAGGCCGGGCTTCAGGAACTGGCCGGCAACGCCACCATGCTCTTTTACATGACCGAGGAAGGCCAGGAAGGGCGCAACGCTTTCCTCGAGAAACGGCCGCCCGATTTCAAGAAATTCAAACGATTGCCATGAACGCCGGTGAAGCATCGCAGGCCGCCCCTTCCCACAGCGTCTTCGGGGCTTGGGTGCTGGCTTCCCGCCCTAAGACTCTTTTTGCCGCCGTGTCACCTGTCCTGGTGGGTGCGGGAGTCGCCGGCGCGGAAAGCCGGTTCTCACTTCTCCCCGCCTTGATGGCGCTGCTGGGGGCGCTGATCCTGCAGGTGCTCTCTAATTTCGCCAACGACTACTTCGATTTCAAGAAGGGTACGGACACGGATGAACGCCTGGGACCCTTGCGTGCGGCAGCCTCCGGCCTCCTGACGCCCAGCCAGATGAAGCGTGGGATCCTATGGACGGTGGGGGCCGCGCTCGTTCCGGGAATTTACCTGGTTTACCGGGGCGGATGGCCGATCGCGGTCCTGGGAGCCGCGGCCGTCATATGCGCCGTCTGGTACACCGCGGGACGATGGTCCCTGGGTTACCTCGGCCTGGGCGACCTGTTCGTCTTCGTCTTTTTCGGCCCCGGCGCGGTCGTGGGAACCGTCTACGTCCAATCGGGAACCGCCCCGGCGTTAGCTTGGATCGCCTCCATCCCGGCGGGATTCCTGACCGTGGCGATCCTCGTGGTCAACAACACCCGGGACCACCAGAGTGACCGCGCCGCCTCGAAACACACGCTGCCGGCCCGGTTCGGACCGCGTTTCGGGAGAGGCGAGTACCTGGCGCTCGTTCTGGCCTCCTATGCCACGGTTCCCATCCTGGCGCTTTCGGGCGGCGGCGCCTGGACGTACCTGGCGTTCGCCTCGATCCCTTTCGCCTTCGTTGCGGTCAAAGACATGCTCACGCTTCCGTGCGATCGCCGCATGAACAAGCTTCTGGCGGACACCGGAAGGCTGCTCTTCGTGTTCTGCGCCGCCCTTGCCGTGGGTCTGGTGCTGTGACGCCCGAAGTCACGGTAGCGCGATTCTCGCTCGACCTTCGCTTCCCGCGGTCTTCGGGAACAGGACGGGAGTCGGGAAGGGCGCTGGTGCGCCTGTCCATCGGCCCGCCCGGCGGCCCGGAAGCTCTCGGAGAAGCTTCCCCAATGCCGGGGCACTCTCCCGACACGGCGGACGCCTGTTTTGAGGCGCTGCAAGAACATCGCCGCGATCTGGGGGACCTCGCCCTGGCCCGGACCATGCCGCAGGAATCGGCGGCCCGCCTTCAGCGCTGGTTCGAGAGACTGCCCGCCGCCCGGGCCGCTGCCGAGTTCGCCCTGGCGGGTTACGCCGCGCTCCAGTCCGAAACGCCCGTCTCCGAAATTTACGGAGGCGGCCGCCGCGCGGCCGTTCCTGTCAACACGGTACTTCCCCTGCGGGATCTCCCACCCCGGTCCGAGGAGCTGCAGCGCGTGCTTCGCCTGGGAATCAAGACCTTCAAGCTGAAAGCCGAAGACTCCCTAGAGGCGAACCTTGAAAATTTTCGCATGCTCCAGCCTCTGCTCCCCGCGGGGGCGGTCTTCCGTTTCGATCCGAACGGGCGCTGGGATGAAGATGAAACGCGGCGCCACGCTGAAGCCTTCCGGGAGGAAGAGATCGAATACTTTGAGCAGCCGGCGATGGAGACAGACCCCGGCGGCTGCGCCGCCCTCAGAAAGTCGCTTCCCATTTCTCTGGCGCTGGACGAATCCGTCAACAGCCTGGCCGAATTGAAGCGTTACCTGGACGCCGGCGCCGCCGATTTCTATATTCTGAAGCCCACCGTTCTCGGGGGGATTCTCGCCACGCTGGAGGCGGCGCGCCTTGTTCGCCGGGCCGGGGCCGCGTTCGTGGTCACAAGCGCTCTGGAGGGCGCGGTGGGCAGGAGGATGTGTTTCGAGGCGGCCTGTCTTGTTCCAGGCCCTCTGCGGGCGTGCGGTCTCGATACGGCGCGATTCCTCGCCGGGAAGGACCGCGGCGACGGGCTGCAAATCGCCGGCGGCGTCATGTCGGCCGCGCCGCAAACCGCTGGAGAGAAACTTTGACAGACCTACCCGCCCACGACCCGGCCCGCCCCTTTCTCGTTGCTCCCGAACGCACCCTGACCTTCGGCGGGTTCGGAACGGCGGCGGCAGCGCTGGCTTCTCGCCTCGCCGGGCTGGGGGTCGAACCCGGTCTGCCCGTCGCCGTGGACGGCTCCTCCCCGCTGCATTTCGCCGTTCTGACGGGAGCACTCCAGATGCTTGGCGCGCCGATCGTCCCGCTGAACCAACGCTGGACCGATCGAGAAAAAGAGGCGGTTCTTTCGCAGTTCGCCCGCGCCGGACGGGCGACCCTCGCAAAAGACGGCGGGCTGGACGCGCTCCAGGAATTCGAGCTTCGCGGCCGTCACTCAGAGGGTGCGCTCATTCATGGCGTCCAGGTCGTCATGTTCACCTCGGGAACGACGGGAACGCCCAAGGGTACCCTTCTCGGGTTTGATACGATCAGGGCCGCGGCGCGGGCCTCCGCGCTGCGTCTCGGGCAAAACGAAGGCGACCGCTGGCTCTGCTGTCTTCCCCTGTTTCATATCGGCGGCCTTTCCATCCTTTACCGGTCCCTTCTCCTGGGTTCCACGGTACTCCTTGAGGACAGGTTCGACACGGCCTGTGCCGTCCGGATTATCTGGGAAGAGCAAGCCACGATGGTTTCGCTCGTGCCGACCATGCTGGCCCGCATCATGGACGCCGCTCCCGCTCCGCCGCCTTCCACGCTTCGCTGCGCGCTGATCGGCGGCGCCGGCCTGGCCCCCGAGCTGGCGGAAAGGGCCCGCCGCGAAGGCTATCGCCTCGCGCCGAGCTATGGATTGACCGAAACGGCTTCACAGGCCTGCACCCTTTCTCCCCACGACTTTCTCGAGGGCCGGGGGCTGGACGGAAAAAGGCAGTTTCTCCCTCCCCTGGAGGGTCTCGCCATCCGGATCGTGTCACGAGAGGGCCGCCCGCTTCCACCCTTCCACGACGGCGAAATCCAGATCCGGGGGAAATCGGTCATGAAAGGATACCTGGGCCGACGGCCCTTGGAAGGCGGGTGGTTTTCCACCGGCGACGCGGGGCTTGCGGACGCCGGCGGCTGGATCGCTCCTCTCGACCGGAGGCGGGACCTTATCGTAAGCGGGGGTGAAAACGTCTATCCGGCCGAGGTGGAATCGGTGCTGCGGGCATGCCCGGGCATCCGTGAAGCCGTGGTGGTGGGCCTGCCCGATCAAGAATGGGGTGAGCGCGTTGCCGCCGCCATCGTCTCCGATGCTCCCCTGGACGAAAAGGCCCTGGAAGCATACTGCCGCCGGGATCTGTCAGGATATAAAATCCCCAGGCAGTGGATCAGGGTCGCCTCCATCCCCCTCGTATTCTCCGTCTGCACCCCGCCCGCTCCCCTTGCTTGACCGGCGCGCACGGATCAAGGAGGCAAAGAATGCTCGTCATCGTGGATCCCAGAGCCACGGAAGAAGAGCTTGCCGCTCTAGAAGAAAAGCTCACACAATACGGGCTCATGCCGCACCTGTCCAAGGGCCCTGATTTTACAGCCGTTGCCCTGCTGGCGGAAAAATGCACCGTTCAGCGGGAAGACATTCAGAAGCTGCCGGGCGTCCGCCAGGTCCTCGAGTTGTCGGAGCCCTACAAGCTGGCCAGCCGGGCCTTCCACCCCCACCCGACCGTTGTGAGGGTCGGCGGGACAAGGCTGGGCGGGCCGGAAGTGGTCATGATGGCCGGCCCCTGCAGCGTGGAAAGCCGGGACCATGTGATGGAGATGGCGCGGATCACCCGCTCGCTTGGGATCACGATCTTGAGGGGCGGCGCCTTCAAGCCGAGAACATCGCCCTATGCCTTCCAGGGGCTCGGCGAAGTCGGTCTAAAGTACCTCCGGGAGGCGGCCGACCGCTACGGTCTGTCTGTGGTGAGCGAGATCATGGATCCATCCCAGATCCCCCTCATGAAGGACTATACGGACATTTACCAGGTGGGGGCGCGCAACATGCAAAACTACGCCCTGCTCACCGAGCTCGGCAAGGTCCACAAGCCTGTCCTCCTGAAACGCGGCATCAGCGCCACCATTCGCGAATGGCTCATGGCGGCGGAATACATCCTTTCCGGCGGGAACTACGACGTCATCCTCTGCGAGCGCGGCATCCGGACATTTGAAACCGCCACCCGCAACACCTTCGACGTGAGCGCGGTGCCGGTGGTCAAGGAACTGACCCATCTGCCCGTTATCGTGGACCCGAGCCACGCCATCGGGGTGCGAAACAAGGTCATCCCACTCGCCCGCGCGGGCATCGCGGCCGGAGCGGACGGCCTGATGTTGGAATATCACACCTGTCCAGAGGAAGCGCTTTCGGACGGTCCTCAGGCGCTCTACCCCGAACAGCTTGAAAAGCTGCTCGAGGAACTGGACGGCATCTGTCGCGCCATCGGCCGGACGCTGCTCCGGTCTCCGTCGCCGAAGGGCGCGGAATCGTTCGGCGCCGTGGGCAAAGACAGCCGTCCCGCGCCGTCTCATGGAAAAACCGTCTAGACGGCGCGCTGAGGGCTCTTCGCCGCACGCCGTCAAACCCCCCTCTCCGGTCAATACCTCCCAAGCCGGTGGTGGCCGTTCGGCCGGTCCTGCTATACTGGGCGCTAGACGTGGAGTTCAGCCATGATGAAAGAGTGCTTTGAGACGAAGGTAGTGGATGCAACGAAGTTCCGCGAATGCGCCGAGTGCCCGATTTTCGACGAATGTACGCAGAAAGTCTATCTCGGAGGCGCGAAAGCGGCGGATACGGTGGGACAGTACTTGGGATTTCTCGTCGGTCTTTGCCTTCTCGCCCTGGCCGTCTTCTTCTGGCGTGACCTGCCGGTCGGCGCCCCCTGGCTCGGCGGATTCAGCCTGCTCTACCTGGGATGCGTGGCGGCCGCCCACCTGGAGTACCTTCGCCGGAACGCCGACGAAGCAGAAGATATGACGGCAGCCGCAAACGCGCGCTAAGAGCCGGCGGAATCCGTTCCGGCCTGCGCCGCGGCGGCCTTGACAGACCGGCCCGTTTAAGCAGGAGCCCTTCATGGGGCGCTTTTACATCACGACACCCATATATTACGTCAACGACTACCCGCACATCGGACATGCGTATTGCACGATCTGCGCCGACGCCTTCGCCCGCTACCACCGTCTCCTGGGTGACGACACCTACTTTCTGACCGGCACGGACGAACACGGACAGAAGGTGGAGAAAAGCGCCGCGGCCGAGGGAATCACGCCCCAGGCGCTGGCGGACCGCGTGGTGGAGCGCTATCACCTACTCTGGCGGCAGCTCGACATCTCTCATGACGATTTCATCAGGACCACCCAGGACCGTCACGTGGCGGGGGTGCTTGCCATCCTCGATCGTCTCGTGAAGACGGGAGATGTTTACAAAGACGCCTACCGCGGGCCGTACTGCGTCTCGTGCGAAACCTTTTTCCCGGAAAACCAGCTCGTGGACGGCAAATGCCCGGATTTTGGACATCCCGTCACCATCCTGGAAGAGGAATCGTACTTTTTCCGTCTATCCAGGTACCAGGAACCCCTCCTGAAACTGTACGAGGAACATCCCGACTTCGTGCTGCCGGAAAGCCGGATGAACGAAGTCCGGGCCTTCGTGGAGAGCGGGCTCAAGGACTTGTCCATCAGCCGCACGAGCATCTCCTGGGGGATCCCCTTTCCCGAGGATGAAAAACACGTGCTGTACGTCTGGCTGGACGCCCTCTCCAACTACGTGACCGCCCTCGGCTACGGCACCCCGAACACGGAACGATACGAGAGGTTCTGGCCGGCCGACGTCCATCTCATCGGAAAGGACATCCTGAGGTTCCATGCGGTCTACTGGCCCGCCTTTCTTATGAGCGCGGGGCTGCCTCTCCCCAGGCACGTTTACGGCCACGGGTGGTGGATGAAGGATGCGAGCAAGATGAGCAAGTCCCTGCGAAACGTGGTGGATCCCAGGCCCTATATCGAGGAATTCGGATCCGGTCCCGTGCGGTACTTTCTCCTTCGCGAGAAGCCCATCGGAACGGACGGCTCCTTCAGCGACGAAGGATTCCTCGACCGGCTCAACGCCGACCTGGCCAACGACCTGGGCAACCTCGCCTCCCGGCTCTCCAACCTTCTCGAAAAGCAGGCGGAGGGCAAGGTGGGGGCCGGCGACGGCAGCCTGAAAGAGGCGGCGGAAGCCGCGGCCGAACGCTACCATGAGGCCATGAGAGAGCTATCGCCCCGCGATGCGCTGATTGCCTTATGGGCCTTTATTTCCGACTTGAACAAGTTTCTCGTGACCCGCGAACCCTGGACAAAACCTGGGGCGCCGGAGGCGCTGGATACTCTGTCCGAAGCGGCCAGGGCCTTGCGTCTGGTTTCCCTCTGCCTGGAACCGGTCATGCCCGAGTCCGCGCGAAAAATCACCGGGACGCTGGGCTTCGCCCCCACCGATTTCACGGCGTTTCGATGGGAAGACGGACAGGAAACACCTGCCCGGAAGCTCACGCAGCTCTTTCCGCGGGTGGACAAGGAGAAGTATTTCGAGCGGCTCGCCCGCCAACAGAAGGAGAAAGGGATTATGGAAGATCAGAAAGACGCGCCGTCCTCGCCGGCGCCTGAAACCAGGGAACCCCAAAGGCCGTCGGACGAGAAGGAGCACAGCCGGATTTCCATCGACACCTTCCGGCAGGTCCAGCTTCGTGCGGGCAAAATCCTGGAAGCCGAGCGTGTCCCCAAGAGCAACAAGCTGATCCGGCTGGTGGTGGATTTCGGGAGCGAAACCCGCCAGATCGTGGCCGGCATCGGGAAGAAATACGAGCCCGAAACCCTCGTCGGACGCACGGCGCCGTTCGTCACCAACCTTCAACCGGTGAAGCTCATGGGCGTGGAAAGCAACGGGATGATCATGGCCGGCAACCTGGACGGGGAACCCATCCTCCTACAATTCCTGGAGGACGTT
Source organism: Acidobacteriota bacterium (assembly GCA_037384885.1). Lineage (GTDB taxonomy): Bacteria > Acidobacteriota > UBA4820 > UBA4820 > DSQY01 > JARRNO01. The sequence goes on from JARRNO010000059.1 coordinate 26,719, forward strand.
CCGCCCGGCAGTCCCATCACCTGAACCCGGGAGAGGAATAGGCCCGCTCTCTAGCAGGGCGGACATGGCATGGAAAAACAATATTTCTTTATTTCCGTTCTCATCGCGGCAGGTTTTTTCCGTCTCTTGCTGCGCCGCCGGGGGCCCCAGCTTCCCCGGGGGCAGAAGAATTTTCTGGCGGTGCTCTATGCCGTCACAGCCGTATTGTATCTCGTCATGTCAGTGGGGGGCGCCGCCTTGGTGGGGATGTTGAACGATCCGGCCCTCGTCTGCCTGCTGGCCGCGGTCGTGCTGACCCTGGCTTTCGAAGGCCGGGTCAAGGCGGAAAACCGCCGAAAACGGAAGCAGGC
>JARRNO010000060.1:0-11401 GCA_037384885.1 Acidobacteriota bacterium
GATAGCGCGGTCCCGGGACGTGAAAAGGCCGACAATTTTCTCGATCCGGAAGCTCTCGCCCTCCCGGCAGTCCAGGGTCAGGATCTGCCCGATCCTCGGCTTCCTTTTAATGTCGCTGAACCGGGCCTCGTTGAGGGGGCCATCGTCTGAGAAGGCCGTCGTGCGGGCGGCCATCGCCGTTACGATGTGCGACTGCGTGGTCCGGGTGCTCAGGTAGACGGTGTGCTCGCGAGAGCGGCCGGAATCGACGTACTCGAGATGGTGCTGGGCCAGGTCACTGTAACGGGGAACGCCTCGGTTTATCACGTTCCCGTCAAGCTCCGACCGGATTTCGACGGCGCCGCTCCAGTTCACCGGAGTCACAGTCCATTCAACGGCGGCGGTATGGGGGTCCGCCATACTGACGAAGCGGCGGCTTTCGATGAGCGTCCGGCGGCCTTTCTCATCATCAAATAAAATGCGTCGTGAAAGGATTCCGCCCGCGAGATCCAGAGCCTGCCGGTACTCCAGCAGCCCCTCTTCCCGAAGCTCGAACCACGATCCGCCGGGAAAGCGAAACCCCAGGCAGAGCCAGTTGGGCCAGTTGACGAGGTCCTCGTTTTCGATCTCGCGGCCCTTGACCTCGGACCGAAGGCGGTTGTAGCCGCCTGCAAGGTAGGTCCCGGGGTAGTGGGAACTCCCGGCACGGCTCTCCTCGGTGGCGCCTCGCGTGGCGAAAAAACCGTTGCCCAGCGTGCACAACGCTTCACGGATCGGCTCCTGGGCCGGATCCCACCCCTCATACACTAGTTCCCAATTGTCCATTGCCCCTCCCGTCAAAATACCGGGCGAGACCGGCCAGGAACCTCGCGGTTTCTTGGGGGGAATGGAGCGTGTACGTGGCGCAGGTCCGGCGCTTGGGAAGCCCGACGAGGATTCCCGTTCCCTTTCCCGCGAGGGCGCGGAAAGCGTCCTCGTCCGTCAAGTCGTCGCCAAAAAAGACGGGCAGGTTGGAAGGGCCGCTCAACCCAAGCCGGCGCATAAGCCAGATGACGGCGTCTCCCTTGTCCCACTGGAGCCTGGGGCGCAGTTCGAGAACCATCTTTCCGGATTTCATGATCAGCCCCGGCCGGCGCTCCAGAGCCTCCCGGGCGGATACCTCCACCTCCGGAACGGCGGCGCGCGGGACGTTGCGGTAATGCACGGCCACACCGAAACGCTTCTTTTCGATCAAGGCTCCCTTCACATCCGAAAGGGCGCGTTCGAGTTCCGCGGCCGCGTCTTCCAGGTCGGGCTCCAGCCGGGCCGCTTCTTCCAGTTGCATGGTCATGTCTCCGGGGCCGCTGATGTCGAAGCCATGGCTGCCTGCGTAGACGATGGAGCCGAGTCCCACCAGGTTTCGTACGTCCTCCAGGTCCCGTCCGCTGATGACGGCGACGGGGATTTGCCGGGCGAGTCTTTCGATCAGGGCCCGGACGTTCGGATCGAGCACGGCGAGCTCTGGACGGCTCACGATGGGAGTCAGCGTGCCGTCATAATCGAGGAAAAGAACCAGCCGTCTGCCGCCCAACCACTCTGTGGGATCTTTAAGCAGCGACAGCGCGTTTGGAAGGGTTTTCGGCCGGCTGGCTTTTGCAGCGGGAGGAGGATTGCAGAGAACCAGTTCCCTCAAGCTCTGCACGGCCAGCTGGGCCCCGGCACGACGAGCCGGAATCCGCCGCGCTTGCCTCCGCGAACGCCCGCGAGAGCGTCCTCGACGATGAAGGAACGCTTGGGTTTGACCTCCAGGCGCCGGGCCGCCTCGAGAAAAATGTCGGGAGCGGGCTTTCCCCGAAGTTTGAGCCGGCTGCTTTCCACTCCATCCACGCGGACCTGGAAAAGATCGTCCAAGCCGGACGATTTCAGGATGGCGGCACAGTTGCGGCTGGATGAGACCACTGCGGTCTTCCAACCCGCCTCACGCCACGTGACAACCTGCTGCACGGCGTCCTCGAAAACTCCCGCGCCGCTTTCATCCAGGTATTCCAGGAACAGGTCGTTCTTTTTCCGGGCCAGCCCCTGGAGCGTCGGTGCGCCGGGCGGGTCTCCGGGCGCGCCGTCCGGGATCTCGATCCGGCGGGATTCCAGAAAGGACCGGATACCGTCCAGACGGGGTTTTCCATCGACGTATACAGGATAATCCGCCGAAATAGAAAAGGGCGGCTGCCGTTCTTCTCCGTTGCCGGGCCACTCGGCGAGAAAGGCGTCGAAGGTCGCCTTCCAGGCGCGGGCGTGCACTTCCGCCGTGCGGGTGATCACGCCGTCGAGATCGAGAATGGCCGCGTCGAAATCTTTGAAATTGAGCAGGCCTCTTTCGCTTTCCGCACTCAACATGTTCCCCCAGCTGGCGGCGCTATTGGAACTCATTCAATGTATAAGTCCCCGCCTGCTCGAAGTAAAGACGCATTTCGCGCCTTTTCCAGCGGAATTTCAAGGCGGACCGCGGCGCCCCCCTTTCTTCCCCATATAAAAGTGGCAGTTTTCAACGGAGCGCACCAGATTGTGTCAGGGGCTGAAGTCCGGAGCCAGAGGCCGTCCAGCGGAAGGCATGGGAGTGCAACTTTTCCGGATGAATTCCGTAGTGCGTACCAAGGGATGGGAGATGCATATGGCAAGACAGTATCTGCTGATTGGGTGTGTTCTAGGTCTACTTCTTACGCTTGCCTGTACCAACGGCCAGGCGAAGGCCAAGAAAGACAGCGCGAAAGATGAAAAGATCGAGGCGGTTCCGGTAGAGGTCGTCCAGCCCTTCCGCGCGAGGATGGAAGCGACGTTGAACTTGACCGCCACGGCCTATTCGGAAGACCAGGTCCCGGTCTTTTCCGAGACGACGGGCATCGTGGAAGGCGCGCCGCTCGAAGAGGGCACGCCGGTCCGCAGGGGCCAGGTGCTGGCCCGCCTGAAACGCCAGGAACTCGAATTGGCCCTCAAGATGGCGCAGAGCACCTTCGACAAGACGAAAGCCGATTTCCAGAGAACCAAGTCGCTCTTCGACAGCCACCTGGTCAGCCAGGACGCCTTCGATCAGGCGCAGTATACCTTCGAGCAGGCGAGGATCGCCCGCGACCAGGCGAAGGTGAACTTGGACAAGGCGGTGATCACCGCGCCCATCGACGGAGTGGTTTCCGAGCGGCTGATCCGGAAGGGCGACCTCGTCAAGCCCCAGCAGCAGCTCTTTACGCTGGTCAATCTGGACACCTTGAAAGCCAACTTGTTCGTGCCCGAAAAGAACATCCGAAGCGTGAGCGTGAAGTCCCCGGTGCGGGTCAAGTCGGACGCCTTCCCGGACCGCGGCTTTGAAGGGGTTGTGGAGCGGATCGCCCCCGTGGCCGATCCCAATTCCGGCACCTTCAAGGTGACGGTGGCCCTCAACAACCACGGACGCCTGCTGCGTCCCGGGATGTTCCTGTCCACCAGCGTGGTGGTGGACACGCACGAAAACGCCCTGGTTATTCCCAAAAAGAGCCTCGTTTACGAAACCGAGGACAAACCCAAGGTATTCGTCGTCAAGGACGGCAAGGCCCAGGAGCTTCCGGTGGTCCCCGGGCTGACCGATCTGATGAACGTGGAGATCGTCAAAGGCCTGGCCCCGAAGGACCGGGTGGTGACCGTGGGCCAGAGCGGCCTGAAAGACGGCGTCCCCGTGAAAGTTCTGCCGAAAGAGGGGAGCGGGGCGCCGGCCGCGGTGGCGCTGGGGAGCTGAGCGCGACCCAGGATTTCGAAAGACCTGAAAGACAGATAGAGAGCAGTTTCAACTCGATTGGGATGGGAGTCGTTCATGGGGGAACGTGGAACCGGCGCCGCCGGCGGGGCGCTCTATAAACTGGCCATCGACCGTCCGGTGACGGTCTTGATGATCATCCTCGGCGTGGTGGGGTTCGGACTCGTGTCGCTGACGCGAATCCCCATGTCGCTCATGCCGGAGCTCAACTATCCGACCATCACCGTGCGCACGACGTATGAGGGCGCGGCGCCCCAGGAAGTGGAAAACAACATCTCCATTCCCCTGGAAGAAGCTTTAGGCGTGGTCACGCACCTCAAGCGCATCCAGTCTGTCTCCAAAACGGACGAGTCGGACATTCTCCTGGAATTCGACTGGGACACGGACATGAACCTCGCCACCCAGGAAGTGTCCGAAAAGCTCGAGCGCGTCTTCCTTCCGGACGAAGCCGAAAAGCCTCTCGTGCTTCGCTACGACCCCACGCAGGACCCGGTCATGCGCCTCAGCTTCTACGGCGGCATGAACCTCATGGACTTGCGGACCTATGCCGATCAGGACCTCAAGCGCGAGCTGGAGAAGGTTCCCGGGGTAGCCGCGGTGAAGGTGCGCGGCGGCCTGGAAGAGGAAGTCCGCGTCTTCATGGACGAAAACAAGCTCACGCTCGCCAATCTGGACATCGAGGGCATCAACCGCGCCCTGGCCGCGCAGAACATCAACCTGGCGGGCGGCAAGCTGAAAGAAGGCTCCACGGAATACATCGTCCGCACCGTCAACGAGTTCCGGAACCTGGGCGAGATTTCCAACGCCGTGGTGGGCGAAAAGGAAGGCGTGCCCATCCGGGTGAAGGACATCGGCCGGGTGGAGCGATCCTGGAAGGACCGGGAGATGATCACCCGGGTCAACGACCAGGAGAGCGTAGAGATCGAAATTTACAAAGAGGCGGACGCCAACATCGTGGCCCTGAGCAAGGCGCTCAGGACCCGGCTCTTCGGCGCCGCCGGCGTGCCGGGCAAGGGTCCCAAGGCCGGCGCGAGACCGCCCAGGCCCGGGCGGGGCATCGCCTTGCCTTTGGAGCAAACGCTGCCCAAGGGCGTGGGCATGAAGGTCGTCTCGGACCAGGCCCGCTTCATCGCCATGGCCATCTCCAACTTGCGCTCCGCCGCCGTCTGGGGCGGATTTCTGGCCGTTATCGTGTTGTTCTTCTTCCTGAAGCGGTTCGGTCCCACCGTGATCGTGGCCCTGTCCATCCCATTCTCGGTCATTGCAACATTCGCCGCCATGTACCTGAGCGGGGTGACGCTCAATATCATGTCGCTGGGCGGACTGGCCCTCGGTGTCGGGATGCTGGTGGACAACGCCATCGTCGTCCTCGAATCCATCGCGCGCTGCCGCGAAGAGGGCGACCCGCCGCGGGAGGCAGCGTTGCGGGGCGTCCGCGAGGTGGGCACGGCCGTGGCCGCCTCCACGCTGACCACCGTGGCGGTCTTCTTCCCCATCGTCTTCGTCGTGGGTATTGCAGGCCAGGTCTTCCGCGACCTGTCGCTGACGGTCGTTTTCTCGCTGCTGGCGTCCCTGGCCATGTCGCTCTTCTTCATCCCCATGCTGTCGGCGCGCCAGTGGGGGGTGTCCGAGCGGGCGCGGAAAGGCGGTTCGCTGCGGGCCGAAGTCTTCGCCCCGCGCCACCTTTCTGCGGGAATCGAGCGTATCCGGACCGCTCCGGGCTTTTTCCGGAAGGTGCGCAACCTTTTCGGCCTTCCCTTTTTCCTGGCCCTGGGCGAGCCGCTCTGGCCCCATGAACGCTTCCCGTTGAGGGGCGGCGGCGAGTCCGTACACTGGAAGGTCGTACGTAAGATCCTCAGCTTGCTCCTCTTTCCATTCTGGGCTGCGATCCGGGTCGTTGCCGCGGTGCTGGCCATGGCGAGCGGGATTTTCGCCTACCTCTTCAGGATCTTCCTGACCGTCGGCGAACTCGTGACGCTCTGGGTCGGCGGACTTGGACTGTGGCTGGTCAACAAGGCGCTTGCCGGTCCCCTCAAGTGGTTCGACCGCGGTTTCGACCGGGCGGTCGTTGTATACAAGGGCATGGTCCGCATGGCCATGAACCGGCCGTCGCGCGTCTTGGTGTCCGTGGCGATCGCGTTCATTTTTCTCTTCATGGCCTACAAGCTCCTGGATACCGAACTCATTCCGCAGATGCACAACCGGACGCTGGAGGTGGAGGCCACGTTGCCGGTCGGCACGCCGTTGGAAGACACCGACCAGACAGCCAGGGGCGTGGCGAAACGCCTCATGGCCCTGCCCGAAGTGTCGGAAGTGGCCGTGCAGTCCGGCGTGGCCAAAGACGATCTGACGAAAACAGAGGGGGGTGAATATTCGGCCCGGATGACCATCACGCTCGTGGGGCAGGGCCGCCTGCAGGCCCTGGAGGACCGGGCGCTGCGAAAGATCCGCGCCATCCTCGAAAACGTTCCCGACATGAGAAGCAAGGTGAGGTTCCCCTCCCTTTTCTCGCGGCGGACTCCGGTCGAGGTCGAAGTGTACGCGGATGATCTGGACCGGCTTCGCGCCCTGAACCGCCAGGCCTTCGCCCAGCTTTCCGTGACGCCCGGCATTACGGATCTTCAGACTTCGCTTTCCGACGGCAATCCGGAGATCCAGATCAGTTACGATCGCGACCGCCTGTCGCGCTATGGCCTGGACATCGCCTCCGTGGCCTCTCTCGTGCGCACGAAGGTGCTGGGGCAGGTCCAGACCAAGTTCGACAAGGGACGCGAAAAGATCGACATCCGCATGCAGGTGGGGCCGGAGGATCGCGCCACGCTCGGTGGCCTGGGCGACCTGGTGGTCAACCCGGGAGCGCCCCACCCCATTCCGCTTTCCGCCATCGCCAACCTGAAGACGGGCGTCGGGCCCTCGGAAATCCGCCGGGTGGACCAGCAGCGCGTGGCGGTCATTTCCGCCAACCTTGAGGACGTGGGCCTCAAGCGGGCCGCCGACAACATCGCCGCCAGCCTTTCCCGTCTGCATTGGGGGCCCGAGGAAGGCTACAAGCTCGCCGGACAGAAGGATGAAATGGACCGCTCGAGCCGGTCCCTGCTCATGGCCCTCGTCCTGTCCATCTTCCTCGTCTACCTGGTGATGGCGAGCCAGTTCGAGTCGCTGCTTCACCCGTTCCTGATCATGTTCAGCATTCCGCTGGCCCTCGTGGGCGTGCTTCTCATCCTGCTCGTTCTGGACATCCCCCTGTCGATCCTGGTCTTCATCGGCATGATCATGCTGGCCGGCATCGTGGTGAACAACGCCATCGTCCTGGTGGACTACATCAACCAGCTCAGGGCGCGCGGCATGAGCCTTGAAGAGAGCATTGAGCTGGGCGGGACGGTGCGTATGCGGCCCATCCTCATGACCACCTTCACCACCCTGTTCGGACTGCTGCCCCTGGCCGTGGGCGCCGGGGCCGGCTCGGAGCTGCAGAGTCCCATGGCGATCACCGTCATGGCGGGCCTGGCCGCGTCCACGCTGCTCACACTCCTGGTGATCCCTACGCTCTACTATCTCGTGGAGCGCCGCCGGCACAGGAGCAGGGCATGAGACAGTCCTGGCTCCCCAACTTTTCGATCCGGCGGCCCATCACGACCCTGATGATCTTCTTCTCGTTTCTGCTGCTCGGCGCCGTGGCGGCGAATCGTATTCCCCTCCAGCTCCTGCCGGACGGATTCAACCCGCCCTTCATGTGGATCTACATTCCCTATCCGAACTCTTCTCCGTCGGAAGTGGAAGAGAAGATCACCAAGCCGCTGGAAGAATCGCTGCGGACTCTCAAGAATCTTGACGGCATCTGGAGCACCAGCCGGAACAGCGCGTCCATCATCCGCATGCGCTTCCAGTCCGAAACGGACATGGGCCTGGCCTATTCAGAGGCCCGCGACCGCGTGGAGCGCACCAAGCCCCAGCTGCCTGAGGATGTGCGCGAGATCTACATTCAGCGGGCGAACCCGAACGACGAAGCCATCTACGTCGTCGGCGTGCAGTTCCGCGGCTACGTGCGCGATCCATACTACGTGTTGAAGAACCAGGTGGGACAGCGGCTTCTGAGGCTGCCCGGCGTGGCGAAGGTCGAGGTGGGCGGCGCCGAAGAAAAAATCGTCCAGGTGGAACTGAACATGGACCGCGTCAAGGCGCACAAGGTCAATCTCTACGACCTGACGCAGCGCCTGCGGCGCGACAACTTCACCCTGGCTTCGGGCCGGGTGGACGAAGCCGGCAAGCGCTACCTCGTGCGTTCACTGGCCCGCTATCCATCGCTGGAACAGGTGGGGGACATCCCCATCCGCAGCGACGGGTTGAAGCTTTCGGACGTGGCCACGGTCAAGTACGGCGTGCCGGAGATCACGCACTACTTCCGCCTGAACGGAAAGCCCTCCTACGCCATCGAAATCTATAAAGAGTCCGCCTCCAACACCGTGGCGGTGTGCCGGGACATCGACAAGGAACTCGTCCGAATCGGCAAGGACTTCCCGGGCTTGAAGCTGATCCGCTTCGACGACGACGCGCATTACATCACCGAGTCGCTGGCTCTCCTCCTCCAGAACGGCATGCTGGGCGGCCTCATGGCGGCCATTCTCCTCTTCTTTTTCCTGAGGCGGATCCGGCTGACCCTCATGATCACCCTCGCCATTCCCCTGGCCCTGCTCATTACCGTCGTCGTCATGTACTTCTGGGGCCAGTCGCTGAACATCATCTCCATGATGGGGCTGATGCTCTCGGTGGGCATGCTGGTGGACAACTCCGTCGTGGTCGTAGAGAACATCGGCCGCGTCCGCGAGGAGGAGGGGCGTGATGCCGTCACGGCTTCGATCCACGGTGCGGGAGAGGTGACGCTGGCTATCGTCATGTCCACCCTGACCACCATCGTGGTCTTCCTTCCGTCCGTGCTGCTCGCCAGCGGCGGGCTTCGCTTCTTCATGGGCCAGCTCGCGCTGCCCATCACCATCGCCCTGGCCGCCTCGCTGCTGGTCTCGCTGCTCTTCATCCCGCTGTGGGCGTCCCTGGTGATCAAGGACACGAGAAAACCCGGCCGGTTCCTGCTCTTCATGGACCGGATCTACAACCGCACGCTCGGCTGGCTGAGCGCCCGCTACCAGGTTCTCCTGCGGGCGATCCTCAACCGGCGCGCCATCCCCATGACCGTCCTGGTGCTCTTTCTGGTGGTCACCATCGCCGTGCCCTTCAGTAAGGTCCACATGACGGGGGAAGGCCGGGCCTCCGGACGGACGGTGTGGGTCGGCTTCAACTTCCCGGGGTCCTTCAGCCTCGACGAGGCGGACAATTTTGTGAAGAAGGTGGAACACAAGCTGGAAGAGGTTCGCGACAAGTACGACATCCGGCTCTACCGCGTCTGGGTGCACAAACGCCACGCCAGCCTGCGGGTTTACCTGAAAGACATGAGCGAGAGCGACCTGGAAGTGCCGTATGTGGCCGAGCATCTCGTGAAGGAATTGCCCAAGGCGCCCGGCGTGGAACAGTACACGAGCTGGCACCAGATGATGAGTTCGGGCGAGAATGAGATGAAGTTCTACCTGATGGGAGAGGACACCCAGCAGCTCATGGAGGTGTCCGAAGAAGTCATCCGGCGGCTCAAGCTCGTTCCCGGCGTCATTTCGGTGGACACGGACCTTGAGGAGGGCAACGACGAGGTGCGGCTCCAGCTCAACCGCGCCGCGCTGGAACAGTACAACGTCTCTCCGCAGGTGCTGACGAGCATGGTGGCCTACGCCGTGCGCGGCTATCCGCTTCCGCGCTACCGTTACCACGGTCACGACGTGGAGGTGCGGATCCAGGTGCAGAAGGCCGACCGCGAAAACGTGGACCAGGTGCGCGACCTTCCCATTCCCACCGAGGACGGCAAGACCGTGCCGCTGGCCTCCGTGGCTTCGTTTCGCGTGCACCGCATCCTTCAGGAAATCACGCGTTTCAACGCCAAGACCTCCCTGGCTTTGAAGATCAGCTCTGCGCTGAAGGACAAGCACGAGCTGAGGCAGCGAATCATCAAGGTGCTCCAGGGGATGAAGATGCCGCCGGGCGTTTCGTTTGAAACCCAGAACTTGCTGGGGCGCAACGATACGACCGGGGCGGACTTCGCGGCGGGTCTCGCCCTGTCGGTCTGCTTCGTCTTCCTCCTGATGGGCGTGCTGTTCGAGTCCTTCATGCTGCCCTTCGTGGTCATCACGTCCATTCCCCTGGCCTTCACGGGCTCGTGGTGGCTGTTGTACCTCATGAAGTCCGAGCTCAACATCATGGCCGTCATCGGCACCATCCTCCTGGCGGGCGTGGTGGTGAACAACGCCATCGTCCTGGTGGACCGCATCAACCAGCTCCGGGCGGAAGGCATGGCCCGGCAGGACGCCATCTGCGAGGCAGCGCGCCAGCGCTTCCGGCCCATCCTCATGACCGCGCTGACCACGATCCTTGGCCTGCTGCCCATGGCCTTCGGCAAGGCGGCCTTCGTGGGCCTGCCCTATGCGCCCATGGGGCTGACCTTCGTGGGCGGCCTGACGGCGGGCACTTTTCTGACGCTGCTGGTCGTCCCGCTCTTCTACTCTTACTTTGACGAATGGCGGATGCGCCTGTCGCGCCGCATGGCCGCCGTCGCCCTCCAGTGGGGTCCCGCAAGGCTGGTCAACGGGCGGGGCCGGCGCGGTCCGGAAGAATGAACCCGGGAGGGCGGCACACCGCCGCCCGTTCCCTTCGCCGCCGGGAGAGGGAGCCAAGAAGATCCACGTCAGAAAGGCGACGCGGGAAGCGGCCGGGGCCGTGTGGGAAGTCCACACCGCCGCCATCCGGCAGGGTTGCGGAAAACACTACACCGCAGGCGAGGTGGAGGCCTGGGCGGGGAGCCTTAAGCCCTCTGTTTACCAAGAGGGCATGCAGACGCGCACCTTTCTTGTGGCCGAGGAGGATAGCCGCATCGTGGGATTCGCCAAGCTTGACACGGCGACGGGAGAGGTGGAGGCTGTTTACGTGGCCCCTGACCGGGCGCGCAGAGGCGTGGGGCGCCGGCTGCTTTCGGCCCTCGAAGACGCCGCGGTGAAGGCGGGCGTGCCGCACCTCGTGCTGGCCTCGTCGTTGAATGCGGTGCCCTTCTATGTGCGGTGCGGGTTCCAGGCGCTGGAGAAGAGCGGGCACCGGCTGCCCGACGGAACGGTGCTGGACTGCGTCTGGATGGACAAGCGGATCGCGGTGGGAGCGGGCCGGCCATGCCCGGCCGGGGTGCCCTGAGGAAGGAGCATGGCATGATCGATGTGTTGACCGGACGTCCCATCCGGTTGGAAGGGCTGGCGGAGGAAGTGCCGTACTTCGTGGTGGCGCTGGAGCAGAAGGACGAGATTGCGCGGCTGTTCCGGGAGGAGGGCGTGGACTTCGAAGTGAAGGAGGCGCCGGTGTCCTTCGACGGGCGGCCGCCGGAGGCGGTCTTCCGCCTCACGGGATCGCAGGCCCCCAAGACCGTCCAGGCCGTTCTCGACAGCAGGCCGTGAAAGGGTTCTGAGCCGGGAAGGTTTCGGGGCCGGGCGCGCCGCGCTTCGCGCTTGCCGGCGGCTACGGGGCCGCGGGCGCTTCGCACCCTGTCGCTCCGGCTGAATCGCCTGTCGACAAGCAAGCTTG
>JARRNO010000061.1:0-9800 GCA_037384885.1 Acidobacteriota bacterium
GTGAAAATCAAGCCTCCGCCGCGCGCAGATCCGCCGGAGCTTCTTGCGTATCTTGATTTGCTGGGCCGTTGTGACCTTCGGGATGGGGCGATGCGAACGGGCCTTCACATCACCCTGCTTCCGGTTCGTGATGATGATGCGTCCCTGGGCGTCGCGTTCCACCCGGACCTGGCCCGGAACGGCCAGCGTGAAGGCCAGTAGCACCATCGTGCAGGCGGCGGCCGCGGCCCTCATGGCGCCTGGCCCTCCGCGGGCCATTGCGCCCGGGCCAGCTGGCCGCAGGCGGCCAGGATGTCAAGGCCGCGGCTCCTGCGGATGCTCGTCCGGATCCGGGCGTCGAGGAGAACCCGCTGAAAGGCCCGTGCGCGCTCGTCCGTGCTGCGCTCGAAGGGGAGGCCGGCGGCCGGGTTGAAGTGGATCAGGTTCACCTTGACCTTCAGCCCCCTGGCAAAGGCGGCCAGGTCGCGGGCGTGGATCGCAGAATCGTTCACGTCCTTCAGGAGGATGTATTCAAGGGAAACCGGATCCCGGTCTTTGCGCGAAAGGGACTGGAGGACGGCGCGGATCCTGTCGAGAGGGTACCGCCTGTTCACAGGCATGAGCCGGTTACGCAGATCGTCGGTGGCTGCGTGAAGGGAAATGGCGAGCCGGGGGCAGGCCGGATGGACCGCCAGTTGTTCGAGTGCGCCGGCGAGGCCGACCGTGGAGACGGTAATGCGCCTTTTCGAGAAGCTCATTCCGTTCGGATCGGTCATGATTTCGAGGGCCTTTTCCAGGTTGCCGCGGTTGGCGAGCGGTTCACCCATCCCCATGAAAACAACGTTGTAGGGTCTTTCCCGCAGGTCGGTTTCGCGCTCAAGGATGAAGAACTGGGCCAGGATCTCTCCCGCTGACAGGTTGCGCGCCAATCCCATCGTTCCAGTCAGGCAGAAGCGGCATCCGAGTGCGCATCCCACCTGCGAAGAGACGCATACGGTCCGGCGTTCGCCGTCGGGAATGTAGACGCATTCCACGGTCTGTCCGTCGTGCAGGCGGAGGAGGAACTTTCGGGCGCCGTCCGCTGCAAGCTGGCTTCCGGCTAATTCGGGAAGCCCGCCGGTGGAGCGAATGAGGAGCGCGGCCCTTGCCGCCTTGGGGAGGTTGGTCCAGTCTCCGGGCGCCGGATGGCGGCGTTGATACACCCAGCGGTACATTTCCTGAATGTGGAATGGCTGAAGGTCCAGTCCTTCGGCCAGGGCTTCAAACCCGGCGCGGTCCAGACCCAGCAGCTTCACCCGGTCTTCTGAGCCGGGGGTCGGGGCGGGGTTTCCCGTCAAAGCAAGATCCTCCAATTCCAAGTATACGGATCGAAGCGAGGGGATTCAAACGCCGGGAGAACACCGAAGCTGGAAGGATGTTTTCACGGCCGGGCTACATGTACATGCCGCCGTTCACCGAGAGGACGTGGCCGGTGATGTAGGCGGCGTCTTCGCTCAACAGAAATCCTGCGGCGGCGGCGACGTCCTGGGTGGAAGCGACGCGTTTCATGGGGATGATGCTCAACATGGCCTCGCGCTGCTTGTCGTTCAATGCGGCGGTCATCTCGGTTTCCACGAAGCCCGGCGCGACGACGTTGCAGGTGATGTTGCGGGACGCCAGCTCCTTGGCCACCGATTTGCTGAACCCGATGATACCGGCTTTGCTGGCCGCGTAATTGGCCTGGCCGGCGTTGCCCATGAGGCCCACAACGGAACTGATGTTGACGATCCTGCCGAAGCGCTGCGAGATCATGGGCTTGAGGCAGAGCTGTGTCATGTTGAAAAGCCCCGTCAGGTTGGTGTTCATGACGTCCTCCCAGTCCGAAGGCTTCATCCGCATGAGCAGGCCGTCGCGGGTGATACCGGCATTGTTGACCAGGAGCTCCAGGCGTCCTTCCTTGTCCAGGATCTGGCGCACGATAGAGTCGCACGATGAGCGGTCTGAAATGTCGAGCTGAATAGGATGGAAGGTGAGTCCTTCGCCGGCGAGAAAATCGGCGGCCTCTTGGAGGCTGTCCATGTTCCGGGCGCCGCCGTACACCGTGGCGCCGTCCCGGGCGAGCCTTTCCGAAACCGAGAGCCCGATGCCCTTGGAAGCTCCTGTCACCAATGCGATTCGGTTATCCAGTCGTCCCATCCCGTCCCCCTTTATGGCAAGGCTTCAAGCGTTTCGTTTAAGCTCTTTGAATCTTCGACGTGAAGCAGTTTCCAGTCCCGGCTCACGCGCTTGGCCAGGCCCTGCAGAACTTTTCCCGGGCCCACTTCCACCAGCGTGTCCACGCCCGATTCCAGGAGGAAGAGCAGGGTTTCCCGCCAGCGGACCGGAGAATCCACCTGGGCCTTGAGTTTCTCCCTGGCCTCGCGCGCGGTCCTGACGGGTTTCACGTCCGTGTTGGCCACGACCGGCCAGCGGGGGTCCTTGAAGTCCAGGGCGTCCAGTATGGGGGCGAGCTTTTCCTTCGCCGGTTTCATGAGGCTGCTGTGAAAGGGGGCGGATACGGGGAGCAGAACGGCGCGGCGGCATCCCCTGGACTTTGCGAGCTCGACGGCGCGTTCGACGGCGTCGGCGTGGCCCGCGATGACGATTTGTCCCGGTGCGTTGTCGTTGGCGGGAGAAACAACGCGCCCTTCAGCCGCATCCCGACAGACGGCCTCCACGTCCGGGGCGTCCATTCCCATGAGGGCCGCCATGGCACCTTCACCTACGGGAACCGCTTCCTGCATGAAGGCGCCGCGCTTTCTCACCGTCCGGATGGCATCTGCAAGTGAAAGGGTTTCGGCGGCCACGTGAGCGCTGTATTCGCCGAGGGAATGGCCGGCGGTGAATGCGGGCTGCAGGCCGGGCTGCTTGGCGGACAGCACCCTCCAGGCGGCGATGGAGACCGTTAGGACGGCGGGCTGGGTGTTGGCCGTGAGATTCAGCGTCTCATCCGGCCCTTCCCAGAGGAGGCCGCGGAAGTTTTCACCCAGGGCGCCGTCGGCCTCGTCAAAAACGGCCGCGGCTTCGGGAAAATGATCGGCCAGATCCTTCCCCATACCCGTGTACTGGGAAGCCTGGCCGGGAAAAACAACGGCTGCTTTCATGGAAAGTCTCCCGGTATTACCACTTGACGAGAGCGGAACCCCACGTCAGACCGGCGCCGAAGGCGGCGAAGAGCAGGATGTCGTTTTGGGAGACCTTCCCGCTCCGGACCAGTTCGTCAAGCGCGATGGGTATGGAGGCCGCCGACGTGTTTCCAGTCCGGTCGATGTTGATGTAGAGCGACTCGGGCGGCCAGCCGAGACGGTTTGCCACGGCGTTGATGATGCGCACATTGGCCTGGTGAGGGACGAACCACCGGACGTCCTGAGGCGTCAGGCCCGCGCGGTCGATGGCCTCCCGGCAGACGCTCTCGAGGGACCGGACGGCCAGTTTGAAGGTCTCGTTTCCCTTCATCTTGATGGTGTGCAGGTTCTGGTCGATCATCTCGTGGCTGACGGGAATTTTCGTACCGCCGCCGGGAAGCGTGATGAACTCGGCCAGCGATCCGTCAGTATGGATGGCGGTGGAAAGAATACCCCGGTCTTCCTCGGCGGCCGTCAGGACGACGGCGCCGGCGCCGTCGGCGAACAGAACACAGGTGGAGCGGTCCTTCCAGTCCACGAATTTGGAAAGGAGTTCGGCGCCGATCACCAAGACCTTCTTCGCGTTGCCGGTCTGGATGAACTGGTCTGCGACCGAGAGGGCGTAGATGAACCCCGAGCAGCCGGCCGCCATGTCAAAACATGCGGCGTTTTTCGCCCCGATCTGGTCCTGGACGAAACAGGCGGTGGAGGGAATGGGCTGGTCCGGTGTAACCGTGGCAATGATAAGGAGGTCCAGCTCTTCCGGGGCGACCCCCGCCATGTCGAGAGCCTGCCGGGCGGCCTTCGAACAGTAGAGCGAGAGGTATTCGTCCTTGCCGGCGATGCGGCGTTCCTTGATCCCGGTGCGGGTGGTAATCCACTCGTCCGAGGTGTCCACTATCTTTTCAAGGTCTTCGTTCGTCAGAACATTATCAGGAACGGCACGCCCTGTACCGCTAAGAAGCGACCGAATTTTTGCCATTACCATGTTCCTTCATTCTCTGGCGAATTTCTTCGCCGATTTTGTCGTTCAGGCCGGAGGCGCAGAAGTCGCGTGCGACTTTAAGCGCGTTCATGATCGCCCGGGGTTTGGAGCGGCCGTGGCAAATGAGCGTGACCGCCTTGATCCCCACGAGGAGCGCGCCTCCGTATTCCGCGTAGTCGAGTTTTTCTTTCAGGCCCTTGAACACCGGTGCAGAAAGAAGATACCCCAAGCGGGCCCTCGCTGTGGAGCGGAAGCCTTCCCGGAGGTAGTTTCCGATGAATTCGTACACCGATTCGCCGGTTTTGAGAACGACGTTCCCGGTGAAGCCGTCCGTCACGATGACGTCCGCCGAGCCGGAGAAAAGGTCGTGACCTTCCACGTTGCCGACGAAGTTCATGTTGTGAGTGGACAGGCGCTTGTAGGTTTCCTTTGTGAGGTCGTTGCCCTTGATGTCTTCTTCGCCGATGGAAAGGAGCGCAACGCGGGGGTGGTCCTTCTGGAGGACCTGGGAGGCGTACACCGCCCCCATGATGGCGAACTGTTCCAGGTGGAGGGGCTTGCAGTCGCTGTTGGCGCCCACGTCCAGAAGCAGCGAGGCGCCCTTCCGGTTGGGAACCCACGTGGCGAGCGCCGGGCGCTCAACGGCTTCGTGCCCGCCGATGACGAGCTTCGCCGTGGCCATGGCGGCGCCCGTATTTCCCGCCGTGACCAGCCCCTGGGCCTTTCCGGCCTTGACCATCTCCGCCGCAATCCGGAGCGAACTCTTTTTCTTCTTCCGGATGGGCGTCAACGGAGGATCGTCCATGGCCACCACCTCTTCGGCGTGTTCCACGTCGATCCCCTCGGTCACTTTCAGCCGTGCGAGTTCCCTTTCGAGGCGTTCTCTGTCGCCCACAAGAACCGTGTGCACACCGTGACGGCGGAAAGCCTCCACGGCTCCCAGGACTTCGGTGGCCGGAGCATGGTCTCCGCCCATCGCGTCCAGAGCGATGCGAATGGCCATCGGGGGGTCTAGACCTCTTCGACCTGGATTACTTCGCGATCTTCGTAGTAACCGCAGGAAGGGCAAACCCTGTGGGGGAGCTTACTTTCGTGGCACCGGGGACAGGCTACCACGTTCGGGGCGGTCAGGGAGTCATGCGTACGGCGTTTGTCTCGTCGGGCCTTGGAATGACGGCGCCTGGGATTAGGCATTGAAACTACTCCTTTTTCGTGAGCGTCAGACTTTCCAGCGCCGCCCAGCGCGAATCGGCCGCAATCCGGCAATCGCAGGGGGCGTGATTCAAGTCGGCTCCGCAGGAGGGGCAAAGCCCCTTGCAATCTTCGCTGCACAAAGCTTTTTCCGGGATCTCGAGGTACATCTGCTGGGAGACGAGATCCTTGGAATCCACATAATCTTCCTTGACGAACACGTCCACCGGCTCTTCCAGCGGGACTTCCAAATCTTCATCACTGGGGGCCAGTGACTGGGGATACACGTTCAAGCTGAAATCCGCATCACCCGAAATTTCCACGGGTTCCAGGCAACGGCTGCAAGGCAGGGTGACCCGGTAGTGAAACTTCCCGGAGATGCGGCACCCTCTTTCGAGCGGCGACGCGATCAACTCCAGGTCAACCGGCGCCAGTTTCGCCTCGTAATGGTATCCCAGGGGGAGCGCCATCCCCCCCAGCTTGTCCTCGTAGCGGGTGGGTTCGGCAATTTCAAGGAAAGGAATCCGCATTTCAAAGACCCCCGCTGCACAAGTCCAAAATTCTAGCCTATTTAGCCTCTTTTGTCAAGAATGACGGGTGTCAGAGCGCTTCGCCCGGGACGGCCTTGGCGGGGAAGGACGGCTCGCTTTCCACGGGTCCCGGATCCTGCGGTTCAGGTCGACAACCGGCGGGCGTTCAAGATAAAATGATGTTTTGGGAGATGCGATGTCGATCAGAGAAGAAGCCTGGCCCTTCGCCGCCCCCCCATTGGTGCTGGCGGCCGTGTTGACCGTCACCGCCCATTACTGGCTGATGCTCCCCTTCTGGGCGGTTGGTCTCTTCGTTCTGGCCTTCTTCCGGGATCCCCATCGCACGCCCCCCGGGGATGAAACCCTGATCGTATCCGCCGCCGACGGCCGCGTGTGCCAGATCGCCGATTTGGATGGGAAGAAGCGCGTCAGCGTTTTCATGTCGGTGTTCAACGTTCACGTGAACCGCAGCCCCGTGGAAGGGAAGATCGTCGGCATGGAATACAACCCGGGGCGCTTCATGAACGCCGCCAAGGAAAAGGCTTCCCTCGACAACGAACAGCTTCGCTACACGCTGGAGACGATGCGCGGTCCCGTGACAGTCGTGCAGATCGCGGGTCTTGTGGCCCGGAGGATCGTTCCCTTCGTGGTGCAGGGCGCGGTGATGGAGCGGGGGCAGCGTCTGGGGTTGATCCGCTTCGGTTCCCGGGTTGATTTTTATTGGCCGCCTTCAAGAGCGGAAGTCCTCGTCTCTGTCGGAGACCGCGTGAAGGCGGGCGAAACCCCCCTGGCCCGCTGGAAGGAGTCGCCGTGACCGAGAAGAAACCGCCGCGCCCGAAAAAACGAGCGCCCCTGCGACGGGGCGTCGCGATTCTCCCATCCTTGTTTTCCCTTGGAAATATGCTCCTGGGCTATTACGCCGTCGTGCTGGCGTTCAAGCACCGGTTCTCCATGGCGGTCAGCATGGTGATCCTGGCGGGAGTCCTTGACATGCTGGACGGAAGGGTCGCCCGAATGACCGGCACTTCCAGCGAATTCGGCAAGGAACTGGACTCCCTTTCGGATTTTATGTCGTTCGGAATCGCGCCGGCCTTGATCCTTTACCACTGGGGGTTCAAGGACCTGGGCCGCACCGGGTGGCTGCTCGCCTTTCTGCTCCCCGTGGCCGGCGCCGTGAGGCTGGCCCGATTCAATGTGCAGGCTCACGTGGTGGACAAGAAGTATTTTATCGGCCTGCCCATCCCGGCGGCGGCCGCCGCCGCGGTCCTGCCGCTCTCCTACCTTCCGGACGGCCTGCCCATTGGGCTGAAGGCAGCGGCGCTCGCCTACGTGGTGGCCCTGTCCTTCCTCATGGTCAGCCGCGTCAAGTACCGTTCGTTCAAAGACCTGGACGTTCACCAGCGACGCCCCTCGATCATGGTCTTTCTCATGGCCCTGATCCTGGTCCTGATCTTCCTTAACCCTCCTGCGGTGCTTCTGGCCCTGGCGGTCACCTTCGCTGCTTCCGGCCCGGCCCTATGGGTATGGGAACGGATATTCCCACGGCGCAGACAACTGAAAAAGAAGGGCCGCCGGGCGGCCGGGAAGGAAACGCTTGATGAAACAACGTAATTTTCTGACCGCCGTCATCGGCGCCGACAACCTGGAATCCGAAGAAATCAGCCGTCAGATGGATGAAATGGGGTTCGAGAAGGACGAGGTCCATTTCTTCGGCCTCGAGACCGACATGGCGGTATTGAACGTCCAGGACGACGACGCGCGCATTCTTCTTCCGCTGGATGAGTCCCGTTTTGAAGAGATTTACGCTGCGTTTCTCTTGACCGCGGACGAGAAGGCCCGTGACTCCATCCTGGGGTGGGCGTCCCGGCACAATTTCTGGGTGTTTGACTTCCTCCCCGGGAATGAGAAGACCTGTGTGGATCCGGGCCAGTCCAAGACGGCGCTGACAAAGCTCGGGCCCGTTTTGAATCTCGCTGATCCGGACGCCTATCACTGCGCTTGCCTGCTGAAAGCCCTTCAGAAGTGGCAGCCGAAGTCGCTTTACTGCCACAGCTTTCTTCCAGCTTCCACGCTGGGAGAGCCCGGAGTGCGGGAACTCTTCCAGCAATCGACCGGTGTCCTCAACTTCAAACAAGTCGACACGGCGGTTTTCGGGCGCCAGATGGCCTTCAATTTTTTCCCCGTTCCTCCCGATGCGCAGGCCCTCCGGCGGTTTTCAGCTGATCTCGAGTCGTTGGCGGAATTCAAGGGCGAATCGGGCCGTATCGTGTTCCGCTTCCCGATATTCCACTGCGCCGCCTTGTCGGTGCTGATCGAATTGGAGGGGGACGCCGGAGCTGCGGCGAAGGGGGCCGCAAACCAGCTCAGAAAGAATGACTCATTGAGCGTGGCCGCCGCCCACAGCTGGCCGTCGCCTCTCGAAAACGCCGCCGTGGGCAAGCCGGCGGTCAAGCTGGAAGCGGCCGGTCCCCACCATCTCTGGGCCTGGGTGCTCTATGACCACCTCAAGTCCGGCAAGGTTTCGCAGGCGCTCACCATGCTTTCGACCCTCTCGAAGGAAGGGTGATGCGGTGGGGCGCTTCGCGCCAATGGCCGCCTTGCGGCCAGGAAGAGGGAAAAGGGTAGAGGGAAGACGCCGGAGGATGCGCTTCGCGCCGTGTGGCGGCTGTTGCTTGCGCCTCGAGACTCGGCGCGACGGCCAACGGTTGACGGCCGACGGCTGCAAAAAGATTGTCGGGCATACCTTCGCGGGATTTTTCCCGAGGGTTGGGGAACTGTAAGGATCCAGACTCCGCACGGGTTACGGCATCGATCGGACGGTGGCTGTGGGAGGCGTCGCCTGGCGCCGATGATCCGCGAAGGTAGTCAATTCAAATCTTTAGCTGCCCCCTTCCGACATTCGTCTGGAGCCGGCCGCGTAGCGGCCATCACTCTTCCGTACCGTTTTCAGCCGGAGACGACGTTTCGGCCGGACGTTCCTCCTTCCCCCCGCGTTCTTCCCGCTCGGGCGCACGAAGCGCCGGGGCCGGAGGTTCAAAGTCCTCAATTTCCACGTCCACCGTTTTCTCACCGGTGAAGTAATCCGGAAACTGTTTGAACAGGCGCAGGCATTCCATGTTGCAGAAACTCAGGCTCTCTCCTTCGAAGGCCAGCTCCAGCGCCTGATCCCCCTCCTGAATCTGCTCGCCGCAGACTGGACACAGTCGGCCCATGTTTCACCTCCGAAGAGATATCTGCAAACTGTAGTCCATTCGGGCAAGAGTCCTAATATGCTGATAACACAGGAAGTAAATGGCGACGGAGAGATGGGGCGGGCCTGCCATGTCCCAATGGAGTTACGATTCGTAACATTCCGGCCGGCCGCGGCGTAGAATAGGACTGAAATTCTTGGCGGGCCCGGCCGGACTTTGCTAAAATGGCCTCGCTCAAAGGGGATCCCGCTTGAAGAAAAACGAAAAAATCCGAGTCGCCGCGACTTCTGTCGGGGTGGCCGTCTTTCTGACCCTCTTCAAGCTGGTCGTCGGGCTTCTCACGGGGAGCCTCGGTCTGTTGTCCGAAGCGGCGCATTCGGGGCTGGATCTCCTGGCGGCCATTCTGACGTGGTTCAGCGTCAGCGTGTCCGACACGCCGCCTGACGCCGATCATCCCTACGGACACAAGAAAATAGAGAACCTCTCCGCGCTGGCGGAAACGCTACTATTGATCCTGACGTGCGTCTGGATCATCTACGAGGCGGTCAAACGGCTCTTCTTCAAGGAAGTGCACGTGGACGTCAACGTGTGGAGCTACCTTGTGGTCGTCACCGCCATCGTCCTGGACTTCACACGCAGCCGGCTGCTCTATCGCGCCGCCCGGAAGTATCACAGCCCGGCGCTCGAAGCCGACGCACTGCACTTTTCCACGGACATCGCGAGCTCCGCAGTGGTCGGCTTCGGGCTCATCGCCACGCAGCTCGGCTATCCGGTCGCCGAA
>JARRNO010000062.1:0-15821 GCA_037384885.1 Acidobacteriota bacterium
CTGCCGAGGAAGAAAAGCTTGAGGAAGGCTTGTCCGGCAGCTGGAGCGTGACCCGTCTTCAGCACCTCACCGCCTGTCCCTATCAGTTTTTCGCCGGCGACGTGCTGGGGCTTGAGCCGTTGGAGTTTCCAGCCCCCGGGCTCGACCCGGCCCGGCGAGGGAGTCTCATTCACAAGGCGCTCAAACTTTTTGCGGAAGGATTGGCAGACAACGCGCCTGATTGGCCCGGGGACGGCGCCGCCGCGCAGCGCTGGCTTCGCCGGGTGGTGGACATAGTCCTCGCCGAGCTTCCCGATTCCCCTCCGCGCCGTGCGGAGCACCTCCGCCTTCTGGGTGAAGCGCCCGGAGAGGGCATTCTGATCAGCTGGCTGGAACAGGAAAGGCTGCGCGCCCGGGATGGATGGTCCTTTGCGGCCGCCGAATTGTCCTTCGCGGGGCTGCAGGTGGGAGGCTTGAGCCTGAAGGGAAGAATCGACCGGGTGGATTGCAGCCACCAGGGAGGTGTCGCGGTCTGGGATTACAAGACCGGCGAACCGCCCGGCTCCGAAGAAGTGGAAACCGCCTTGACCGAGCTACAGGTCCCGGCTTATCTTGATGCGCTTCGTCGCGGCGCCGTCGAGGGGTTTGACGCCGCCGGCCGGCCCCTTTCCGGGGGATACATCTCCCTAAAGGACCCCGACAAAATCAAAGTGGAATCCCTGAAGCCCGGTGGCGGCTGGAACGAGTTCCTCGACCGGTGGGAATCTCTCCTGGCCGAGCGGCTTTTGCCGGCGCGTTCCGGCGCCTTCCCCGCGCGGCCCACACCCAAACCCACCGGAATCAACGACAGAGACAAGAGCGCCTGCCGTTATTGCTCCTTCTTCAATCTGTGCGGATATTTCGACGACCCCGCCAACGCCGGGGCCGGCCTGGACGAAAGCGGGAGCGACTCATGACGCCAGCGGCTCCAGATCTTGAAAGACGTGAACGAGCCCTGCAGGCCACGGGCAGCTTCATCCTCGATGCGCCGGCAGGTTCGGGCAAAACGGCCCTGCTCACGGCCCGCTTTCTGGCGCTGCTGGCGGAGGTGGCCCACCCCCGGCAAATCCTTGCCGTCACGTTTACGAGAAAAGCCGCGGCGGAAATGACGACGCGGATCACCCAGACACTGAAAGCGGCGCGCAAGGGGACGCCTCTCGACGGTGACAACCCCTGGAACGACCGCCTCCTGTGCTTGGCCCGGAATGCCCTGGATGCTCATCCCGAACGCGCCGCGCTCCTCGAAAGTCCCGACGCATTCCTCGTGAGCACCTTCCACGGCTTCTGTGCCTCGCTGCTTCGCGCTTGGCCGCTGGAGGCCGGCCTTCCACCGGGGCTGGACCTTTTGGACGAGCTGTCGCAAGAGGCGCTCTTGGAGGAGGTCTTGGATGCCCTCGTGACGCCGCTGTCTTCGGGAAAGGAACGCGGCCCCGTCGCCGAAGCCTTTACACGCCGGCTGGCGGCGGCGGACAATAATCTCTCCGCATTGAGGGGCCAGCTGAAAAGCCTTTTGGAGCGCCGGGACAGGCTCGTCCCTCTCGGAGCCTACCTTGCAGGCCCCGGAGCGCCGGAAGAAATGGAAAGGCGGTTGGCTGCTTTTGCAGATCATCTGCTGGCACCGCTTTCATCGTTCTTCCAGAATCACGCCGCACAATGGGAGGGGATCGTTCGTTCGCTGCAGGGGGGACAATCTCCTGAAGCAGGCGCCATGCCCTTTGCGGTTCCTGGGTCGGGGCTTAAGGACCTGGCGAGCTGGAAAGCGGCTGCGGAGGTTCTGGTCACGGGCACGGGGACCCCCAGGAAGATCTTCCCCCGTTCTCTTTTCCCGCCGGGGTTCAACAAGACGGAAGAAGGGCTGTTTCTTCAGAATCTTCCCCCCGAAAAGGCCAAGGACCTGGCTTTCGTGAAAAAGTGGCCCGACCCGGCCGGGGACAACGTGGGCCGGGAGGCTCTGACGGACATGCTTCTTCTGGCCGGCGAGGCCCTGGAGCGATTGGCAGGCGCCATGAGAAGGCGCGGCGTCGATTTCCAGGAACTGGAGCTTGCGGCTCTCAGGGCGTTGAACCATTCCGACAGGCCGGGAGAGAGCCTGATCTTCTATCATGAACACCTGCAGCACATGCTCGTGGATGAAGCCCAGGACATGAACGACACCCAGTTGAACATCCTCAGCGCCCTCGCATCGGGTTGGGAGCCGGGAGACGGGCGCACCCTCTTTGTGGTGGGAGATCCGAAACAGTCCATCTACCGGTTCCGCAGGGCCGAGGTGAGTCTTTTCGAAGGTCTCAAGAAGCGAGGCTTGACGCGAAGCGGCGAAGCGGACTTGCGGCTGGAGAACCTGAGGCTGGAGGCTAATTTCCGTTCACGGCCCCACCTTCTGAAATTTTCCAACGAGGTGTTCGGCCGCCTGATGGCCAACCCTGACAGGGCCTACGACGAGGTGGACTTTGTTCCTGCAAAGGCTGTCAGAGAGCCCTTGAGCGAGCCGCCCGGAACCACGATCGCGCTCTTTTCCTACAAGAACGGGAGGTCCGGAGAAGAAAGCAGAACCCGGGGCGAGGCCGGAATGCTGGAAGCACGCTACGTGGCCGCCAGAACCGCCCTCCTGCATCGTTCGTTCCCGGATCGTACCCTTGGTATTCTCATTCCCGACCGGACGCGATTGAGCCTTTTCGTCGGTGCGTTCGACGAATTGGGAGTTCCTCTGCGCATCACTGAGGGCATCCCCATGCTGGACCGGCCGGAAGTCAGGCATCTTTTGGCCCTCTTTACGGCGATGGTCCGGCCGTACGACGATCTGGCCTGGGCCGGCGCGCTGCGTTCTCCATGGTGCCGCGTGGGAAACCGCGTCTTGAAATCCCTGGCGGACAGTTCGCCGGAGATCCCCTGGAGGGAACGGATCTTAAATGGAGGTGAAATAGATCCGGAGGTGGAACGCTTTGGCCGGGCCGTAAGGAACTCGGTTCCGGATATGGGAAGGGAACGTTACGATTTTTCGCTCCAGCATCTCTGGGAGATACTCGGGGGTCCCGAGTCGGTGGCCTCCCAATACCGCGAAAGCGGCGTAGCAAACTGTCTCGCTTTTTTCGAAACGCTCCGCCGCTGCTCGGGCCTTCCGGCAGAGGACGCCGTCCTCCGGCTCGGAAGAGAACTGTCAGCGGCCTTCACCCCGCCCGATCCGCGCGGGGCCTTCTCGAAGGTATCCCTGATGACGGTCCACAAGGCCAAGGGCCTGGAATTCGACCACGTATTCGCCGTGAACCTTGACCGAAAGGTGAGAAGAAGGGGCGGTCTTAAACTGCCGCCCTTCCTCATGGACTGCATACCCGGAACGTCCCGGAAACTTCTCGTCGCATCGGCAAAAGACCGCCGAACCCGGAAGGAGTCGCTGGCGGGTTTTCTGCTGAGCGAACTCGACTTCAGGCGGCAGCGGGCCGAAGCGCTCAGGAGATTTTACGTGGCGGCGACGAGGGCGCGGGAAGGGCTGACTCTCACGGGTCTCCTGCCTTTCAACAAGCAGGGACCCTCGACGGGTGGGAACCATCCTTCACCGGCCGCCTTTCTTTACGAGTTGGACCGGGATGGGATCTTTGAAGGTCTGTCTGCGGCGGCGGTTCTTGACCCGGAAATCCCAAGGGTGCCCGTGCGTCCTCCCGCATTCGCTGAAGAGACTGGAGCCGTCGTTCCCTTCGATCCCGAACCCGTCCCCTATGAAATAAGCAGCCCAAGCCGCCTGGCAGAGGAGACGGCCGTGCCGGTCAGGCCCGGCGAAGAAGAGCAGGACCCCGATGCACGCGTTCGGGGGGTGGTGCTCCACAGGCTTTTGGAAACGTTGGCCCGCGACGGCGCGCTTCCAGGTGCCGGGCCGGTGGCATCGGCACTGGGCGCCGAGGGCGTCGATTTATCCAGGGCCGAAGATCTGGCCGCGGATCTTTTGGAGGAGGCCCGGCGGGTCTGGGAGCTTCCCGAGTTGGTAGAGGCCCGGCGCAAGGCGGTTCAGGTTCGACCGGAATGGGGGCTGGAAGATCACGACGGCGGAAAGCGTCTCCGGGTTGGGCGCGTGGACCTCTTCCTTCGTTTAGAGGAAGAAGCGTTTCTGGTGGATTTCAAGACCGGGCGCCCGTCCTCCGACTCAGGCCGGTGGATCGCTGATGAGATCAAGAAATATCACCCCCAGTTGAAGGCCTATAAAGAGATGACCCACAGGCTGACAGGTATGCCGGAGACCCGTATCCGGGCCGTTCTGATCTTTACATCGCTGCCGCAGTGGGTGGAACTCCAGCCTGGAGGATGGAATTCATGACAAGAAAACTCGAAGAGCTGAGATCTGTGGGCCCCGCCACCATGCAGGATCTGGGCGCCCTGGGGGTCCATTCGGTGGAAGCGCTGGCAAAGTGCGAGCCGGCCGATCTGTACCGGCGGCTCTGCCGGCTCAAGGGCCGCCGCGTGGATCCATGCTGCCTCGACGTCTTTTCTTGCGCGGTGGCGCAAGCCCGGGACCCGGAACTCCCCGAGCCGCTCCGCGACTGGTGGGCGTGGTCCAGGATCCGGAAGGATGCGGAACGGGGACCCAAGTGAGGTCCGGCGTCCCGTGTATACTCGTCGCAGGACCGCAATGATCTTTCTTTAAGGAGCTGGAGGATGCACGACTATTCGACCTTGAATTACCTGATCGGCGGCGGAGCCTGTTCGGTCTGGTTCTTTCTCTATCTGTATCTTTCGCTGTGCCTGCACGTCATTGGAAACAAGACGGGCGTGCCCAACGCCTGGCTGGCCTGGATTCCCATCATCAATCTGTGGGTGGTGGTCCGGGCGGGCGACAAGGGGCTCTGGTGGATCATCATGTTTTTCATCCCCCTGATCAACATTATCTTCGGCGTTCTGATCTGGGTCGCCATCGCCGAACGGCGGGGCAAGCCGGGCTGGATCGGCATCCTCACGATCATCCCGGTCGTGAATATCCTCATTCCGGGGTATCTGGCCTTTTCCGAGTAACGGGGAGCCGCCCGGCGGCGGGCTGGTTACTCCAGGTAGGTATAACCTTCCAGCCCTTCTTCCAGAAACTTCTTGATCCTCGCGGACTCCTTGATGGTGATCCGCTTTTCTTCAATGCTCTGCTCCACCACCTTGCGGATTGAATTCATGACGTCCCGCTTCTGGTACTGCATGTAGCCGAGAACGTCGCGCACGCGGTCGCCCTCGATGGTTTTGTCGATGCGGTACTTGTTGCGTCCCGTAATGCTGACATGGACCGTGTTGGTGTCACCGAAGAGGTTGTGCAGGTCGCCCAGCGCCTCCTGGTACGCTCCGACAAGAAAGACCCCCAGGTAGTATGGGTCCTTCCCGTTGAATTCGTGGAGGTCGATGGTGTTGCGGACGTCATGCAGGTCGATGAACTGGTCCACCTTGCCGTCCGAATCGCACGTGATGTCGGCCAGCGTGGCCTTGCGGGACGGTTGCTGGTTCAACTTGTGGATGGGGCAGATGGGAAAGAGCTGCTTGACGGCCCAGTGGTCGGGAAGGCTCTGAAAAACAGAGAGGTTGCCGTAGTAGGTGTCGGAAATGAATCGGTCCAGGTTTTCCAGTTCGTCCGGGACGTAATCCAGCCCGTGGATGATCTTGGCGATGCGGTGGCAGATGAGCCAGAACATCTTCTCCACCAGGGCGCGATGCGGCAGCGACATCATGCCGACGTTGAAAAGGGTCAGGGTTTCATCGCGGATCTGAATGGCGTCGTGGTAGGATTCCTGGAAATTCTTGACCGAGAGCTTTTTTAAAACGTCGTTGAGCGAAGTCACGGATTCGGGCGCGTCGTCGGGAATCTCCAGCGGCTTGGACTCATCAATCAGCTCACTGGTTCCCAGGATGTTGAAAACCAGGACCGAATGGTAGGCCACCAGGGCGCGGCCGCTTTCCGAGATGATGTTGGGGTGGGGGATGTTCAGTTCCTCGCAGATTTCGGCCAACGCCGAAACGACGTCGCTGGCGTATTCTTCAATCGTGTAGTTGGCGCTCGAGGAGAAGTTGGTCTTGCTCCCGTCGTAGTCCACGGCAAGCCCTCCGCCCACGTCGAAGTAACGGACCTTGATCCCAAGGCGAACCAGTTCGGCGAAAATGCGGCTGCTTTCGCGCATGGCGTCCTTGATGCTCTGGATGGAGGTGATCTGCGAGCCCAGATGGAAATGAAGGAGCTGGAGACAGTCCTCCATGCGAGCATCCTTCAGCTGCTCGATGGCTTCCAGGATTTCCGAAGGGAATAGACCGAATTTGGACTTGTCGCCCCCTGAACTCTCCCATTTGCCGCGGCCCCGGGTGGCCAGCTTGGCGCGAATCCCGATGTAGGGGCGCACTTTCAGCTTTTTGGACCAGCGGATCACTATGGGAAGCTCGGAGGGTTTTTCCACCACGATGATCGTCTTGCGGCCCATCTTGGTCGCCCAGAGGGCGATTTCGATGAATTCGTCGTCCTTGTACCCGTTGCAGATAATCGGGGCGTTGAGGTTTTCTTGGCTGGCAAGGACGATGAGAAGCTCGGCCTTCGTTCCGGCTTCCAGCCCGAAGTCGAACGGTTGTCCGAAGTCCACGATGTCCTCGACCACCTGCCGGTTCTGGTTAACTTTGACGGGATAGACGCCGTGGTACTTGCCCCGGTAGTTGTACGTCTCGATGGCCTTCTGGAAGGCGCTCTGAATTTCCTCGATGCGCTTTTTCAGAATGTCCGTAAAGCGGATGAGAAGGGGCGGGTCGAGATCCCGAAGCCGGAGGCTGTCCACGAATTCCTTGATATCCAGGTACTTCTGCCGGTTCTTGTCGGGAAGAACCATCATGTTGCCCTTCGGGTTGATGTCAAAGAAGCCCTGTCCCCATTCGGCGACGTTGTAGAGCTCCCGCGCTTCGTCTATGGACCATTTTGAGAGAGTCGTCTGATCCTTCAGCTTGATTTTCTGCAACGTGGATCCCCTTTCACATCAGCCATCACCGGAACATTCCGTCGCCGGGGTTTCAATTGCTTCAATCATCTATTTTAATACACAATCCCCTCTCAATGAATGACAACGCGCTGACGGCGCCGCGAATTTCTGTCCCGTACAATGAATCCCGCACTTTGGTATACTCCCTTCCCTTCGGAGGGATGCATGCAAGGGAGCGGAATTCTGACCGCTCTGGTGGTCAATGGAAGGCGGGTTCCGGTTGCCGTGGTCAGCAGCGTGAGGCGCAGAACCGTCTGCGTCCAGGTGTATCCGGACGGTTCCGTGGTCGTCCGTATTCCGGCCGGGCTTCCGCTCTCGAGCGCCAGACGTTTTTTTGAGACGAAAAGGCAGTGGGCGGCGGCCAAGGTGGAAGCGGCGCACAGAACTGCAGCGAGCCGTCCTTCCCGGACCTTCCGCGACGGTGAAAAGATCCTGTTTCTGGGACGGGAGCGCTCGATCAAGATCGGACCAGATCCGGGACGGCGGGCCGGCTGCGAGCTGGTGGGAGACGATCTGCTTCTGAACGTGGTCCGGCAAGAGGAGGGCGTGCGGAAGGCCGAGGCGGACCGCTTGGTGGCTCAGTGGTTCCTGAGCCGGGCCGGGGTGGTTTTTCCGACCCGGATCGAGAGGCTTGCGCCCGCTGCGGGAGCCTCCCCGGCCCGGGTATCCTACCGCCGGAACCGGAGCCGCTGGGGGAGCTGCAATGCTGAGGCGAAGCACCTGACCTTCAATTGGCAGCTCCTGATGGCCCCCCTGGACATCGTAGATTATGTCGTTCTCCACGAGCTTTGTCACCTGAGGGTCTCCAACCATTCCTCCGCCTTCTGGGCCCTTGTGGAAAGAAGCATGCCGGATTTCAGGGAAAGGCGAGGACATCTGAAAAGTCTCGGCTGGCGCTACGTCCTCTGAGATGAGGCCCACGCCATTCCGGCACGCCCGCTTGCGACATTTGCCCCATTTCCCATCCCCTCGGCGGATTTGCTTCACACCCGGCAGGCAGCGACATAATGTTTCTCTTATCCAGGAGGAGAAGCTCATGGAAAGCCTGATCGCCAAATCTCTGAACCTTCGCTACGAACCCGTCGCGGTGCTGTTCACTTACCAGCGCCCGCAGGGAGCGGCGCAGTTCAAGGAAAAGCGCTGGGGCTGCGTCATGTCCATGCTGCGTGTGGCGGCCCGAGGATATACAGCGGTGTTTGACCGCAAAACCATCGCCTGTATGGGAGGCCAGGTGGGCCTCTGCTTTGGCGACTCCTACAAGGGGCACGACGTGGAGCGTTTCCTGTCCACCGGCTCGCCGGGCAAACAGGAAGGCCTCGGGTTCTTCAAAAGCCCCGAGCTGGCCCGGGATTTCGTGGACATGCTGCCCCGCGAGGATATTCCCGAGCCGTACGTCGTGCTCAAGCCCCTGCGCAAGGTCAATTTTAAAGAGGAGAGCCCCCGCGTCATCGTTTTCATGGGCAACGGAGACCAGATTTCGGCCCTGACGGTCCTGGCCAACTACGACAGGCCCGGCGGCGATGCAGTGATGGTGCCGTTCGCCTCGGGATGCCAGACCATCTGCCTGCTTCCCTACGTCGAATCGCAGCGCAAGCACCCGAAGGCGGTTCTTGGCGGCATGGATATACAGGCGCGTCCCCATCTCGACCCCGATATCCTGACCTTCGCCGTACCGTATGTCCTCTACGAGCGTATGGAGGCCAACGTTCCCGGAAGCTTCCTCGAGAAGGGCACCTGGGCGAAGATGTGGACGCGGAACAAAGAGGAAGAGCCGCCTGAGGCGGTGGAGGGCTGAGCCCTGGAAAATCAGCCCAGCAGGAGCTGGTTGTCCGCCGAGCGGGATTCGCCGAGACTGGTAACGGCGATGGCGGGTGTTCCCAGGACGGGGCATTTTGTTTCGCAGATCCCGCAGCCGATGCAGAGATCCAGGTCCACGCGGGGTCTTTTCAATGAAACCGTACGTCCATCGCGGGCCTTGACCCGTCCCACCTCGAACCAGACGGCCTTTTTCGGGGTCGGGCAGACCTCCTCGCATACGATGCAGGGAACGCTGTGAGCCCACGGCAGGCATCGGCTTTGGTCGATCATGGCCAGGCCGATTCTGACCTTTGCCTTCCCTTCCTGGGAAAGCCGCTGGATGGCGCCGGTGGGGCACACTTGGCCGCAGAGGGTGCACCGGTATTCGCAATAGCCCAGTCTCGGAACGAGCACAGGCGACCAGATCCCCTCCAGTCCGGCCTCAAGCAGGGTCGGTTGTAGACCGTTAGTGATGCAGACCTTCATGCATTCCCCGCATTTCACGCAGGCGGCCAGAAAATCCGGTTCCTTGAGAGCACCGGGCGGACGGATCAGCTTTGGGTTCGGGGTCCTGGGCTTGAAGGCCGGGACGGGCCGGAAAATCATGAGCGCCGCCACCCCTCCTGCAGCGGCGCCCAGAACCCGTCGGCGCCCGAGATCCACCCCGTTCGGAGATCTTTTCCAGGATAAGTGGAACCGGACGTCCCTCTCGGGGCAGGTCGCCTCGCAGTTCCAGCAGTAAAGGCACTCGGTGGGACGCCAGCCCTCTGCTTCGGAGGGCCGTGCCCCCCCTTGGCAGAAGGGCTCGCACAGGCGGCAGCCGGTGCAGTCTTCCTGCACGGACCGCTTGAGAAGGGCGAAGCGCGACGCCAACCCCAGAAGCGCACCGAGGTTCCACGAGGTTCAGAGCCAAAATTCCGAGAAAGAGGAGCGTGATGAAGGCGCCCTGGTAAAAGTAAGGCTGTTCAAAGGCCAGGACGGTCCGGTGGAGAAATTTGTAACCTCCGTCGACAATGGAAGCAATGCTGCTGGAGTCGATCTGATAGAGCGCATCGAAAGTCGCGTAAAAGCCGTGGTTGACAGCGGGGTACACGCCGAGTGAAAGGGACCGGATCAAGAGGGACAGCGGATCGAAGAGACCGGCGAGCTGCATGGTGAACAGGGAGGAAACCAGGAGGAAGATCAGCAGGACGTACTTGACCCGGTACCAGTCAGGGGTGCGCGGCCTGGAGGTGCGTTTCCGCAGCAGCCCCACCATGTGATTCAACGTTCCAAGCGGGCAGATCCAGCCGCAGAACATTCGGCCCAGAACCGCGGTCGCGGCCAAAACAATCAAAGAGAGCCAGAAGGCTTTGACGAGGGTATGGGTGGATAGGAGCGTGGCCAGAAAGAGCAGCGGATCGAAATCGAGGAACAGCTTGACCGGGTATCCGAGGGTGTCGGCCCCCTTGGCGGCCGTCTCTATGAACAAGAACAGAAAGAGCAGCAGGAAAAAAGCCTGGCTGAGCCGCCTGGCATGGCGCATGGTCCTCAGGCCCCGATTCGTGAAATGGCCAGCTTCGACAGCTCCATGGTTCCAATTCCGCGCCGCGCTCCCTCGCGCACGAATCCCAGGTCTCTGCCCTTCATGCCGAAAAAGGTGGCGCCGAAAGCGTCAATCGCGACCTGGTCCGTTCCCGCCACAACGGTATCGAGACGCTTCACATCTTTCAGGCTCCCTCCCTGCGGCCCGTTCCCCGTAAGGATTCGAACGGCGTCCAGGACGGTCAGCGTGGGCTTGAGAACCAGGGCCAGGTCCACGAGGCACGTGTCGATGCGCTGGTGAATCCGGCCCCGGCGGCCCCCCATGACCCCCATCCAGTTCTTCAAGGACAGGGTCAAGCCGGCCAGACCGTGGTGCTTGGCGATGGGGACGTTGATGATCTTGTCGGCTTCGAGGACGTCGCGATACAGGGGCCAGGAACTGAGAATTTCTCCGTGAATAGCGGTGTCTTTGAATTTTCGGTCGTTGATAAACGACACGTCCGCTCCCTGTGCGCGGGCGGCTTCCGCAATGCCGCTCTGGACGTAGCATCGCCTGGGGTCGTTGCAGGGGCGGTCGAAAACCTTCACGGTCTTGGCGCCGGCTTCGAAGCACATCCGGACGAGGGCCGCCACCACCTCCGGATTCGTGTTGGCCCCCTGTTCGGGTGTACGGTCCCACCCGATGTTCGGCTTGACCACGACAATGTCGCCCCGGCTGATAAAGCGCTTCATCCCGCCGAGCGCGTCGACCGCCGCCCGGGTGATCTTGGCCGGAGACTCCCCCTTGACCACGGCCAGATCCGGGTGGCGAAACCGCGTGTTTTCAACGGCTTCCAGCGCCGTCCTGACACCTCCGGGCAGCGTCAATCCCGCCCCCGCCGTTGCCGTCACTCGAAGGAAATCCCGTCGTTTCATGGCCCCCTCCCCCTCTTCGTGGCTCGGACCAGCAATGCGGGATGTATGACCGGGTGATTAAGCAATACTTATAGACCTGTTGAAGCCGGGTCAATTCACTGACGCTGAAATTCACCCCAAGGGCGGCACTTCACCCACCAGGAAAGGAGAAACGTGTTGCACCGGCCCGGGCTTCAAGCGTCTTCGGGGGCCCTTTCCCGGTAGATTCTTCCCGCAAGAAGAGTTGCGAGAATCACCTCGCAGATTCCCGTAATCATCCACACGAAGGGGAAAAAGCGGCCGACGGGACTCCAGCACGCCATCAGGAAGTTGTAGGGCACATGCATCAAAAGTCCGAGAACGAGACCAACCACGACGGCCGTCTTTGGTCCGGGGCCGAGCCTGGGGCGGACCGAGGCGTAAACCCATGCGATCAGCCAGCCGATGCAGAGCAGGCCGAGAATCCATAAAGGAGTGAAGGGCAGCCGGGGGTTCTGAAGGAACATCCCTGAACTCTGAGACTGCTGATAGCGTTGGGCGAGAAAGATCCCCTCCACGACAAAATCAATCACGTTCAGAAGCACTCCGGCGGCCAACCCGCCCCAGAATAAGCGCGTCCAGTTCATCCGTCACCTCCCGGTTCGGTTGGAGCCCTCTCCGAAAACAAGCTTTCCAGATACCGCCTTAGTATAGGCATGCCCTGCAAGCAGGGGCAAGGGGATGAACAATCGCCCTGCTATACTGGAAAAAAGAGCCGAACGATAGATTCTCTTGACGGGAGGTACTATGAAGGCCATGCAGCTGAAGAAGCACGGTCCACCGGGTGTCCTCGCTCCGGGAGTCTTCCCCGACCGCCCTCCGGCCCCCGGAGAGGTTGCGGTGGATGTGGCCGCCGCCGGAGTTAACTTTGCAGATATTCTCGCCCGGCTTGGCTTGTACGAAGCGGCGCCTCCCCCTCCGTTCATTCCCGGAATCGAAGCCGCCGGTACTGTCTCGGCAGCGGGTGAAGGGGTGAGCGAGCCAGCGCCGGGGCGACGGGTCATGCTCTTCTGTCCCTTCGGGGGGTACGCGACCAGAGTGGTGGTGAAGGCGGACTACGTCTTTCCGATCCCGGACGATATGGACTTCGTGACGGCGGCCGCGCTCCCGGTCCAGTACCTGACCGCGTGGTACGGTCTCCACTCGCTGGCCGGCGTGAAACAGGGCGAGACGGTTCTCGTCCATGCGGCGGCCGGCGGCGTTGGTCTCGCAGCGCTCCAACTATGCCGGGCCGCCGGGGTGCGCGTCTACGCATCGGTGGGACACCCGGCGAAGGACGCCGCCGTCTTGGAAGCCTGCCCGGAAGCCCGGATCGTTCATTGCCGCGAGGAAAATTTCGGCCGGATCATCAAGAGGGAAGAGCCCTCCGGGGTGGACGTGGTGATGGATTCGGTGGGAGGCAATACCTTTGCGAGAGGATGGAAAATCCTGGCGCCAGCAGGCCGGTACGTCTTGTTCGGAGCGGCGTCCGCCGTGCGTCCCGGCCGCGTCTTTCGCCTTGCCGCGCTCTGGCGGCTGCGCCACATGCTTATTGTCTCTCCTCTCAAGATGATCGGCGAAAACCGGACGCTCTCGGGCTTCAACCTCTTTCACCTGGCGGGTAGGCGGGATCTCATGGAGCCGGCGGTCTCTGGTTTGGTGGAATCCTGGATGAGAGGTGAGATCAAGCCGAAAGTGGGGCACGTGCTCCCTCTGACGTCGGCCGCGGAGGCTCACCGGCTTCTCCAGGCGCGACAAACCATCGGGAAGGTCGTCCTGCTGTCGGATGGTGGGACCCGCTAGTCCCGGTCCCGCTCGTGTCCTCTTTTTTCCCCTCGCCCGCGGTCATGACCCCGTCCGCGCCCCTTTTCATGCTGCCAGCGTCCCGGTTCCCAGTACCAGCCTCGGTTGCCTTCCCTGCGCCATCGCCCTTCTTCCCAGCGGGCGCCGCGCCTCGGCGGCCGGGCATAATGTCCCCGCTGCCAGACATAACGGCCGCCTTCCCAATAATATCGGCCCGGAATCCATACCAGTCCAGCGGAGGGAGGGGGCGGCACTACGACGACCGGTGGGGCGGGGGAGCAGTCTGCACATAGATCATCCCTCCGGGAACAGCTACAGTCGCTCCAGCGGCAACACCCGGGGGGCCGACCACGCATGCGCAGGTCATGGCAAGCAACGCGGCGCCGGCCGTGAGAGCAACCAGCTTCGAGGTCTTCTTCATGGCGACTCCTATCTCCGCCGCGACGGCGGGTATCCCTCTCATACGGCCGCATGCCCATAGGGGCTTTACACGCAAAAAATGCGGCCGGATTACCTATTCATACTTATAGTTTTCATGGGCGTTATGCAAGAATACGCCGGATCGAGTCGATCGAAGCGAAACGCTTCTTCAGGAGGAGCCGGAATGGGCGAGGGGTTTTCATCGGGTGTAAAATACGTTAGAAAACATGGAGGGAGGAGGGTCCGCGAAAACACCCTGACCTTGCTGACCATGAAGAAGAAACGGCCGGACGAATCCGGAATTTTCTGGAACGCTATTCGCCGGACAGCTTCGTGGAGGAACTGGGGGGACATGGCCTGGCCGCCGTGTACGAGGGGGCGGAGAAAGGTCCCTCCGTGCTGGTGCGATGCGACCTGGATGCGCTGCCCATCCACGAAGACCTCGATGCCTCCTACCGGTCCGGTCGTCCGGGCGTTGCCCACAAATGCGGACATGACGGCCATATGTCGATGGTGTCGGGATTGGCCCCCCTGCTTCATGCCGAACCTCCAGCCCGCGGCAGGGTGATCCTGCTGTACCAGCCGGCGGAAGAAACGGGGCAGGGGGCGGCCAGGGTGATCGAGGATCCCAAATTTGACGCCATCCGGCCCGATTACGCCTTCGCCCTGCACAACCTTCCCGGCTTTCCCCTGGGAACCGTCGTCTTAAGGGACGGCTTTTTCGCATCGGCGTCGAGCGGCTTTATCGCCAGGCTCCAGGGGGAAACTTCCCATGCCGGAGAACCGCAGCAGGGAAAAAGCCCGGCATTGGCCGTCGCGGACCTGATTCAAACCCTGAGCGCCGTCCCCCAGTTCCATACCGCCCTCCATGAAGCCGCACAAGTCACCATTATCCATGCCCAGGTGGGAGAAAGAGCTTTTGGGACCTCCCCTGGAATGGGGGCCGTGATGGCCACCTTGAGAGCCCACTCACAAGACGTCTTGGACCGCCTGTCGCAGCTTTGCCGGGCTCTTGCCGAGAAAATCGCCTCCGCCTACGATCTGAAGGTGTCATCGGAGATGACCGAAGAATTTCCCTCCACGGTAAACAACCCTGACTGCGTCAGGATGGTGGAGGATGCGGCGAAGAAAGCCGGCTGCCAAATCTCCCGGCCCGAAATCCCCTTCGCGTGGTCCGAAGATTTCGGCCATTTTACGCGAAGGACCCCCGGCGCCCTGTTCGGCCTGGGTTCCGGAGTGGGACAGCCGGCGCTGCACCACCCGGACTACGACTTCCCTGATGCGCTGCTGCCCGTGGGAACAAGCGTGTTCGATGCGCTCATCCGCACTCTGGTGGGCAGTGCGGCCGGGTGAACACGCGGCTCCATTTGAAAGGGGCCTGTCCGCTTCCTGATCTCGAGGGGGAATCATGTTTCATACGTCGCATATCGAGTTGAATGAAACCGCGCTTCGCCACAACATCAGGTATCTCAAAAAAGTCATCAGTCCTAACGCCAAGTTCTCCTCTGTGATCAAAGGAAACGCATACGGCCACGGCATCCGGCATTTTGTGCCCCTCGCGGAGAGGTGCGGCGTCCGCCATTTTTCGGTGTTCAGCGCCAGCGAAGCCCTGGAGACGCTGGAAAGCCTCACCCGGGCCAGCGATATCATGATTATGGGGGCCATTGAGAACGACGAATTGGAATGGGCGATCGTGAACCAGATTTCATTCTTCGTCTTCGAACTCGACCGCCTCGAGTGCGCCCTGAAGATGGCCGAGCGCCTGGGCATCCGGACGAGAATTCACGTGGAAGTGGAGACCGGCCTCAACCGGACGGGACTGCAGGGCGACCAGATCGACCAGGCCGTGGACATGATTCTGAAATCGGCGGACCATGTCGTGGTGGAAGGAGTCTGCACGCATTATGCGGGAGCGGAGAGCATTCAGAACTACTACCGTATCCAGAACCAGATCAAGGCGTTTCATGAGCTTTCCGCGCGGGTCGAACGAGCCGGGGTGGATGTCCGGATGAAGCATACGGCGTGTTCTGCGGCCGCGTTGGTTTATCCCGAGACCATCATGGATATGGTTCGCTTCGGCATCGCCCACTACGGCTTCTGGCCCAGCAAAGAAACCCAGATGCACTACTTCCTGAACCGGGACCCGGAAAACGGCAGAAACATGGACCCGCTGAAGCGAGTGATTTCATGGAAGAGCCGGGTCATGAGCGTGAAGGACGTCCGGCCTGGAGAATTCGTAGGATACGGAACGTCCTACCAGACGACCCGTGCTCGCAAGATTGCCTCCGTTCCGGTCGGTTACTTCAACGGGTTTGCCCGTAATCTCAGCAACCTGGGCCATGTGCTGATTCGAGGCCGGCGGGCGCCGGTGGTCGG
>JARRNO010000063.1:0-9622 GCA_037384885.1 Acidobacteriota bacterium
ATCACGGATTCTTTCTGACGCCGCTCAACCCGAACTCCAACAACTTGAGCATTTACGTCAATCCTGATGCCCTGTTAACCTTCAACTTCCTTGACTGAACCAGACGTCTCCCGGTCTCAAGACTGGAGGCGTC
The DNA here is from genome assembly GCA_037384885.1 of Acidobacteriota bacterium. Classification (GTDB taxonomy): domain Bacteria; phylum Acidobacteriota; class UBA4820; order UBA4820; family DSQY01; genus JARRNO01. The sequence goes on from JARRNO010000063.1 coordinate 134, forward strand.
ATGGACAAGCGAAGCCCCATGACTTCTTTTCGGTGCGGCACGACGCCCATGCCATGATACAGAAGAATAAAGGGCGCTTCTTCCACAAGGATGTCCTCAGTTTTGCGGTAAAGCTCGATACGTTCGCTGATATCGAGGCTGCTTCTGGCGCGTTCCGAAAGGCTGTCGACCTCAGGGTTGGAGTAGCTGAGACTGAGCACATCGCCGGCCTTACTGTTGAACAGAACGTAGATAAAATTGTCGGGATCGGGATAGTCAGCGAACCACCCTGTCTGGTAAAGAGGCGGCCGCCCCTCGTGATGACTCCGCGTCAAAAATTCTTCATGCTTCAGGGGTTCAATTTCAATACGAACGCCAACCTTTGCCAGCATGTCCACGATCAGTTCAAATTCACGCTGCTGGTTGACACGGCTCGTGTCGGTGGGAACGTGCAGAGAGAAGCCGCTGGCAAGGCCGGCCCTTTGAAGCAGCCATCTCGCCTTGTCGGGATCGTAGGGATATCCGCTCCTGGAAGGATTGTGCCCCAGAATACCGGGAGGAAGAATTCCACGGGCAGGTTTGGGACTGGAATGAGGATACCGGGAGACAAGGAATTCTTTGTCCACCGCGTAATTGAGCGCCTGCCTCACCTCACGACTGGAGAGGGGGTCGAGGTCGCAGCGAACGGCGACCAGAGATGTGTTAAGAAGAATCGTGCTCTCAGTGAGATTCCGCCACTCGGGGTCTTCAAGCAATTCTTCGAGGGAATCCGGGGCCATGGCGGGAACCAAGTGAATCCGGCCGGATTTCAACTTCGCTTTTAATTCATCGGAGGTTGGCGAGTCATAGTCGAAAACCAGCCGGTCCACGTACCCTTCGTCGGGGTCATAATATTCTTCGAAACGCTGCAAGGTGACTGAGCGGGGGGCGGATTCAGCAACCCGGTACGGACCAACCCCAATGGGCTTCATCAGCCTCAAGGTGTTCTCGTCGACAGCCTCTCTGGGGACGATGGAGGCCTCAGGGGCAGCCAGCATATAAAGGAAAAAGGCGAGAGGTTCACGCAATGTCACTTCCACCGTACTATCATCCGGGGTCTTCAACCCCGCGATGGAATCCGCCGCTCCCTCCTTGAAAGCTTCCACACCTTCCACCCAGTTCAAGAACCACTTGCCCGTGTTGTCCAGTACGGGAGACATGCAGCGGTGCCACGCAAAGATCACATCCTGGGCGGTCACATGCTTCCCATTGTGAAATTTGGCCTGCTTTCTAAGCCGGAAGGTATACACACGGCCGTCTGCGCTGACGTTCCATGTCTCCGCGAGGGCGGGCGCGACCTTTGTGCCGTAGTCGAACTTGACCAGACCCTCGTGAATATTGAAAACGAGTTCTCCGTCTCGCACATTCGTGGCATACGCGGGATCCAGGTTGTAGCCGTAGGAGGTGTAACCCAGCCTCAGTTCCCCGCCCCGCTTCGGCTGCGGCAGTTTGAATCGGAGGAGCTCTTCCGCGAGCAGCAGGGCGTCCTGTCGAAGATTTGCGGCAGTATTGGAGAGATCACGGGAGCTGCCGAGAGTCTGCCCCGATGCCCCACCGATCACGTCAACGCTCTTCACCATCTGGCGACCGGCCTGCGACATGCCGAGGAGGGCGTGTTGAATGGCTCCCACCGCTTCACGAAGTTTCTCCATGCCCCGGCTGATTCCGTCGCTGCCGACGGCCTGTTCCTGCATGGCAGAATCGACCGAAGAGGTCAACTCCTTCATGGTTTCAGTCTTTTTGGAGATGTTTCTCCCCGCCTGCACCTGTTCCCTTGTCGCCACCGAGATAAATTCGATGCGCTTGGTCATCTCTTCAATGGCTTCCGTAACCTGGCTGCTTCCCTTCGCCTGTTCGGCGGCGGCCCGGGCGATGTGACTGATGCTGTTGCCTGCCATATTGATCTGCTTGCTGATATTTTGGAGGGCAGTTTCGGCCGTGCGGCCCAGCTTGACGCCTTCCTGGACACGCACTTTCCCTTCCTGCGCCACCTTGACGGCCACGGAAACGTCCTTCTGGATAGCACCGACGATCTCTCCTACTTCAGAGGTGGAACTCGCCGTCCTTTCGGCGAGATCACGGATTTCTTCCGCGACCACGGCGAAGCCCTTGCCGTGCTCACCGGCCTGCGCGGCGATAATGGCGGCATTGAGTGCGAGAAGATTCGTCTGGTCGGCAATCTCGCGAATGACTTTCAGGATGTTGCCGATCTGCTGAGAGCGAACCCCGAGCGATTCAACCGCCTCGGAGATCGTACCCACAGAAATTTCGATCTTTTCCAGTCCGCTTACTGTGTTTTTTACCGAGGCGGCTCCTTGGTCGGAAACAGTGATTACCTGCTCCGAAAGGGTCTCAGTTTCGCGGATATTTTCCTCGATCTGACTGATTGTGGCATCCATCTCAACCATGGAAGAGGCGTTTTCGATGGCGAAAGATGACAGGCTGTCCGCGTTTTCCGCCACCCCATCGACCGATTTGACCATCTCGTACATGGCTTGGGCGATTTCGTCTACAAAATCCGAAAGATGGTGCGTTGCTTCGACAACCTCCTCGATAGAGGATCGCATTTGAAGAATGGAAGAGGTGGAAGTTTCCGTGAATCCCGAGAGCGTATCCATCTGGGCGACGACCTTGGCGATTTCCTCGTCAAGTTTTCGAATGGATTCATTGGCCTCTTGGACGGACTCAACCTGCTCCTGCGCATCCGCCGTAAGCTGTTTCGTCTTCTCTCCAATGATCTGCGACACATGCGATACGTTGTCGCTGGTGCCCTTCAGGTAACCGATGAGATTTCGAAAAGAGCGAACGAGCTTGCGCGTTCCCGGGAATTCTCCCACGAGCGGATCCACGGCCTCTTCTTCACTCAGCGTGAGATTGCCGGAAACCACGATATTCAGAAGCCGGTCAAGCCGGGCCTTTAAGAGCGCCTGGCGCCTTCCCGCCAAGTAAACGCCGCCAAAACCCACGGCCAGGGATGCAGCCCCCAGGAAAGCCCACATGCGCCATTGAAACCAAGCCCCGGGGAAAAACAGGGCGGCCAATATGGTGAGACAAGCAAAGGCGAACACACTGTACAGAAAAGAACGCCAGATTAATCTCTTGTCCAATCCCGCCCTCCGGCCTTCGAATGGAACAAGTTGGAAGGTGGCCGTATCCTTGCCAGGCTCCGGCCATCTGTAATTCCCATCATACGGGCTTGCGTGAGGCGAGTCAAACCAGAGCCGCCGCTGCCGGCAGCCTCCCCCCGGATTGAAGATTCCTCTCCGGCGCGCGGGTCCACCGCTCGACCCCTTGCCTTGCGTACGTTTTGGCATCATGATAACCTGAAGGAAGGGACCTCTATGATTCCGCGAATTGACCATGTCATCGAGAAAGTAAAGTCCTACAACCCCTCGTCGGACGAGAAGTTACTCCAGCGAGCCTATTTATATTCGGCCTTCGCCCACGAAGGCCAGCTACGCTATTCCGGGGAGCCGTATCTCGTACATCCGGTGGCCGTGGCCGCCCTGCTGGCTGAGCTTCGTGCGGATGATACGGCCATTGTGGCGGGCCTGCTACACGATGTGATCGAGGATAATCACGGCGTACCGCTTTCGGCGATCCAAAATCATTTTGGAGATGAAGTCGCCCACATCGTAGACGCAGTCACCAAGATCGAGGAAAAGGTCCCTTCGGCGGGAGGAGCGCCGGAGGAATCGCCCCAGTGGGCGACCCTTCGGAAGCTTATTCTCGCCATGGTGGACGACATCCGGGTCATCCTGGTCAAACTTGCGGACCGCCTCCACAACATGCGGACGCTGGACGCCCTGCCGAAAGACCGCCGGCCCGAGAAGGCGAGGGAGACCCTGGAAATCTACGCGCCGATCGCATATCGCCTGGGTTTGGGAAAGCTCAAGAATGAGCTGGAGGAATTGAGCTTCCGTTACGCCATGCCCGCGGAGTACGCCAGCGTTTCCCAGGCGCTTCAGGAAAAACGAACGTACAGTGAGGACTTTTTAGAGGACACGCGCAGCAACCTCCTGAAAGTGCTCAAAGATCTCAAGATCAAGGGCGAGGTGCAGAGCCGCATCAAGCATCTCTACAGTATTTATAAAAAGCTCGAGCGCCAAGGCATTAATGTGGAGGAAGTCTATGACTATATGGCCTTCCGGATCCTGGTGAACAGCGTGCGCGACTGCTACGCCGTCCTGGGCGGCATCCACAGCATGTGGAAACCGATTCCTGGCCGCTTCAAAGACTATATCGCCATTCCCAAGGAGAACCATTACCGGTCGCTGCACACCTCTGTTATTGCGTCCAACGGACAACCGATCGAAGTTCAGATCCGGACCTGGCAGATGCACGCCGAGGCTGAAAACGGTCTCGCCGCTCACTGGCGTTACAAGGAAGGCCGTCTGACCAAGGAAGATGAGGACTCCACGATGGCTTGGCTTCGCCAAGTCATGGAACTCCGCCAGAGCAGCAACTCAGCGGGCGAATTCGTGCAGAACCTGCGCATCGATCTCTATCCGAATGAGGTCTATGTTTTCACACCGAAGGGAAAGGTCATGTCCTTTCCAAGGGGGGCCACACCGCTGGACTTCGCTTACGCCATCCATACTGAGGTGGGCCAGCAGTGCATCGGTGCAAAGATCAACAACAAGCTGGTTCCCCTGAAGACGCCCCTTACAAGCGGGGATATGGTGGAAATCATGACGAGCCCGTCCGGAAAGCCTTCACGCGACTGGTTAAAGTACGCCGTAACCGGAAGGGCTCTCAACAAGATCAAGGCGTGGTTGAACGCCCAGGAAAAGAAACGCGCGGTGGAGATCGGCAAGTCCCTCCTGGATCGAGAATGCAAACGTCTGAAGATCAACCTGAAGGACGCCCAGGAATCCGGAGCGGCGGCGGACGTCCTCAAGAAAGTCTCCGTGTCTGATATGGACGCCCTCATGGCCGAAATAGGGTACGGCAAGCTCTCGGCCCGAACGGTTGCCAGAAGATTCCTGAGCGGCGAAGATTCCCCGCCGCCGCCCGCACAAGAAACCGGCATGAGGGCCGAAGGCGCTCCTGTGGTCGTCAGGGGGGCGACCGACTTCTTGACGACGCTTGCGAAGTGCTGTAAGCCCATACGTGGAGACGACATCGTGGGATTTATCAGCCGGGGCAAGGGCCTGGTCGTGCACCGGACGGACTGTCCGAATATGAAACGGCTGACTTATAATCCGGACAGGGTTATTCCCGTCACGTGGGAGCTTTCGAGCGACAGCAACAGCATTCATGAAGTTCCAATCGTTCTTCGGACCGAGGATAGACCCGGGATGGTGGCTGCTATTACCCATGTTGTCACGGAAAGTAAGGCCCGCATCAGGCATATCGACGGGACCGTATCGAGTTCTGGAGAGGGCCGGGTAAAACTGACGCTTGGGATCCGCGACCGCTCCCACCTCAATCAGATTTTGTCCCAGATCGCGCACCTGGATGGTGTGCTTGAAGTGTTCCGCAAGTCCCGCTGAAGCCCTGCAGGGATTTTTCTGCGGGGGGATCTATCACCGGCTCACGAAGTAGCCGCCCGGCCAAACTGGTATCGTCCCGGACCCAGGTCAAGAGACTTGATGGTTGTATTAAAATACCGTCCTCTGCTCTCCAACCACCGGCCGTCCCCGTTCATGACCGAGATCTTGCCGTTCTTGTGTACGAGCACTGTACAGGGTGTTCCGGGCGGCGGGGCCACGCTTTCCGGGATCCTGAGCAAAATGAGTTCGTCGCCGCTCTCCAGCTTGAAAAGGCTGCAGTCGACTCGAACCGGAATCACCACGAGCCGCGTCCCGACGGGGAGACTCTTACCTGTTGCAGCCACGGCCGAAGCCGCACTCCCGCCGCCGCCCGCATGGATCACGGTGCCGTACACCGTAGACGGCGCCTGCCCCGCCGAAAACGCTGCGTCCTCGCCATGCCCTGAAGACCACATCTGAGAGAGTCCGAATACGCCGAAGGCCACCAGGAGGGCTGCGGCGGCCGCCCTTACGGGCCACCAGGCCAGCACGGCGGCCGAACGAGACCGGCGTTTCAGCGGCGGCGGGCCGGCCGCTCGAACGGTGCCCATGATCCTGCTGTGCAGATGCGCGGGGATCCGGACGTCCTGCCTCATGTTCCGCATTTCGCTGGATACCGACTGCCACCGATAGAGCGCCTGCCTGCACGAGGAGCAGGCTTTCAAATGATCGGCCATGTCGTGACCGAACAGGTCTGCATTGGCATCGAGAAGGTGGAGAAAGTCTTTACAGGTCATGGCCACATTCCCTCCACGGCTTCTCTCAGAGCCTGCCTCGCGCGACGAAGGCGCGATTTTACCGTTCCTACGGGACAGCAGAGAATCTCCGCAACCTCTTTATAATCAAGTCCTTGCATCTCTCGAAGAATCAGAATCTCGGCATGTTGGTGGGAAAGTTTACTTATGGCTGTTTGGATCAATTTCTGAAGTTCGCCTCGCATCAGAATGACGTCCGGAGTCGGCTGGGTGTCGCTGACGGGATAGTCCATTTCCCTCCCGTCCTCGTCCCGTGAGGCCTGAATGGAAAAAGACCGCCTGCGAAGCTTTTCACCCGCGCTGGCCACCTTGTTGCGGCACACATTCAGCGCGATGGCCGTCAACCATGTTTTGAAATTTGAATCCCCCCGGAAGGCGCCGAGTCCCCGGTAAGCGCGCAGGAATGCTTCCTGGGAGGCCTCCAGCGCGTCTTCTTCATCCTGCAGGAAGCGGAACGCGGTACGATAGACCTCGGCCTCGTGACGGCGTACCAGGCATTCGAAGGCCTCTTCTTGCCCGGCCTGGAATCTCAGCACATCCTCGGTATCAGGGCACAGTTCCCCTTCAGAGCGATCCAGAAGACCGCCCTGAGTATTCAAATCAAGAGGAAATGCCGCAGTCCAATCCATGCCTACACTCCCTTTTAATATTATAAGACCAATTCCCGCCGAATGTGTTCCTTCGGTAGGAAAACGTGTACATTATAAGGGATGAGCAAACTGCTTGAGGCTGATCGGAAAGCAAAACGACTTCTTTGGGCAAAACTCACATTAGCCCTCGGCTTCGCGGCGCTGGTCCCGGGGGTGGGGTTTCCTTTCGCGGCTGCAGGGTTGGGCATCGGAGTATTCGCTTCCATCTTAACGGTGCGAAAGCCCACCCGGTACGGAGGAAAGGGACTCCTGAGCGCGGGGCTGATCCTCACGGTTCTGGGCCTTGTGCTTTTCTTATTTGAAGCGCATGCCTTCCTCACGTGGAAAATACGCCAAGCCGAAGCGGGTCGGACGACTATCAGCGAATACCGCATGGGAACGATCACCTACGCATTAGAGCGCTTCCGTCAAGCAACGGGGCGCTACCCAAAGGCGAGCAGCGTGAGGCAGCTGGACCAGGTACTTGTTCCGCGCTTTGCGCCCTCCCTGCCGAGCCTGGATGGGTGGGGCAGGCCATTCGCCTTTTCGTCCAATGGGCTTACATACACCCTGTCCTGCCAACCTCCGTCCCGGAACGGCATTCAGCTCCCCGCACTTGTTGACAGCGCCCTATATCCCCTGCCCCCTCCCAGGGACACCGCATCATCAGGGCGCCCTCTACAGAAATGAGCGTCCAGCGGGCCTACTTATGCGGGTCGGCCTCCCCCAGCGCTTTCATGCCCATCTCAATCAGGCGGTCGCAGGCTTCCAGACTAGGCGCTTCGGTGTAAACGCGCAGGCTCGGCTCCGTTCCGGATTGCCGGAAAAGCAGCCACGATCCGTCTTGAAAGAAAAGCTTGGCGCCGTCCAGCGTATCCACCGACGTCACTGCGATTCCCGCAATGGAGTCTGGAGGCGTCTTGCTGATGGCCGCAACCTGCCGCTTTCCTTTGGAAGGCGCTACCGGGAAATCCCTTCTCCTGAAGTGGAATTCCCCGAAACGCGCGTAAAGGTCTTGGAGAAGCTGGAGTGTGGTCTTTCCCGTCTTTACAACCATTTCCAAAAGCAGCAGGTTGATGAGCACTCCGTCCCTCTCGGGTAGATACCCTTTAACGGTCAAGCCGCCGCTCTCCTCCCCGCCGATCAGCAAATCCTGCTTTTGCATAACCTCGGCAATGTACTTGAATCCCACAGGTTTGTTGACGTACGGCAGCCCGTTTGCCTCTGCAATCTTTCCGAGATACTGCGTATTGGCGTTGGTGCAGGCGATCACGCCTGATTCTTGCCTGTATTCAATCAGGTAAAGCGCGAGAAGCGCAATCATTTCCAGAGGGGTGAAAATGGAGCCGTCGGCGTGAACCCCGCCGGAGCGGTCGCCGTCTCCGTCGGTCGCCAGCCCAAGGTCCGCATTCGAAGAAACGACCGCCTGCCTCAAGACGTCGAGATAGGCTTCCTTGGGTTCGGGTGCGCGGCCGGCAAAAAGGACATCTCGATCGGATCGGAGGGTGCTCACGCGGCAGGTCCGGGAACCCACCCAATGCTCCAGAAGTTTTTCTCCCACTCCATTCATGGAATCGATGACGACGGACAAATGCGAGTGCCGAACGGCCTCGATATCCACAAGAGACTCGATCAGTTCTCCGTATGCCTCGTCAAGAGGTGTTTCGATGATCCGGCTGATCTTCTTCGCCTCCCGAAACGACATGGTTCGCACGGGATTGCGTCCCAGGAGCGCTTCAATCTGTTTCGTCGTGTCCACAGAAGCGCTGCCGCCGAATCTTTCCTTGATTTTGAACCCGTTGTACTTGTATGGGTTGTGGCTTGCGGTGATCATGACGCCGACGGGGAGGTTGCGCCGGTTCACGAAATAGGAAACATGCGGCGTCGCGCAGGCCTTTGGACTGAGGTAGACGGTGAGGCCGTTCCCCGCAAACACTTCAGCGGCGGCTGCAGCAAAGTCCTCTGAAAGAAATCGTCTGTCATAGCCCACAGCCACCTGCTTGCTCTCTCCCTTGTCCTCGAGGTAGTCAGCGACCGCCTGGGCCGCCATCCGCAGGTTGTCGAACGTGAAGTCTTCCGCAATCACGCCCCGCCAGCCGTCTGTTCCGAACTTGATGTTTACGTCCACTTCTGCCCCCTTGGTGTCGTGACTCGCTTCGCTCAGATGTCGGCTTCGACTTGTCTCAAATACATCCCCGTATCCTCCGATTCCTGTCCCATCATCTCGACGATTCCCTCCAGGGTCAAGGGAATCAGCCTGAGCGCTTCGCGCTCCTGTTCGGACGCCGACCGGAACCCGCGTTCCAGTGCCTCCAGATCGTGCACCGAATTAAGCGATCTCAATCGTTCAAAGACCTCCCGGGCTCGCTTCCACCAGCGCCGGTAGAGAAACAGCCTGGCGCGTTGAAGGAGCGCAAGTTCGCATTCGGGGAACAGAGTGAGAAGATCGTCGAGCGCGGCCTCTCCCAGTTTCGTTTTGCCCTGGTGCAGGAGCGCCTGTGCCGCCAGAAAACGAGGCGCCGGGCCGTCCTGGGCCGCCAAAGCACGTTCGGC
>JARRNO010000064.1:0-12688 GCA_037384885.1 Acidobacteriota bacterium
CGAAGAAACGAGAAGGCGGCGCCTGAAATGGATGGCGGCGGCTCTGGCGCTCGCACTTGCCGGGGCCGGGCTGGCCTCGGCGGGGCTGCTTTTGGGAAAGCACCGGTACACCCGCCCGATTCCTTCCTACAAGCGGCTGACCGTCCGGAGGGGGCTGATTACCACCGCGCGCTTTTCCCCCGACGGCAACACCGTCTACTACCGCGCCGCCTGGGGGGGCAAAGACCAGGAGAACTTTTCGAAGAGACTGGATACCATTGACTCACAGTCCATGAATTTGAAACACATGCAGGTATTGGCGGTCTCATCTGGAGAGATGGCTGTCTTTTCAAGACCGCCCCATGCAACTCCATTCACGCCGTTCCTCGGTACGCTTGCCAAAGTCTCCTTGTCCGGCGGGACGCCGCGTTCAATTCTCGAGCACGCGTACGCTGCAGATTATCAGCCCGGCACAAATCAGCTGGCGGTGGTGAAAACGACGGGAGACGGGACTCAGCTTGAGTTCCCAATCGGAAAACGTCTCTGCAAATCCAAGGGCGTGATACAGAATCCCCGTTTCGCCCCTGACGGCATACACATTGCCTTCATTGAACATCCCGGACTTGAGGTCGAAGGGGGCAAGATCGTGGTGACCGATCTTAAGGGGAACCGGCGCGTCCTGGCTGCCAGCATGGCAAAACTGACGGGACTCTCCTGGGGACCTGACGGCAGTCAAGTCTGGTTCACGGGGGCGCCGGCAGGAGGGCGCTGTTCGCTTTTCAAAGTGAACATGCGGGGCCGAATTCACCTCATAGCTAACAGTGCGGCAGATCCGGTGCTCTACGACGCTTCGGCTGAGGGCCGCGCCCTTTTATTGGTCCGCAGCGTGCGGATGGAAAGCAGGGGCATGGTGGCGGGAGATGCGAAGGAGCGTGATCTGAGCTGGATGGATGGGACCTTCATCTGGCACGTGTCGGAGGACGGGGAGACATTAGTCTTCGATGAATTTCAGGAAGGCGGCGGCCCCGCCAACTCGGTTTACCTTCTGAGAGTTCATGATGGGCCACCTGTACGACTGGCCGAAGGATACCGTTACGGGTCGCTCTCTCCGGATGGGAAACGGGTGCTTGTGCTTGATTATGCTGGGAAAAGTGTCGTTCTCCTGCCAACCGGGCCGGGCCGGGCTGTCACGCTACCTGCGGGTCCCATTGAGCAGTTCGTGGGAGCGCGATGGGTGCCGAACAGCGACCAGGTATTGGTTGGAGGCATGGAAGCGAATCGAGTCCAGGATTGCTATCTCCAACGGGTTCCCGACGGACGGCCGCGGCGTTTTGCGAAAGAACCGGTTTGGAGCGTGTCCGGCGCGGTCTCTCCCGACGGGAAATATTTCCCCGCTTTCCCCGTGGGGGCTCGGAGGAAGCTGCTTTACGCGCTTTACCCCTTAGACGGTGGACCGCCGAAGGAAATCCCAGGGATCAAAGTGGGAGAGCACGTTCTCGGATTCAACGAGAAAGGGACATCCATCTATGTGCGGGAAGCCGGCGGAGGCGTGCCGGTTCGCGTCGTGAGCCTGAATCTTTCGACAGGCCGCAGAACGCCTTGGAAGTTCCTAGCCCCTTCGGACCCAGCCGGGGTCCTGGCGGTTGACACCATTAACATCGCGCCGAACGGTCACTTCTCGAGGTCAGGTAGCAGACCATGTCGCGCATGTCCTTGCTGCCGTATGCCGGGGGCTTGCCGTTCAGCGCACCGATGATGCAGCCGTGGATCTGGTCCTGGATCGTGACGACCTTGCCGCGCCGCTTGTTGTAGCGGGGGTAAACGGCCGCGGCGTTGTTCAGACCCATGGCGCCCTTGGCCCCGATCGTGTGGCAGCTCGCGCAGGTCCGGCCGTTGCCGCCGAAGGTTCCCTTTTCGAAAAGCTGCTTTCCGTGGGCGATGGCGTCCTTCAGGGGGGCGGGCGTGCCGGCCGAGGCGCGCATCCCGCCGGCGAAGAAAAACAGAAAACCCACGAGGACCGCCGCTGTCCCGGCTCCGTAAGCCAGCCGCTTCTTTCCAAGTCCTTTCATGCTCGTCTCCTTACAAAATCCAAGCTGTTTTGTAAAACACGGAGGCGGCCGAAAAATTCAAGCGGGTGGGGACGGATTGGCAGGGGGAAAACAGCCGGGCCGCCGGCTGAACCGGCGGCCCGGGTCCCCAATTGCTGCGACACCTATTCCTCGGACATGTAGGGATAGCTGAAGTGCCGCGCCGGAACGAAATTTTCCTTGATGGAGCGCTGGGACATCCAGCGGACCATGTTCAAGAGCGAACCGGCCTTGTCGTTCGTGCCCGAGGCGCGTCCGCCGCCGAAGGGCTGCTGGCCGACCACGGCGCCGGTAGGCTTGTCGTTGATGTAGAAGTTGCCGGCCGTGTGGCGCAGGCGCGCGGCGGCCTTGGAAATGATCCGCCGGTCCCGGGCGAAGACGGCGCCCGTCAGGGCGTAAGGGCTCGTGCTGTCGCACAGGTCCAGGGCCTCGTCGAACTTGTTTTCATCATAGACGTAAAGCGTCAGGACGGGGCCGAAGATCTCCTCTTCCATCAGCTTGAAGTGAGGCTCCTTCGCCTGGACCACGGTGGGCTCGATGAAGTAGCCCTTCGATTCGTCGCCGTTGCCCCCGGCCAGGATTTCACCGTCGCTGGAGGATTTGGCGTAGTTGACGTATTCCATGATGGAATCGAAAGCGGCCTTGTCGATGACGGCGGTCATGAAGTTGCGGAAATCCATGGGATCGCCCATCTTGATCTCGGCGATCTGTCCGAGCATCTGCTCCTTGACCTGGGGCCAGATGGACTTGGGAATGTAGGCGCGCGACACGGCGGAGCACTTCTGCCCCTGGTACTCGAAGGCGCCGCGAACCAGCGCCGTCACGAGCGCCGGGATGTCCGCGCTTTCGTGGGCGAAGACGAAGTCCTTGCCGCCGGTCTCGCCGACGATCCTGGGGTAGCTGTGGTAGTTGGCGATGATTACGCCCACGGACTTCCACATGCCCTGGAACGTATCGGTGGAGCCGGTGAAGTGGATTCCGGCCAGCGCGGGGTTCAGCATGACGGGGTTGCCCACCTGGCTGCCGCGGCCCGGAATGAAGTTCACTACGCCCGGCGGAAGGCCCGCCTCAACTTGTAGGCGGAAAAGACGGCGGACGACGCCGGCTTCCAGAGCACCGTGTTGCCCGCGATGGCGGGTGCGGTGGGCAGGTTGCCCGCGATGGAGCTGAAGTTGAAGGGCGTGACCGCGAAGATGAAGCCCTCCAGGGCGCGGTATTCCACGTAGTCCCAGATGTTTTTCGTGCTCGCCGGCTGCTGCTCCATGAGCTGGCGCATGTAGTAGACGTTGAAGCGCAGGAAATCGACGAGCTCGGCCGCCGAATCGATCTCGGCCTGGAAGGCCGTCTTCGACTGGTTCAGCATGGTGGCGGCGTTGGCGGTGTCGCGCCGGGGGCCGGACAGCAGGTCGGCGGCCTTGAGGAACACCGCGGCGCGGTCCACCCAGTCCATTTCCGACCAGACCTGCCACGCCTCGTGCGCCGCTTTGACGGCTTGTTCCACCTCGCCGGGGCCGGCCTGGTGGTAGGTCGCCAGAACATGGCCGTGGTCGTGGGGGCAGACGGCCTTCGCCGTGGAGCCGGTGCGGATTTCCTTCCCCCCGATGACCAGGGGGATTTCGATTTCTTCGGAAAGCTGCTGCTGAAGCGTCTTCTTGAGTGAATCCCTGGCGGGCGATCCGGGCGCGTAGTCCCGGTGGGGTTCGTTGCCGGGCCAGGGCATGGGTACGATTTTGTTGGACATTCATACACCTCCAATTGACTTAGAATTCAGGGTGACACCCCCGCTCCCCAGGATAACACGGCGGCGAATTCCGCCGCCGCGCCTCCCAAGGGTAAAACTATATTTCCCCAATGGAAAAAATGAAACACGGGGAGGCGGAATCCTCCCCGTGTGGGAGATTTTACGCGCCGGGCCGCTTGGCCGGCATGGCCCGGAACCGTGCCCCTTACCCGGTCATCCCTCTAGTGCGGCCGGACTCTCGCCGCCGGCGGGCGCCGCGGGCAGTCCTGAGACCACATCGGGCGAGACGGGTTTCCAGGCGGCGGGGATGAGCAGCAGGATCACCGCCAGGATCGTGAATCCGGCCGAGCCGATCAAGCCGGCCGCGGACGGCCCCAGCAGGGGATTGATGCGTCCCTGCATGAAAATCAGTCCCAGCCCGGCGATGGCGTTGATGGAGGCGTGGCCGAGCACGGCGGGCCAGACGCTGCCTCCCCGGATCACCAGCCAGCCGAGAAAAACGCCGTAAATCATCGTGCACCAGACCATGAGCAGCATGCCCAGCCAGGGCGCGCCGGGATAGGACAGCCCGTAGTTGTGCCCCATGGCGATGACGGGCCAGTGCCACACGCCCCAGATCACCCCGACGATGAGTACGGCCTTGCGCCCGCCCATGGGCATGAACTTGGGCAGCAGGTAGGCCCGCCAGCCGAATTCCTCGCCGAAGGTGAAGAGGCTGTTGATGATGGGGGCGAAAGTGAGGGCCTGGATCACCTGAAGCGCGACGACCATGCCGGGGCTGTAACCCACCGGATGGCCCGTGAGCATTTCATGGCGCTTGATCATGATCTTGATCATGTCCAACTATCCGTCGAACGCCTTCGGAAAGATAAGAAGGAAGATGACGATCCCCACGACAGTCAGAACCGCGGGCATCAGCCAGCCCATGATCCAGTAGGGCCAGCTCTTTCGCCGGCTCGGGTTGATCAGCGTATGCGACCAGCCCTCGCCGGTAAGCTTCCGCGTGAGAAAGTGGGCGGCCGCCGGGCCCCACATGTAGCCCACGGCGATCAAGGCCAGAGCGAGCGTAATCCCCGTGTGGGGAATGAGGATGGGGCTCTTCTGCATGCCGCCCGTCAGGTAGACGGCCAGGCCGAAAGCCCAGGAAATGCCGAAGGCGAAGGCCAGGAAGATGGCGATCCGCTTCTTGTCCACTCCCAATCTTTCAGGCGTCCCGTTTGCCTGGTCCATCAGACTTCCCCCTTCAAATGGTTTATTTACGCCAGTATAGCAGAAGGTTGAGGCGGCCGGGAGCCGGAAGCCGCACGCAGGCCACGCGGGGAGAGGCTGAACCTCTCCCCGCCGGAAGCCTTTTTCCCGGATAGGTTCTTATTTCCAGGTCAGTGAATTTCCAGAAGCTGCACGTCGAAGGTGAGCGTGGCGTTGGGCGGAATGACACCGCCGGCGCCCCGCGCCCCGTAGGCGAGATCGGGAGGGATGATCAACCGGCGCTTGCCGCCCACTTTCATGCCGGCGACGCCCACGTCCCAGCCCTTGATCACCCGGCCCGCGCCGAGCGTGAAGGTGAAGGGCTGGTGCCTCGAATAGGAACTGTCGAAAACGGTGCCGTCCTTGAGACGGCCGGTGTAATTGACGACCACTTCGTCGCCGGCCTTGGCGGCTTCACCCGTGCCCACCTTCATGTCCGCGTACTTGAGGCCGTCGGGGAGGGTGACGTATTTCAGTTCCTTCTTTGCGGCCGGCTTGGACGGTTCTGCGGGCTTGGACGCCTCGGGCGCGGGCTTGGACGTTTCCGCCTTGGGCGCTTCGGCTGCGGGCTGGTTGGCCGGAGCCTCAGGCGCGGCCTGCTGCGCCGGGGCCTGTGTTTCGGGCGTGTTGGCCTGCGCTTCCTTGGCGGGCGCTTCCTGTTTCTTGCAGGCGGCGAGAGCGATCAGACCCACCGCCGCGACGGCGAAGAGCAACCATTTTAGCTTCATGTCCGTTTCTCCTCAGCAGGCGTTTTTCCAATGCATGTCGCGTATCGGATTCGACCGTTTCCTTCCGCGAGTGTAACACGAAGTCCGCCCGTCCCCGCTGTCTTGCATCCGCCTGTATTTTTTGTATATGATGGGGCTTCGAACCGGGGATGGAGTTCCCCCGGCCCGGGCCCGACGCCCGCCGGTCTCCCCCGCCGGAAACCGCCGCACCGGCTGATGACTCCTGAAAAAATCTGACGAGGAGCCTTGCATGTTGCAGAAAATCGTGTGGATCGGTGTGGCCGGAGCGGCGGGGACGCTGGCCCGTTACGCCCTGGGGGGAATCGTCTCCCGGTGGTTCAACCATGGCCTTCCCTGGGGAACGTGGACGGTCAATATTTTGGGCTGTTTTCTCTTCGGCCTGGTGTGGACCCTCTCCGTGGAGCGCCAGATCCTCCCCGCCGAAATTCGAATCCCGGTGCTGGTGGGCTTCATGGGCGCCTTCACCACCTTTTCCACCTTCATCTTCGAAACGGGCCAGCTCATGCGTGTGTCCGAGTGGCTGGCCTCGGCGGCGAACTTCTTCATCCAGGCGGCGTTGGGCTTCGTGTTTCTCTTTCTCGGCTTCATGGCCGGGAAGGTGTTGTAAACTGGTTCAAACAGGAGTTGTCCCGTGACCAAGCTGCCGGCCGAAGCCGAACTGTTGCGCATTTTCATCGGAGAAAGCGACAAGGCGGACCACCGCCCGCTCTACGAAGCCATCGTCGAGGAAGCACGCAAACAAGGGCTGGCGGGCGCCACGGTGCTCCGCGGCATCATGGGCTTCGGGGCCCGGAGCCGCATCCACACCTCGAAGATCCTGAGGCTTTCCGAAGACCTGCCCATGGTGGTGGAACTCGTGGACACGCCGGAAAAGATCGACGCCTTCATCCCTTTTCTCGATTCCGTCATCGAAGACGGGCTCATCACCCGCGAGAAGGCGCGCGTGGTCTTCTACCGCCACGGCGCCCGCGAAGAGTAGACGGCGGCCCCTTTCTCCCGTTCCGCCTCAATCCTTTGAGAAATCGAAGATAGTGGGATGCGCCAGGGCCGTGTAGGCCTCCCGGTCCATGATGATGGAGCGCGTCAGCGATCCCGCGTTGAAGGCGATGCGCTCGTTTAACAGGATCGAGCGGTCCAGGTAGAGGTCGAAGGGCAGCACCGGACGGCCGAAGGGAGGCACCGCTCCCGGCTCCAGGCCCGTGAGTTCCTTCAATTCTTCCCGGCTGGCGAACCGGATACCGCGCAGGCCGAAATACTTCCTCACCCGCTTCGAATCCAGCTTCCGGGCGGCGCTCAGCACGAAAACGGCAAAGTCTTCCCCGATCTTCAAGACCAGGGCCTTGCCCCCGATGCGCATCGGCTCGCCGCGGGCTTCGGCCGATTCCTCGGAGGTATGGGTGGGAGGGTGCTCCATCTCCCGGAAGTCGGCCCCGCCCGTTTCGAGCAGCTTTCGAATGTTCTGGTAGACGCTGTCGTCCTGCATGCGATGGCTCCAGAATGGTTTCTTCCAGGATTCTACCACCCCCGGGAATCAGTTCCCCCCGCGTCCTGTTCCAAGGTTCTGACAGGAAGCCGCCGTTCCATCGCTTTCACCTGGGAGATCCGACCATGCCAAACCGCCGCTTGACGATCATCCTGGCCGCGCTGTCCGCCCTGGCCGTGTCGCTGGCCGCGGCCGCGGGCCCGCCTTTTTTCACGGACGACCCGGGCATCGTGCCTTACGGCCACTACGAGCTCTACCTCTTTTCCACGCTGGACAGCACATCCGCCTCCACCGCCGTTCAGGCGCCGGCCGTCGAGTTCAACTACGGCGCCGCACCGAACCTGATGCTCCACGTGGTGGCCCCCCTGGCATTTGCTTCCACACCCGGCGGCCCCACGGCCTTCGGGCCCGGCGACCTGGAACTGGGCCTCAATTACCGTTTCTACGACAACCCCGGTTCGGGCCTTCAAATCTCGACCTTCCCCATGCTGGAGCTGCCCACGGGCAGCGCGTCGCGCGGTCTCGGCAACGGCCGCACGTGGGCCCGCCTTCCCGTCTGGCTCGAAAAGGACTGGGGCAGCTGGGCGGTGGACACGGGCGGCGGCCTCGCCGTCAACCACGCGCCGGGACAGCAGAACTACCTATTCGCCGGGGCCCTGCTCACGCGGCAGCTGGGGGAGAAGTGGATTCTCGGCGGCGAGCTGTTCACCCAGGGCGCGGACAGCCCGGACGGCCGGGGCTTCACCATCTTCAACGCCGGCGGGTTCTACAATTTCCGGCCCGGGTTCAGCCTCCTGTTCACGGCCGGCCGCAGCGTGGCGGGCGAGCCCCACACGGTGGCCTATCTCGGACTCTACTGGACGTGGGGGAAGTCCCCGGGCCGCTGAGAGATTTCGTGGCGGGGACGGAGCCGGGAACCTATATTTTAAAAGGCGGCCGAAAATCCAAAACACGGGGGTTCAGCAGCCGCCTGTGAAACTGGGGGTGCGCCATGAAAAATTGGAAGAAAATTCTTTGCCCGGTGGACTTTTCGCCCGTATCGAAGGCTGCGCTTCAGTATGCGGCGGGCCTCTGCCGCGAGAGCAAGGCCTACCTCCTGATCATTCACGTCCTGGAACCCATCGCCGATCCCGGAAACTACGTCTTCCGGCCGGTGACGCTGACCGACCTCAAGGAGCAGCGCCTGCAGTACGCCCACAATTCGCTTGAAGAGGCGGTCAGATCCCTGAAGCTCGCCCGGGACGCCTATTCGGCCAGCGTCGAGCACGGCCTTCCCTCCGAGGAGATCGTCCGCGTGGCCGACCAGGAGAACGTGGACCTCATCGTCATCGGAACGCAGGGACTCACCGGCCTGAGCCACGTCCTGCTCGGTTCCACGGCGGAGCGGGTGGTGCGCAAGGCCAACTGTCCCGTGCTCACGCTGAAGCGCCCGGCGGGGAACTGACCCCGGCGGGAAGAGCCGGCCTTACAGGGCGGACCAGAACTTCACGAAGATCTGCGTCGTCAGCACGAACCCCAGCGGAACATTCACCAGCACACCGAGGGTAAAGGCCCAGAATGGTTTCAGGCCGAAGGTGGCCAGCTCCTTGAAGCGCGTCGAAAGGCCGATGCACAAAAAGCAGAGCACGAAGGCCCAGGACCGCAGCTTCTTGACGGGGGCGATCACCCGCGGCTTCAGGGTGGATTCGAACCAGTCCGAGGACCACTTCAGCGCATCGAGAGCCCAGCGCTGATCCGTGGTCCCGGCCGCCGCCTTGAGCCGGGCGAGTTCGCCCCGGGTCATGGCGCCTTCGAAGCGCAGGAGGCCCGCCTTCAAATCGATGGACAGCCGGTTCGAAAGATCCGGGGGCACGTGGAATTTGCTGAAATCCGCCCGGTAGGAAACGCCCTGGAACGAGCCGCGGACCGGCGCGGTTCCCACGTGCCCGGCCGGCGGACGCGCGGACACCACGCTCATGAGGACCGAAGCCGCCAGAAACCCGAGGACGAACTTGGGAAATCGCTCCCAGACGACGCCCGCCCCGACCCGGCGGCGGCCCTCCCGCCGGTCCCTTTCCCACCAGATCACGGAAACCACGGACAGGATGAGGCACCAGATGCCGATCCAGATGTCGCGCCCGATCACCTTCATCAGGGTGAAGGCGTTGATGGGCGCGTCGCCGAACTTCGTGGCCAGTTCGGCCACAACGGCGAATCCCGCGGCGTCGGCGAACTCGGAGGTGCCCACCCAGGCCCCCGCTTCACCGGGCGAAATCGGGTGGGGCACGAAGACCTTCAGGGCGACCGTCAAGGCGAAGATCATGACGATAGCCCACACCGTCACCACGGCGATGCCGATGGAGATGTGGTCCTTGCGGGCCTTGACCGCGCCGCCCACCGCGATGGAGGCCGACACGCCGCACACCGCGCCCCCGGCGCCCAGAACGGCGCCGAATTTCGGGTCGAGCTTGAAGATCCGGGTGGCGGCGAAATAGATCGTCAGCCAGGTGGTGACGGAAACGATGGTGGCCTGCAGGAAGGCGACGGGGCCGGCCGTGAAGATCAGCGTCAGCGGCAGGGTGGCCCCCAGCAGCACGATGCCCGTCTTGATGTAGTACTCCGTGCAGAGGCAGTCCTTGAACCAGGCCGGAATCTTGAAGAGGTTGGAAACGACGAGCCCCACGATCAAGGCCAGCAGCGGGGCCTCCACGTTGAAGCGCTTCATGAGATCCCAGCCCGCCATGTAGAAGATCGCGAGCGAACCGAGAAAGAGGATCGCGAATCCCGGCAGAAAGCGCCGGATTTTGCACCCCATGAGGGCCATGGAAGCGGTGAACACGGCCCCGAACACGGCGAAGATAACGGCATAGCCCCAGCCGTGCGAGGCCAGATCGCGGAGGACCGATAAGGGCGCCGACCACTTTCCGGGCGTCACCGCCCACCCCCTGATGGACGAACCCGACCAGAAGACGCCCAGCGCCAGCAGTACGAGGCCCAGTCCCATCCAGACGGACCACCAGTCCTCCGTCTTCCACAGCTTCTCGAAAGGCCTTCCCGTCATCTCCCCCTCCCCCGGCGGGCGCCGATATCTCCGGTTGGCTGTGCTCAATGTCTGCGTTGCTCTTTCTTTAGATGAACAGTAGTGACACCGGTGCCGGGAAGCAAGCCCGGAAGCAGCCCCGCACCCCATTGCATTTCCTCCTGATCTCGTCCATATTTCTCTCAGAATGCAGTCGATCCCCGTCCGGCGCCCGGGCCGGGGGAGACTGCGGAGCGCCCCTGCGGCGGGCGCGGGAAAGGACGGACAGGCCGGGGGAATGACGGGACTTTTCACGATCCGCCGGGCCGCCATGGAGGACCTGGAGGCCCTCTCGGCGCTCGAAGAGCGCTGTTTCGATCTGGACCGCCTTTCCCGGCGGAACTTCCGCTATCTTCTCGGCAAGGCCCGCGCCGTCACGCTCGTGGCGGAAAAGGAAAAACAGCTTGCCGGCTACAGCATGGTCCTGTTCAACGCCGGCACGTCGCTGGCGCGCCTCTATTCCATCGCGGTGGACCCGCCCCATCGGGGCACGGGCCTCGGAAGAATTCTCCTCGAATCGGCCGAAGAAGAAGCCCGCAACCACGACTGCGTCACCATGCGCCTGGAAGTCCGGCCCGACAACGCGCGCGGGATCGCCCTCTACGAGAGGCTGGGCTACCGGCAGTTCGACGTCGTCGAAGACTATTACGAAGACCACCGCCCCGCCTACCGCTTCGAGAAGAAGCTGGCGCCGCACGCCGGCCCCGAGCCGAGCCGGGTTCCCTTCTACGAGCAGACCCTGGATTTCACCTGCGGCCCGTCCGCCCTCATGATGGCCATGAAGGCCCTCCGGCCCGGCATGCGGCTCGACCGGAAACTGGAACTCAGAATTTGGCGCGAGTCCACCAGCATCTTCATGATGTCGGGCCACGGCGGATGCGGCCCCTACGGGCTGGCCCTCTCCGCCTACCACCGGGGCTTCGGGGTGGACCTGGTCCTCAACGACGAGGGCGCGCTCTTCGTGGATTCGGTGCGCAGCGCCGACAAGAAGGACGTGATCCGGCTGGTCCAGGAAGACATGCTGGAAGAGATCCGCCGCCTGCCCATCCGGCTCTCCTACGCACCCGTGACCCTGGAACTCATCCAGGAGCGCTTCGAGCAGGGGCAGATTCCGGTCGTCCTCATCAGCTCCTACCGCATCTATCACGAGAAGATCCCGCACTGGGTGACGGTGACGGGCATGGACGAGCGGTTCGTCTTCGCCCACGATTCCTACGTGGGACGGAGTATCGACTCATCGCCGACGGACCGGATGAACATGCCCGTGCCCAAAAAGGACTTCGAGCGCATGGCGCGTTACGGCAAGGCGGGGCTCAGGGCGGCGCTCTTTCTCTTTCCCCGCTCCGCGCCGCCGGCGAAAAAGGAAGCGGGATGAAAACGCCCATCGTCGTGATGGAAAACCCCAGGGAATGGAAGGCGGCCTACCCGGCGGTCGAGGTCGTCGCCGCGCGCGACTACCTGGGCCAGTCGCAGTACCTGAAAGAGCGCGACCTGAAGGTGGTGAACCTTTGCCGCAGCTACACCTACCTTACCCAGGGCTACTACACGTCCCTCCTGGCCCAGGCGAGGCGCCACCGGGTCATCCCCACCGTCCGCACCATCAACGACCTGAGGAGCAAGGCGATCTACAGCCTGGAGGTGGAAGACCTGGACGCGGTGATCCAGAAGAGCCTGAAGAGCCGCCCCGGCGCCGCCGGCTCGGACCGCTTCGAGCTGTTCATCTTCTTCGGCCAGTGCGGCGGCAACGGCCTGCAGGAGCTGGCCCGCCAGATCTTCGACCTCTTCCAGTGCCCGCTGCTCAGGGTGGAGTTCCGCTACCAGGGCAAATGGGACCTGGCGTCCATCCGCTACGCCCACCTGCACCAGCTCACGCCCGAACAGGAAGCGCTGTTCATCGAAGCGTTCCAGAACCACATGGCGCGCCGCTGGAAGCGGCCGCGGACGAAAAACCAGACCCGCTACGACCTGGCGGTCTTGTACAACCCGGCCGAAGCGCTCCCCCCGTCCAACAGGCGCGCGCTGCAGAAGTTCGTGCGCGTGGGCGAGAAGATGGGCATCGGTGTGGACCTCATCGAGCGCAAGGACTACGCGAAGCTTGCGGAATACGACGGCCTCTTCATCCGGGAAACCACCCAGATCGAGCACCACACCTACCGCTTCGCCAAGAAGGCGGAGTCCGAGGGGCTGGTGGTCATCGACGACCCCGACTCCATCATGAAGTGCACCAACAAGGTCTACCTGGACGAGCTGCTCAAGACGCACCGGATCGCCACGCCCCGGACGCGCGTCCTGCAGGGCGTGGCCCTGAAGACCCTGAGGGCGCTGGAAGCCGAGATTCCCTAC
>JARRNO010000065.1:0-13576 GCA_037384885.1 Acidobacteriota bacterium
TGCGGTAATCCGATCCAAGCGCGCTCAAGGCCAGCACCCGCTCCTGCTCCGAGAGACCGCTCCGGGCGAGCAGCGACTGGTGAACCCGGATCGCCCGGTCTATCTGTCCTCTCTGCCTGAAAAGGTTTCCGAGGGCAAGGTAAACCTCGACCGGGTCCGTAGAGATCTCCACCACTTTGGACAAGTGCTCGATGGCGCTGTCCACCGCCCCCGTCAACATGGCGTACATGCCGAGGATATAGTCGGTTGAGCTCCGCGGATCGGCCGCGGCGGCCTTTTTCCGCCTGCGAATCGGCAGCTTCATCCCCAGCAGGAGCCCGAAAAGAAAAAGGGCGATCAGCAGGTAGACGATGTAGTTGTCCGGCAGCGATTGGAGCGAGGCGTTTGACACTACGGGTTCTCCTCCTCCACGGTCTTTTCAGTGGCGAGCCCTTCCCGGATCGGCATGTTCCTCAGCTCTCTCACCTCATCCTCCAGTTCGCGGATTCTCTTCTTGAGTTCACGGCTCGACAGCATGTGGCCCACCTGGTCCAGCAGGCCCACCACGTAGAAGGTCACAAACGCCACGACCAAAGGAAAAATCAGGATGACGGCCAGGGGGACGTGTTCAAATTCCAGATAGCCCGGGAATACAACGAGCGCCGTGCTGACCGCATGGTTGATGAGACTGAGAGCAAGCCAAAGCAGGAAAACGACACAAATCAGCAACCATTTGACGAGGTTCAGTACGCTATGCATCAAATCACCTCCCGGTACCGCGCCTCCAGGTCCGTCATTTTGCCCTGGACCGTGAGCACCAGATCGATCCACTCCCGGACGGCGCCCCGCCCCCCGGGCTTTTCACAAACAAAGTCCGCGACTTGCCTCACCGAATCGTGGGCATCTGCAGGGCAGGCAGTCGCACCCACCAGGCTCATGACCGCCAGATCCACAAAATCGTCACCCATGTAGGAAATCTGCTCCGGCCCCAACCCGGATTCCTCCAGGATTTCCTTCAACGCCGGAACCTTGTGAAGTCTTCCCTGGTAGAGCCATTTGACTCCGATCTCTTTCGCGCGCCGCTCCACGACCTGGGAAGTTCTTCCGGTGATCCAGGCCAGGTCAAGACCGCACGCTTTCGCGAAGGCCAATCCGGCGCCATCCTTGACGTCAAACCGTTTCAACTCCCTGCCGGCCTCCGCAAACCAGATGCCGCCGTCTGTCAACACGCCGTCCACATCGAACACCAGGAGCCTGATGGCCCTGATTTTTTCTTCAAGGGCTGACGAAATCCCTCTGTTTGCCTTGGCTGTACCCATTTTCACCCAAACTCCCGCTAAATCAACTGGAGGCGCCACAGATCGTGAAGGTGGAGCACTCCAAGAATTCTTTTGTCTGCCGACGTGACCAGCACCGCCGTGATCTTCCGGCTCTCAAGCAGGTTGAGGGCTTCAGCGGCCAGTGCATCGGGTTGGATGGTTACGGGAGACGGCGTGCAGCAGTCCCCGGCCGTCATTTCCATCAGAGAGCCTCCGTGTTTCTCAAGCAGCCTTCTGACGTCACCATCCGTGATGACCCCCGCCACACTCCCGCCGCCGCCTACGACCGTCATTCCCAGCTTTTTGGAGGAAATTTCGTAGATCACGTCGCGCATGGGAGCGGATGGTGGAACCAACGGCAGCTCATCTCCGGCGTGCATCAGTTCGCTCACGCGCATGAAGCGCTTGCCCAACTTGCCGCCGGGATGAAAAAGCGCAAAGTCCTCTTTCCTGAAATTGCGGTGCTCCATCAGCTCGGCGCACAGCGCGTCCCCAAGGGCAAGCTGGGCGGTGGTGGAAGCCATGGGCGCCAGTTCGAGCGGGCAGCCTTCCCGCTCCATCCCCGCTGTTTGAAAGCGCCAGGACCACATCCTCCTGCTTCACCATGCCGAGGTCGCCGTGAAGCGCGTCGGCGGGATGGAGGAAGAAAGCAGGCGTTCCGGTGCTGGCCAGCGTTGCGGAAATCTTGTGCCCGATGAGCCCGCTTTTTCCCATACCGGTGACCACCACCCGGCCCGAACATGCCAGAATGGCGTCGACGGTTTTCTGGAAGGAGTCGCCCAGGCTGTCTCGCAGTGATTCCAGAGTCTTCGCTTCGATGGCCAGGACTCGTCTGGCGGTCTCGAAGTTCATAACGCCTCCCGAACCGCTTGCTGAAGCTTTACAAGCGCGACCGCCAGTTCTGGTAATTCGTTTAAGGGCAACGCGTTGGGACCATCTGAGAGCGCCCTTTCGGGGGCTTCGTGGACTTCGAAAAAGAAACCGTCCACCCCAGCACCCGCCGCCGCACGAGCCAGGACGGGGATGAACTCCCGCTGCCCGCCCGAAGCCTTGCCGGCTCCGCCCGGCAGCTGCACGGAATGCGTGCCGTCGAAGATAACGGGAAAGCCCAGCGAACGCAGGACCGCAAGCGAACGCATGTCCACCACCAGGTTGTTGTAGCCGAAAGTGGTTCCCCTTTCAGTCAGAAGAATCCTCTCCGCACCGGCGGCCACTGCCTTCTCCACGACGTGCGCGGCGTCCCAGGGCGAAAGGAACTGCCCCTTCTTGATGTTCAGGGTCTTACCCGTCCGGGCCGCCGCCGTGAGCAGATCCGTCTGCCGGCACAAAAACGCCGGAATCTGCAGCACGTCCACGACTTCGGCTGCGGGTTCGGCCTGGGAGGGTTCATGGATATCAGTCAGGACAGGCAGTCCGGACTCCCGGCGCACGTCCTCGAGAACCGCAAGGCCTTCTTTCAGCCCCGGCCCGCGGTAGCTGGAACCAGATGTCCGGTTGGCCTTGTCGAAGGACGCCTTGAATATGATCTGAAGATCGTACTGGCGAGCCCAGGAGGCAAGCTGAAGCGCAATCGCCCGGCAGTGTTCCCGCGATTCGATGACGCAGGGGCCGCAGATAAAAACCGGTTTCTCGCTCCCCGCGATCGTCTTGTCCGCAATTTCAACGGGCTTCACGCGAGGCAGGCTCATTCCTTCCCCTTTGCCGCCTTCTTTTCTTCCCGCCTCAACCGGTATTCGTAACCGGCCTGCACGAAATCGCGAAAGAGAGGGTGCGGGCTGAGGGGCCGCGACTTGAATTCGGGGTGGAACTGGCAACCGAGAAACCATGGGTGGTCTTTGAGTTCCACGACTTCCACGAATTTTCCGTCCGGAGAAATGCCCGTAAAGGAAATGCCGTTCTTCGCGAGGGGCTCCATGAAGGCCTTGTTGAACTCGTAGCGGTGGCGGTGCCTCTCGTCGATGCGAGCAACGCCGTATGCCTTGTAGGCGAGGCTCCCCTCTTCGAGAACGCAGGGGCACTTGCCAAGGCGCATGTTGCCTCCGTAAGTATCGTCTCCGAGAAGGTCCCTCAACTTGTAAAACACGGGTTGAGAGGTTTTCTCGTCAAATTCCGTCGAGTTCGCCTGCGGCAGATCGGCGACGTTGCGGGCGAATTCAATGCAGGCGAGCTGCATGCCCAGGCAGATTCCAAAGTAGGGGATCTTATTCTTCCTCGCGTAGTTAACCGCGATGATTTTTCCCTCGATCCCCCTTTCGCCGAACCCTCCCGGCACGAGAATGGCGTGCACTCCCGCCAGCGGACCGGCGGGTCCCTCGTTTTCCAGGTCCTCCGCCTCCACCCATTTCAGGTGCACACCGAGCTGGTTGGCGACTCCGCCATGAACAAGCGCCTCCCTCAAGCTCTTGTAGGAGTCTTCGTACTGGGTGTACTTGCCCACCACACCGATGGTGACCGTATCTTTGGGGTGTTTCAGCACGTCGAGAAAGGATTCCCACTTGTCCATCCGGCGTTCATGCAGCGGAAGACCGAGGTACTTGAGAAGGATGTAGTCCAGCCCCTCCTGGGCGAAATAGAGCGGAACCTCGTAAATGTGTTCCACGTCTCGGGCCGTGATGACCCCTTCCTCGGACACGTTGCAGAACAGCCCGATCTTTGCCTTCATCTCTCGCGGGATGGGATATTCCGTGCGGCAGAGGAGAACATCCGGCTGAATTCCGATGGACCTCAGTTCTTTGACGCTGTGCTGTGTCGGCTTGGTCTTCAGCTCATGGCTGGCCCGGATATAGGGGATCAGCGTCAGGTGAATGAAGACCGTATTGGCCTTCCCCTCTTCCAGGTCCATTTGCCGGATGGCTTCAAGGAAAGGCAGCGACTCGATGTCGCCGACCGTTCCTCCGATTTCGACGATGACCACATCCACGCCTTCGGCGGCTTTCCGGATGGAGCTCTTGATTTCGTTCGTGACGTGCGGGACCACCTGGACGGTGCCGCCGAGGTAGTCGCCGCGCCGCTCCTTCTGGATGATCGCCTCGTAGATCTGACCCGCCGTGACGTTGTTGTTCTGGGACAGGTTGCTGTCGATGAACCGCTCGTAGTGTCCGAGGTCCAGATCCGTCTCGGCGCCGTCGTCGGTCACGAAGACCTCGCCGTGCTGGAAGGGACTCATGGTGCCTGGATCCACGTTAATGTAAGGGTCCATCTTCTGCACCGCGACCCGGAACCCCCTGGCTTCGAGCAGGCAGCCGATGGACGCCGCCGCAATTCCTTTTCCAAGAGAGGAAACCACCCCTCCCGTGATGAATATGTACTTCGCCATCAGGAGACCTCCTTATCACGCTCTCCGTACTTGTTCCGGGCTTTTGATTATAGCATAGGAGGGTCGGGAAAAGCGCCCGGCAGGGGCGGAAATCAGAGCCCCCGCGGGTCGTTTTTTTCTCTCAGGGACGCCTTTCCAGAAGCCACTTTTCAACGGCTGGTACATCCGATGGGACATCGACGGACGGGCCAGAAGGCGGACACGGCGCGGCGCAGATTTCGGCGCCGAGCTCCAAGGCGCGGAGCTGCTCCAGTCTTTCAAGCCTCTCCAAGGGCGTAGGCTGCATCTTTGTCAATTCTTCCAGGAACGGCTTGCGAAACGCATACACCCCCACGTGGCGCCAGAGGGAGCCCCGCGCCTCGTGGAAGGAAGCACCCGCCAGGGCGGGAATCGGACTTCTCGAAAAATAGAGGCACCGCCCCCCGGCGGCGACCGCCGCCTTCACGACGTTTGGATCCTCGTATTCCGCCTCGGACTGCACCGGAACAACCAGTGTGCCCATAGAAAGGCCGGGGTGATCTTTCATGAGCGCGGCAAGGGCTTCGAGAGCCGCCGGAGGAAGAGTCGGCTCATCCCCCTGGATATTCATCACCACATCGCATTCCAGATTTCGGACCGCCTCCTGAACGCGGTCCGAGCCGGAAGGGCAATCCGGAGACGTCATCGCGTGCCTTCCGCCAAAGCTCCTGACAGCATCTGCAATTCTTTCGTCGTCCGTGGCGACGGAAAGCGGCTTGCGGCATATCTGGCCGGAATCACTCCGACGATTTTCATGAATCTCACCTCCTTGTGCGTGCAGTATAAACCAGTCGAAACGGCCTGCGCTTGACAGCCCGAGGGAGAGGCGTGAAATACTGCCTCAGAATGGATTTGGCGCGTGGGGGGGCGCGAGGCTCGCTCCCGGAACCACCCGAAACCGGCATAAACGCCGCGGATCCGGCCTGATAAGGGAGTCGTTGATATGAAGAACCGAATAAGGCGAAGATACGGCCCCATAGAGGCGGCCTGTTTTCTTCTAATATTCGTGGGCCTTGCATGTTCGCATCCGCCGGCCACCATCCAGGTTCACCCACAGAAGCTGAGCTTCCAGAAGAAGGGCCAGTCCAAGCGGTTGAATGTCACGGTCATGGACGCCCGCGGCAACCCACTGCAGAAGGTTCAACCCAAGTATGCTTCGTCGGACGAGAAAGTCGCGCGGGTGGATGCCGGAGGCCGCGTCCTG
This sequence comes from Acidobacteriota bacterium, assembly GCA_037384885.1. GTDB lineage: Bacteria > Acidobacteriota > UBA4820 > UBA4820 > DSQY01 > JARRNO01. The sequence continues at coordinate 5,837 of JARRNO010000065.1, forward strand.
GCCGAGGGAAGCGGCGACGCCGTGATCACAGTACGCGCTGGAAAGGCACAAGCCAAGATTAACGTTACCGTCAGCATCGTCAAGACCCTCTCGCTCTCCCTTCCCAACCCCGCTTTGAGGCAGCTTTCAGGCCCCGTAAACACGGTTGTTCCTCTGAAGGTGACGGCTCTTGATGACAAGGGACGCCCCATCCCTCAGGATCGGGTTCATTTCCAGTCAAACAATGCAGCCGTAGCCTCCGTGGACGCCAAGGGAAAGTTGACTCTTCTGAGCTCGGGGACCGTGACGGTCACCGCCAAAGCGGACGACAAGGAAGCTGAATTGACCGTTCCCGTCTCCATATGGAGTCCTTTGGCGGTCAAGCTGGACAAACGGAAGGTCACAGTCGAGAGAGGCGGCTCTTATAAGATTAAATACACCGTTCTCAGCACGCAGGGCCTGCCGATTCCCTTTCCGGCGACCTTCACTTCCTCGAACGAAAACGTTGCACGGGTGACGGACCAGGGCGAAGTGAAGGGGCTGTCTAAGGGCAAGGCCACCGTGACCATCCTGGCGGGGAAGGTCTTCAACACCCTGACTGTCACCGTCCGGTAGACCGCAACCGTGGTGGGAACGGCCAGCCGGTGGCATACCAGAACGTACCCTTGAAGAATCGTCTTCTTACCAGGAGGCATCCATGTCCGGAACAGATGACATCAGGCGAGTGCAGGATCTCGCTGTCGAAGGGAAACGTGTGTTTCTGCGCCTTGACCTGAACGTCCCCATCCAGGGTAAACGAATCGGGGACGATACGAGAATCCGGGCGGCTCTCCCCACCCTTCGCCGGCTCCTGGACCGCGGGGCCGCGGTCGTGGCCTGTTCCCACCTGGGGCGGCCGAAGGGGCAGGTTGTGCCCGGTTTGTCGCTGGCCCCCGTGGGATCCACGCTTGCTAAGCTTCTGCCTCAAAATGAGGTCATCATGTCCAAGGACGTCATCGGGCCCGACGCCCGGGACAAAGCCCTGTCCCTCGAACCGGGCCGCCTGCTCCTGCTGGAAAACGTCCGCTTTGAACCGGGCGAAACGAAAGACGACCCGGAATTGGGTAAGGCCTTCCGGTCCCTGGCCCACTTTTACGTCAATGATGCTTTCGGATCGGCGCACCGCGCACACGCCTCGGTCTCCTGCGCCGCCCGCCTCTACCAACCCAACACAGGCATGGGACTCCTGATGGAAAAGGAGTTGACCTACCTTCAGGTCCGTCTTGAAAAACCGGCCAAACCCTATGTTGCGCTGCTCGGCGGCGCGAAAGTGTCGGACAAGCTGCCCGTCTTGACGCGCCTTATTGAAAAGGTGGATGTTCTATGTATCGGAGGCGCCATGGCTTACACTTTTCTGGCGGCGCAGGGCATCCCGATTGGAAACTCGAGGGTGGAAAAGGAGCACCTGGAGGCCGCTGGATCCATCTTGAAGCGGGCGCAAGCGTTGGGTGTGGATGTTCAACTCCCCGTCGACCACATCGCGGCGCCGTCGATGGACCGCGAAGAGGAAGCCGCGCCGGTGCGCGGCGCCGCGGTCCCAGAGGGCTTAGCGGCATTCGACATCGGTCCGGAAACGATCAGCCGGTTCCGGGAAGTGGTCATTTCTGCCGGGACGGTGGTCTGGAACGGCCCCATGGGCGTTTTCGAGCGGAAGGTGTTCTCCCGCGGAACATTGGCCATGGCGGGCGCCATGGCGGTGTCTCCCGCCCTGACCGTCGTCGGTGGAGGCGATTCAGCCGCAGCGGTGGAGATGTCCGGCGATTCCGCCAACATCGATCACATTTCCACGGGGGGCGGTGCTTCTCTGGAATTGCTCGCCGGAAAATCTCTTCCTGGCGTCGAGGCGCTCAGACCCCGCTAAAGAGATCGCCCACGGCGCTCCGATAAACCAAGCAATAAAAGAGGCGGCCCTGGAGGCCGCCTCTCTGCGTGTGCCGTGTTAACCCGATCCGCCGGCGCGAGACCCTTTATTCGAGTTCCACCCAGTCGCCGACGTGGCTTTCCTTGGGGCTGATAAGGATCTTGCAGCAGGCCGTGTTCCGCCGTGTGGTCAAAACGACGGCTTCGCCCAGATAGTCCTTGATGGCGTTGATGGGGTTGAAGTGGCGGCCCTGGTTCGCCGGATAACGGGTATCCTTAGAAGCGCTCTCATGATCTCCCGAGCTCACTTCCTGGCCTGAATAACTCCCTGCTTTCGGCTCGCGGCTGTCACGCCGGATGGCTTTTTCCATGGCCGACTTCTCGCGGAAGAGGTCTCTGCCCGGAGGAACGACCTGATCCTGGCGGAAGAGATCCCGCGTGCTAGTAATCAGGGAATCTTCCTCGTTGGCATGCCGGTAGATCCACAGCTTGTCCCCGGGCAGGAGCCCCTGGTTGGAACCCAGATTGATGTAAATCAGGTAATGTTGCCCAACCACACTGCGCCTGTCCTTCGTCCAGATGATCCGTCCCTTTGGTTTGGAATGGTCGTCCGGGAGATACACCGGCACAGACTTGGATGCTTTGATATCCCAAGGAATGGGGATGGGATGGAAGGGAACGAGCCCGAAGCCGTAACGGATTTCATCGCATGACTGAATGATTTGAGCGATAGCCGTCCGTTTCTGGGCTGAAATGACCTTCACGCGGCCCACGCGGCCGTAAAAAGTGCCGATGACGTGGCCGGTCTCGGGGTGATGCACTACGGATCCTTTCCGGATCACAAAGTAGATGTCGCCGTTCTGCACCCCGTTTTCAGTGCCGCCGTTTAAATAGACGACATTGCCTGTCGCCAGGGATTCACGGACCCTTTCCGGACCTGAAACGATCCGGAGCGCCGGCATTCTGAAATTGCTCGAAACGAACCCGGAGCAATAGACGTCGTTCGCGGTAACCGGGGGCAGCGCCGCTTCTTCCTCGATTTCCAGCTTCGGTCCTTGCTGTTTCTTCTCGGGCGGAGGAGGGGGCGCCTTTTCGACCGGCATTTTTTCGCTGATCACCTGCGGTTTTCTGATCAAGAGTGGATCGCCGGGATAGATCCAATGCGCGTCCTTGATGTAAGGATTCAGGTCCCAGATCTGGGGCCAAAGGAGCCAGTCTCCCAGCTTCTCCTGCGCCAGTTCGGACAACGTGTCACCCTTCTTAATGGTATACAGTTCTTCACCCTTTTCGGGCTTGGGGGGCGTATACGGCGTCCAGTGGCCGTCGGCCTGCTTGACCAAGGTTTTCGGCGGTGTAGGCGAACCCTTATATTCCCGGGCTTTCTTGGCAACTTTCGGCGGAACTTTAGCGGCGGAAGGCTTTTCCGGAGCCGTTCCCTGGGCCCAAACCGCGATGCCCCACGCGAAAGCGAGCAAGGAGGGAACTACGAGCACCCATTTCCCTTTAGCAATCGCCATGGTATTCTCCCTTCTCACCAAAAGGCTCCGACTGGTTGCACTTTAATCTAACATAATGCGAAAAGTCAAGCAACGCACATTTTCAGAAAACTAAAGGCGAACTGCCGAAACAAAGAGAATTCTCTTCCACTCGGGCATGGGGACGAAGATGTCTGAAAGGGGGTGGAACGAACCGAACGGGCTTCGGCTGACAAGAGAAAACCGCTTTTACGTTTCCGGGTGCGGTATACAACCCCTCTCGAAGTGCCCGTTCTCAGGGATGACAGCCCCTGAGGGAGCAATGAAATGACAACTTGTCCTCAATATTCTTTGAGGGCCTTTTTCAGCTCGCCCACCGTGGGATCTTTGGGATTGAGGTGCTGTGCGCGTTCGAGGTAAGACCTACATCTCACTACCTGCCCGTTGTGCAAGTAGAAATAAGCCAGGTCGATGAGGTAGGTCAGTTCCCAGGGATCCAGCCGGACGGCGTCCAGGAAGGATTTTTCTGCGAGGTATTTCGCCCTGGGATGGCGTGAAGCGGTGTAAATCTTTCCCATCAGGTGGTGGCAGGGAGCAGACTGCGGGTTGTGAAAAAGGGCTAGCCGCAGGTACTGGGAACTTTCATATTCTCTTTTCTGCGCATAAAGTTCGCGGGCATGAAGATAGAGTCTTTCGCTCTCCTTGCGCCGCTCTTCGCTGACCTGTTCGACCTGGCGGCCTTCGCCCTCGACGGCCGCAGCATCTCCCAGCGCCTGCCCTTCGTTGCCCTTGCCGGCTTCTTTTTGGCGTTGCCGTTCCTCGATGAAAGCCGTCTGGAGCACGAGAAACGCCTCGCCGAGCTTGGCTCGCAAGAAGACAAGGTCCTTCTGGTATTTCCTGTTGATTTCCGGATGCAGATTCTCCGACCGGAAACGTTCCTGGAGCGTATCGTGAACATTCCTCGCCATATTGTAGTCGGCGTCCTGGGGCAGGCCCAGAACGAGCGAAGGATTCAGCCCGGGGGTTTCGAAGGAGCGAACGAGGTTTTCGATGGCGGCGGACTGGACGGCGATGTTTTTCCGCTCTCTTGCGAGACCTTCCAGAATGACGGCGAGGCGGGGGGGCTGTCCGGCGTCGGGCTGGGTTTCCAACGCACCCAGCAGCGTCAGCAGGTAGATAGTCCTCAAGGCCTGCTCCCTCGGAAAGGAGACCGCTCTGAGAAGTTCCGGCACCTTCACGGACTTTTCGCATTGGTACAGAATGTACCCTTCCTGGGTAGTCAACTGAAGGTGTTCCACATCTACGGACGTATTTCTCCGAACGTGGACGTCGGGCGCGTCGAGCCGGCCGAGGTCCGCCTCCGGCATTCGTTCGATCAGCGCGGGCAAAATCCTTGAAATGGGCACGGGGATCATCCCTGTTGTGGACACGGCGCTCCGTTCTGAAAATTTCAGGAGCTGTGAGGCGGGGATAGCCTGGAGCGCATAAAGCAACGTCTGCTGCTTCAGAATGACCACTTCTCCCTCGTCCTTGGGGAGTCCCCGTTCCACAGCCGCAAGGTCGTCGATTACGCCCGGAATGGCCTCCGGAAGTGTAAATCCCGCATCGGTCAGGCGAATCCTCCATAAGCGCCTGTAAGTATCGGTCAGCAGCCCCAGGATTCCGCCGTCTTCAAGAATCATGCCCAGGGTTCCGCCGCTCCATTCGCATGACACGTTGTGACGCACCCGGTCCCAGTGGGCCGAAGCGAGATACTCGACCAGTGTCATGGGCGTGGGAGGCGCCGCAAAGAGGAACGGCGCCAGTGCGCTTCTGAGACGGTCGGGCTCGATGGGCGACGGAACCATGGCCACAACACCCAGTTCCATGAGCTCTTCGTCGGTGTCGTCGGCCGCCTCGGGCGTGATGAAAACGGCCGGAGGCATGCTTTCAAGGCGGGACTTTGCGTCACGCAACATCTGCACGGCCTTGTCTGAATCGTTCACGGCATTGACGAGCATCAGTTCGGGCGACCCGCTTTCGATCAGCTGGAGGACCTCTTCGCCTTCGTCAGCCACCACCGCCTGCCAGTCCGTGGGAAGGAATGAGAGACAGACGTCCAGGATCTTCTTGTCCCACTTGAAGAGTAAAAGCTTTTTCAACGTTGCGGCTCCCATTGTTTCAGCGCCCGGTCGAGTGCAGGCGCACCCTTTCTGAACTCGCTCAGATCCATTCCTTCCAGTGCGGCTTGTAGCGACTGCCGGACAGCCCTGGCCCCAGCCGCCGTTCCATCCGGATGCCCGTGAATGCCTCCCCCGAATTGCAGGATGACCTCCTTGCCGAAGATCCGGTAAAGGGCAGGCACATGCCCCGGGTGCAAGCCGCCCGAAGCGATGGGCATGGTTCGTTTAAAGCCCGTCCAATCCTGGGCGGGAAATGAACTCCCCTGTTCCGTTGTTTCGCCCCGGAGAGCGTCCACGCTTTTCACAACGTCTGCTTCACCTCCGGCCATTTTACCGACGGCCGTTCCCACGTGAAGCTGATCGATTCCCACCGCCCTGGCGCTTGCAGCTAACACGCACATAGCAATCCCGTGGTCCGGAATGCGGGTCACTGCTGCGTGCATGGCGCGGTGGCCGTGAAGAACCATTCCAAGCCCGGCGTCCCGAAGCGACTGCACCCCGGACCAGCCGGCAGTGATGAAGTCCACCATCACGAACCGCGCTCCGAGCCGCGCCGCCTCGGCGGCCCTTCGAAGCATGACCTGAGCCGGAGCGGTGACATTAGGAATATAGCCTTTGGCCTCACCGGTCTTGTCCTCGGCCCGCTTTCTTGCGTCCAAGCAGGCGGCCAGCCGTTCGGAGAAGGGGCTGAACGGCTGCGAAGTGAGATTCTCGTCGTCCTTGACCACATCACACCCCGCCTCCATGGCGTCATAAACCACTTGTGCATGGGCTTTCGGATCTAGGCCGAGCTTCGGTTTGACAATGGTTCCCACGAGCGGACGCCCGTAAATTCCAAGCGTCTCACGGATGCCCGCCACGCCTCTCTGAGGCCCGGGAAAGCTTTGAAGGTACCGCAGGGGAAAGCGCACGGACTCCAGACGGAGCCTCTCGATTCCCTTCATGCCGAAAATGTTTCCGGCGATGCCGGAATAGACTTGGGCCATATTCCCTTTTTCAAAGAGTATATCGGGGTAGGCGATGGTCGCCAGGTCTCCTTCGATGGACACCACCCGCGCCCGAAGCCGCGATCGCATTTCTGCGGAAAGCGTCTTCACGTCGGTCCAGGTGCCGATGGAGGATTCCGCCGCCACGGCGCCCGCGGACGCCTCCACCGCTGCATCCCGAGCCGGGCGAAGCCGGAACCGGCAAACTAAATCATCTTCTTGAATCTCGCCGCCGAGATCCAGGTATGCTTCAGGACCCATGATTCCATCCTATATAAGATTCAACCTTGATTCTAGAACCTATCCGGAAATAGGGCAAGGCGGCCGAGCGCAGGAAGGGCGGCCCCCCTTTCAAGTGAGCCGACACGGCCATGCGAAGCCCGCCGCCCGCGCCCGGAGGGACGGGGCGGGCCCGGCGCCCGGCTTTGTCAGCTCGCTCATCCGATGGTTCCGCCTATTCCATCCAACTTTTCACGGGGTCGTACGAAAGGATGTCATGCGTGATGCCCCGCTCGGTGACGAATGCCGTAACGTACTTCAAATGGACCTTGTCAAAGGCCGGGTTCAAGATCTCGATACCGGCCGGCGCCTTTGGCCAGACCTCCGCCGGATCCCGCTGTTCCACCGGCTCGTCAAAACGGTCCCGGACGAGTTTCAGGGTGTGGGTCGCACAATAGACGGGCACATCGTACCTGGAGGCGACTACGCAGAAAATCCCTGTACCGACCTTGTTGATGAGGTAGCCCGAACGAAGGACGGCGTCGGCGCCGAATATGAACAGGTCGGAACGGTCGAGAGCATATTTCGCCGCCGCGTCAACCATGTGAATCACTTCAAGTCCCTCTCCCGCAAGTTCTGCGGCCGTCAGGCGCCCCTGGAACCGGGGCCTCGTTTCGGTGTTGAAAACCCTGAAGCGCCTTCCTTCCCGGTGCGCGGCCTTGAGTATGCCGACTGCCGTGCTGGAATGACAGTGCGTGAAAACGGTCATGCCGTCCCGAATCAGTTCGGCTCCGGCTGATGCCAGCCTTTCTTCATCGCCGGCAAGGCGCCGGAGAATCGTGTCAACCCATTCTTCGTACGCACGGGGGCAGCCGACCTCCGTTTCCAGGAGCGCCAGAAAAACGTCCAACAGGTTCCGGAGCATGGGTTCGTTGGGTCTGGCGCTCTTCAGAGTCTCCGCGAGCTCCTTCCCGTCGGCCTCGGGTGTGGCGGCCAGATCAGTCGCGAGGGCCGTCAGGC
>JARRNO010000065.1:13641-23167 GCA_037384885.1 Acidobacteriota bacterium
GCAGCCGGCGAATCTCACCGGCGACCTGCTCCACGCGGGACATTCAACCCACCTGGACCATTTCGGGGTGCCGCTGCCAGTAATCCCACGCGTAGCCCATGTCCGCCTGCTCCTCTGCATGGATCCTGAAGAGCGGCTCCCCCGCCCGAACCGGGTCACCCACCTTTTTCAGCAGATCCAGCCCGGCGCCCGCATCCATCGGCGCCCCAGCAAGTTTGGCGCATTGAGCCAGCTTCAGGTTGTCGAGCGCCTGGACCTCGCCGTCGAACCCCGAGAGCGCTTCAGCGGTCAGGCTTCCCGGCGGCCGGGGCGATCTCGTCCCCTGCGCCCGTCTGATTCGTTCCATTTTTTCCAGCGCCTCGCCCGAATTGAGAATCCGTTCGGCGATGCGGCGGCCGTGGCCGCCCTTGACCTTCGGATCGAAATCGATGATCCTCCCCGCCAGGTCCAGAGATTTCTCCCTGAGGTCCATAGGAGCGCCGGGATCGTTCGCCAGCACCTTCAAAACGTCGCGGACTTCCAGCGCGGGACCGATTCCACGCCCGATGGGCTGAGTCCCATCCGTCATGAGGACCTCCACGAGCATGCCCATGTGCTCCCCCACGTATTCGAACAGCTTGCGAAGCTGAACGGCGCGGGCATAGGAGGTCACTTTTGCAAGAGGTCCCACGGGAATGTCGATCAGCACGTGATTTGCACCCGCGGCGCTCTTCTTCGACAAGATGGAAGCGATCATCTGGGCGGAAGAATCCAGGTTCAGGGGGCGTTCCACGCTGATGATAATGTCGTCCGCCGGCGATAGGGCGAACGCCCCTCCCCATGCCAGGCAGCCGTTTTCGCGGCCCACAACGGCTCTCATCTCCTCCAGGCTCAAGTTGACCTCGGCCAGCACTTCCATGGTGTCCGCGGTCCCCGCCGGCGAAGTAATGGACCGGGAAGAGGTTTTGGGAATCGTCATGCCGTAGGCGGCGATGATCGGGACGACGATCAGCGTGGTCCGGTTTCCCGGGATGCCGCCGATGCAGTGCTTGTCCACGACCATACCCCCGTCCCAGGTGAGGTTCTCCCCTTCTGAGACCATGGCCCTGGCCAGGTAGAGAATTTCATCGCGATCCATGCCCCCCTGCGCGCAGCCCACCACGAAGGCGGTGATTTCGACCTTGGAATACCGGTTGGCCACGATGTCTTCAACGATGGCCCGGTAAGCCTTCTCGTCCAGCACCTCGCCGTAAATTTTTCGCCGGATGAGCTCCACGGAGCGAACGGGATCGAGGTGCCGGACCTGGACCTCGGTTTCCGCGGGTACTCCGAGCTGCTGGAAGGCATATTCGCAGAGCCCGACCTCACCCTTGGCCAAAAAGGGCTCCTCGATGACGTTCAGGACGCCGACGAGGCTCTTACTGTCAAGGCGCACTTCCACCTTGGAGAGCGCCGCGAATCCCTGCGCGCGGCAGAGTTCGCTGTCCTTTCTGAGGAACACGATATTCTCACGGTAGGTGTCGACTTTAACCGGCCTGAGACGCAATCCCATGTCCCCTCCCTGCGGGCGGCCGCGCCGCTCGCGGCACCCCCTGCAACCCTTTCAGCCACGACGCTTTCTCCGTTTATTATAATGCGTCTTTCGTGAAGATCGCCCCCGGCCGGGCCATGCATCCGGCGTAAACTGGGGCTCTCCCGCGAGGAGGTCAACCCTCACAAGGGTGACGGGCAGAATCTCGCCCACCTTCAACACGGCGCCGGAGTATCGTCCGCGCGCCTGGAGCCCGTCCCGCGTGACCCGGATGTGGTCCTGCTCAATCATGAAGAAGGGGCAGATTCCTTCGACCAGGTTGTCGAGAAGTTCTACACGGATTCCGAATCGCGTAAAGCCGAGCACCAGCGCTTCGAAGCTCTCGCCCAGCCGCGTGGACAGGTATGCGTTCTGGAACCACGCCACCACTTCACGTTCCGCCGATTCCGACACCCGCTCCTTAGAGGAGCAGTGAAGCCCCGCCGCCTCCAGGTCTCTTTCGGGAGCCCCTCGCCCGGACACAAGACCGGCCAAAGACCGGTGCACAATGAGATCGGGATAGCGGCGGATGGGGCTCGTAAAATGGCAGTAACGTTCGAGGGCGAGCCCGAAATGACCCACGGAAACCGGGCTGTAACGGGCCTGCATCATACTGCGGAGCACCAGGTAGGACACCAGTTTCTCAGCCCGGTGTCCAGACGCCTTTTCCAGCACCTTCTGGAGCCGGAAGGGATCGGCCAGGACGCCGCTCGCGACCGCTCCAAGCCCCAGGCTGTTCAAGAGGGGACGAAGCGCCTCGAGCTTTTCTTCGTCCGGTTCTTCGTGGATCCTGTACAGCGTGGGCGTCCCCGCCGAATAAAGGGCCTGGGCGACCGCCGTGTTGGCCAGCAGCATAAACTCCTCGATGATATGGTGCGTTTCCAGGCGCCGGACGGGAACCACCTCCTCAACGAGCCCCGAGGTCCCGAAAAGCAGGTCCGTTTCCGGCAGGTCCAGATCCAGGGATCCCCTCGCGATTCTTCTTTTCTGCAGCAGCTTACCCACCTTCGCCGCTTCCTTCAACAACCGGGCGACGGCTGGTTCGGCTTTCTCCTTTCCATCCAGGACGGCCTGGGCCTGCTCGTAGGAAAGACGCCGGGTGGAATGAATCACACCGCGGGCAAAGCGCGCCGACACCACCTTCCCTTCCCTGTCGAGGAGCAATTCTGTGGAGAAGGACAGGCGGTCCCGGCCGGGAAGAAGCGAACAGAGGGCCGCCGACAGTTTTTCGGGCAGCATGTGGTAGGCGGTGCCCGGGAAATAGGTTGTGTTCCCGCGGCGGTAGGCTTCTTCGTCCATCGCCGTCCCGGGCCGCACGTAATGTGATACATCTGCGATGTGAATCCAAAGCTTCCAGCCGGCTTGGGATCTCTCAATCGAAAAGCCATCGTCGAAATCCCTGGCGTCTTCAGGATCGATGGTCACTGTCGTGAGAGAACGGTAGTCTTCCCTGCCCGCAAATTCGGCGGGGTCCGGTTCGTCGGGAAGCCGGCGCGATTCCCCGGCTGCCTCAGCGGGGAATTCATGCGTGAACCCATATCGCGTTTCAGCGGCCCGGATCGGGGTTGCCGGATCGGAAAATTCGCCCAGGTCTTCGGCCCGTTCGGCGGCTGGCGGTCCCTCTTTGTCCGCCAGCCAGGCGGCGGCCACACGGCCCTCAAAGCCGAAATCCCTGGGCAGGCGCACGGGAGAACCGCCGCCCCCCATGGGGTAAAGGAGTCCATCTCTCACCAGGCCGATGACCGGTGCCCGGCGCCGGCTCAGCACTCGCTTCACGCATCCTTCCGGCCCGCGCCCGCGGCGCCCTGTGCGTGAGACGATCAGGATGTCGACGCGGTCACCCTCAAGGGCGCCGCCCGTATCTCTTGCCGGGATAAAGACATCGCCCGAAAGGCCCTCGGACGCAGCCGGATCGGGCGTCACAAAACCGAAGCCCTGCCTGGCCGCGTGGAAAACACCTTCGCATCCTTCAGCCGTCTCCTTGAAATAGTAGCGGCTTCGGCGGCGGTGCAGCAGTCCCGAATTTGTGAGACGGTCGAGCAGTTCTTTCAGTTCCTTCCGCTCGTACTTCCCCAATCCCAGTTCCGCAGCCGCCCGCGACCGGGTTATCCCCTCCCCCGGCAAGCGTTTGAAGAGTTCAAGGATTCGTGTTCTCAGGTTCAAGGCAGCCTCACGGACGAAACAGGCCGCGGCGGGGGCGGCATTGGACCGGTTTCAGAGGAAGTCCTTCCAGGACGCGCCTCGGATTGACCATGCTGAGTTGGTATGCAGCCGTCTTTCCATAGCGGGCGGCAAGCACCCTGACCGCTTCACGGAACATGGGCGCCCGGGCCTTTGGCTTGTGCGCGTCAGAGGCGATCACGGTCCCCCACCCCCTTTCAAGAATGTAGAACGCCGTTTTCTGGATGGTCTTTCCAAACCATCCCGCGATGGAATGCGTCGTCAGCTGAAAGGGGATGCCCGATTCCGCAAGGGCGGCCAGCCGCGCGGGATCTTCCTGGGCAAACACGTAGCGCTCTGGATGGGCCAGGAGAGGCTCCACTCCCTCCAGTCGAAGATCGTAAAAGCCTCTGCTCGCCCCCCGCGGAAAGAATCCCATGGGCAGCTCGACCAGCAGAAAACGCCCGGAAGGTCCCAGAGGCAGCACATCCCCTTCCTTGAAAGCCCGGGCAAGACCGGGATGATAATACGCCTCGCAGCCGAGGTATACGGAGAACCCCATGCGCCGGGCCCGGGCGCTCCAGGCTCCGAAACGCGCCCGGAGGTCCCCGGGATCGTTCGGATAACGGTCCGGATGGATATGGGGAGTCACCACGAGGGTGGTGATCTTCTCTTGCCGGGCCCTCTCGAGGCAGGCTGCCGATTCCTTCTCGTCGGAAACGCCGTCGTCCACACCCGGTAGTAAGTGGCAGTGGAGGTCGGTGTACATGAAGCTCCTTCGTTCAATCGCCGTTCGATGCGCGTTTAACGCCGCATAAACCCAACCGGACCGCCCGCCCTCCTGATCAACAACAAAAGGAGGGCCCGGGCTATTTTATCCGGCCGGCCCCGGCTTTTTCCTCCAGGAAGCGACGCGCAGGCGTTGCGCCAGGTCGCGGTCCATCCCTTCCCACTCCAAGCTCTCGTGGATAGCCCGGAGCCGGCCGGCCATGGAGGCCTGCACCGCCCCCAGTTCCACCACGAGATTTCCGCCGGGCCTGAGGGCCTCGGCTCCCCAGGCGCAAAGGGCCCGGTAGGGCTCGATCGCGTCGTCCGATGCGCAAAGAAGAGCTTTTTCCGGCTCATGGCCGGCTACCTCTGGCGGAAGATCAGGCCACTCTCCCGGCGTGACGTAAGGCGGATTACTGAGAATCATATCCAGATTGGAAAGAGGGCTTGAATCCGCCAGGTCCGAACGGACGAGCAAAACCCCCGGCCGGCCCGCAAGGTTCAAGGAAGCCCAAGCGAGCGCTTCCAAAGAGACGTCCACGCCCACATACACCCCGTCGGGCCGTTCCATGGACAGGGCCGCCAGCACGCACCCGCTTCCCACGCCGATTTCCGCCACTCGGGGATCGCGGACTTCCTTCAGCTTGTCCAGCGCGATTTCCACGAGGTGTTCCGTTTCAGGCCGCGGGATGAGGCACCCCGGCCCCACGCGTATGGGCAGGCCCCAGAACTCCTGGACACCGCGGATGTACTGAAGGGGCTCCCTCGCACAGCGCCTCCCGATCCAGGCGAAGTAAGATCCGGCGGAACCTGGGGATACCTCCCGTTCGGGATGCGCGAGAAGAACAGCCTTGTCCAGGCGGAGGACATCCGACAGAAGCAGAAGGGCGTCCAACCCGGGATTTTCGACGCCGGCCGCCGACAGCCGGGCCGTCCCCTCCCGAAGCGCTTCGCCGACGGTCATTCACACTCCGCAGCTGGCCCAACGTCGGCCACGGTCATTCCTCTCCGGTCATATCCACCAGTTCGATGGAAAGCTCCCTGGCCGTTTCGAAAATTCGATTATCTCGGTAAAATTCGCCAAAGACGATCCGCTTGACACCGGCCGAACCCATCAACTTGAAGCACGTCCAACAGGGCGAAGCGGTGATATAGGCTGTGCTCCCGTCCGTGGAGACGCCGTGCCGCGCCGCCTGCACGATGGCGTTGGCCTCCGCGTGTGAGGTCCGTTCGCAATGGCCGTTTACCATCATGTGCCCCACCTCGTCGCAATGCGAGAGTCCTGCGATGGACCCGTTGTACCCCGTTGCGATGATGTGTTTGTCCAGCACCAGAACGCAGCCCACATGCTTCCTGTCGCAGGTGGCCCTCGTCGCCACTTCCCTGGCGATATCCATGAAGTAGGCGTCCCAAGATTTACGCATTCTTCTTCTCCCATGGACGTTGAAGGAACGCGTTTATCATATCACATGGGTCTTATAAGCCGGTCCGCCGCGGGGCTTTCACTCCAGATGCGCATCGGGTAGCATGTGAACATGGTGGAAAAGAAAAAGCGCTGGAAAATATTCGGGCGGGTCCAAGGCGTCTATTTCAGAGCCTTCGTGGTTTCCCGGGGGCGCGAGCTTGGCCTTCGAGGCTGGGCCAAAAACCTGGCGGATGGATCCGTGGAGGTTGCGGCCGCGGGCGACGCGAGCCTTCTATCCAAACTGGAAAAGGCCCTCGGCCAGGGCCCTCCGCTGGCCCGCGTGACCCGGGTTGAGACTCTCGAACCCCCCGCCCTCCTTGATAAAAAGACGGGCTTTACGGTAGAGTATTAGCTGTTTGCTAGGGTCCCGAAAGGGCCGTTGTGCCTGTAGCTCAGTTGGATAGAGCACCTGCCTCCTAAGCAGGGGGTCGTGGGTTCGAATCCCGCCAGGCACACCATCTGCCACTGAGGAGCTTCCGCATGTCGCACGACCGCCTGACGAAACAGAAAATCCGCCACGACCCTATCCGCGAATTCCTCAATATGTCTTACACGGCGATTGAGGAACACGTGGAGGACTACTGGCGCGCCTACCTGCTGATGGTCATCGCTATTCTCGCGGTGATCGTGGGAGGAATATTCCTTTGGAATCACATCCAGGAAAAGCGCGCCCACGCTTCTCTCTTGCTGTCCCAGGCCATGGACGCTTACAATGCCCCGGTACTGCCTGAAAACACCAAGCTCCGGCAGCAGTTGAGCGCCCGAGGGCAGCTTTACTTCACCTCGAGCAAAGAATGGGCCGCCGAAGTCAACAAGCGGCTAAAAGCCGTTGAAAACGCTTCCGGTTCCAGTGCGACGGAAAACACGGCCCGCCTCTACCTGGCGCTCACCCAGGCCCGGACCGGGAAGCTGGACGAGGCGCTGAAGACGTCGGCGCCCCTCATAAACGATGACACCTTCAAACCGCTTGCCCTCATGCTCCAGGGCAGGATCTATGAATCCAAGGGCGACCTCAAGAAAGCGGAAAAGAGCTGGTCGGACCTGGCGAAGATTCACACGGATAATTTCCCGCAGGGCCAGGGCTTGGCTTTCCTTGCGGAGTTTTATACACGAACGCACCAGACGGCCAAGGCTCAAAAAACTTACAAGGAACTCCAGTCCGAGCTGACCGGCAAGGTGGATCCCAAGGACCCGCTGCTCACAAGAGCGAAGGACCAGTTGAAGCAACTTCAAGGATCGGCATGACCATGACGCGGGAAGAGGCCGGGCAGGTTGACAAGCCGGATCTCCGGGCGCTGGCCGACCGCCAGGATCTCGAGACGCTCTTCCGCCTCGCAAATGTCGTATACTCCATCACCGATCTCCAGCCGCTCCTGGAACACGTGATCGACCTGGCCATCCAGCACGTGAACGCGGAGCGCGGCGTTATTTTTCTCCGCGACGCTCACGACGAGCTATTCCCGACCGCGGCACGCTCCCTCTATCCCGAGGAAATCGTCGACGCCCAACAGGTAGCCCTCTCCGTCATCCAGGCGGCCGTCCAGGACAAGGATGGGATCCTGGCGGCCAACGTGCAGACCGACCCCCGCTTCAAGAGCGAGAGCGCCATCCACTACAACATCTTAAGCGTGATCTGCCTGCCCCTCACTCGCGGGGAACAGGTCCTCGGCGCGCTTTACCTGGATCATGGTAAACAACAGGGCGCCTTTACAGACCGGGATCACCTGTTTCTCAGGCGGTTTGCCCAGCTGGCCGGCCCCGCCATCGAAAGCGCCAGAGAGCGGGAAAGCTACCAAATGGAGAACCGGTATCTCAGGGAAGTGGCCACCACCACTGCAGATTTCCCGGAGATCATTACCAACTCCCCCCGGATTCTCTCCATATTGGAAACCGTGGAGCTGGTGGCTTCCAGTGATGTGAGCGTCCTGATCACGGGAGAAAGCGGGACGGGCAAGGAACTCATCGCCCGGGCGATCCACTTTCAATCCCCCCGTAGAGATAATAAATTCGTGGCACAAAACTGCGCCTCCATTCCCGAGGCCCTGCTCGAAAGCGAACTATTCGGCCACAAGAAGGGTGCGTATACGGGCGCGACCCGGGAAAAAGCCGGCCTTTTCGAAGTCGCCGACGGCGGCACGCTGCTGCTCGATGAAATCGGCGACCTCTCGCTCTCTTCGCAGGCGAAGATTCTCAGAGCCCTTCAGGAAGGAGAAGTGCGCCGGCTCGGAAGCAACCGTTCTGTCCGCGTTGACGTCCGGATCATTTCCGCCACCAACAAGAACCTGCACGACCAGATTCGTAAGGGGCTCTTCAGGGAAGATCTCTTTTACCGCCTGAATGTCGTCACCATCAAGCTCCCGCGTCTCGCCGACCGGAAGGAAGACATCCCCCTGCTTTCAAGACATTTTCTGACGCTCTTTTCGAACAGGCTTGGGAAAGCTCTCGGAGGATTCGACAAGAGGGCCATGGACCTGCTTTGCCGCTACAGCTGGCCGGGGAATGTCCGCCAACTGAAGAACGAAATGGAGCGGCTCGCGATCCTCCTGTCGGACGGCGAACGAATTCAGCCCGAGAGCCTGTCGGAAGTGATCCAGCAGGAATCGCTGTTGAAGAGCGGAGAAGCCGGCGGGTCCAAGCTCAAGGACAGCCTGGACGCCGTTCAGCGAAGAATGCTCGTGGAGGCGCTGCAGAAGTACCGGTGGAACAAAACGAAGGCCGCGGATGATCTCGGAATCACGCGGCGCGGGCTTATCAAGATGATCGAGCGCTTCGATTTGGACAGGCGCAAGCGTCAGCGCTGATGAAATCACGTACGGCGACCCTCAATCTACCCAATGCTTTGACCATCTGCAGGATCTTTCTGGTCCCCCTGATCGTGGTGGTCCTCCTCACGGAATTCCATTTTGAAAAATGGTTTTTCTTCAACCGGGAAGAGCTGGCCGTCGGGATATTTCTTCTTGCCTCCCTTACGGACCTGCTCGACGGTTGGCTGGCCAGGCGCCGGAATCAGATCACCACGCTCGGCCAGCTACTGGACCCGATCGCCGACAAGCTCCTTATCGCATCGGTTCTTATTTCGCTCGTCGAGCTCCGCCTGGCCCCGGCCTGGGTGGTCGTCATCATCGTCGGGCGGGAGTTCACCATTATGGGTCTCCGCATGATCGCCGCCACCCACCAGGTCATCATCGCCGCAGGGACACTCGGGAAATGGAAAATGGTGGTTGAGGTGCTGGCGATCTGTTTCATCATCTGGGGAAACCAGCGGGATTGGAACTTTGTCCTGCTGACGGGCAGGGGACTGCTCTATTTCGTAGCCTTTATCGCCGTCATTTCGATGATAGAATACTTTTTCAAGTTTTCCAGAAAGATCGACTTGTTCGAACGCGAGCGGGACTGACCCTACCCGGCGGAGCGCCGGGCTGAAGAAAGGCCGGGGCGTGGATTCCAACGGCGAATCCCGTCCCCATTTTTGTCGAGAACGACAGCATGCGGGAAACGTTCCTCCGCCACATGGGAAAGATTTTCAGCCGGCACTACCGTGCGGTCTTCACGGGCGCCATTCTGATTACCGCCGCCCTCGTCGT
>JARRNO010000066.1:0-37624 GCA_037384885.1 Acidobacteriota bacterium
GGCACACGCCACCGCGACTGCCGTTGGCGCTTTTCACAGGCGCAGACATCAAGCAAGCCGGCTCCGGTCCGCCGGCACGGGCGCCGAAGAATCACTTTCCGGGCCTCAGAAGATCAGAGGGCCGGGGGCGCTTTGATCAGACGCCGCCCCGGTGCATCATGCCCTGCATGACTCCCGTGCCGCCGAGGAAAAAGAACCAAAGCGTGAACAGGCAGCCCCACAAGATGGCGATGATGCCAAGGACGATTCCGGCCAAAGAAAACCCCTTGCCCTTTTCAGAAGCCTGGCCGCGCTTGATTTTGTTGAATTCCATGATTCCGATAATGAGTGCGGGGATGCCGGCAAGCCAGCCGCAGCAGAAAATGCCGACAATGCCCAGCACCAGAGCCGTGATGGCCATGCCGCTGGCTTTGTCCTGCACGCCCGGCGCGGACGGGGGCGGAGTTGCTGTCGTGGTAGGGGGAGGTACATCGCTCATTCCATTCCTCCTTTTAAGGTTTCCGTGCTTTCGGTGCTCTTCCTGGAAATTTACACCCTGCCGCCGGAAGGGGGCGCCCACAAGCTCCGGCAGGCGTCCCGTGTCCCCGTATCCCCCTCCCAGAGACCTATCGGATGAAACACATGAAATATATACCACGAGGAGAGCGGGAAAGCCAGCCCGAACCCGGCCGGAAACACGCGAAGGGAACACTCGGCCTCCCGCCTTTTGCGGCGGTCAGCTTAGAAGACGCCAGATCCAGAATGTCAGGATGATCGTGATGAGCGTCACACAGACCGGGAGAAAGATTTTGAGCTCGAGGTAGTGCCAGAAGGGCCGGCGCTTGAGCCACGCCACGGGGGCGTACAGCCAGGCGGCCAGACAGGCCAGAAATACTAAAATCCGCAGGGGGGAAGTCCCAGTTCCGTGTGAGTTCCCAGGCCGGCTGGATCGGGAACGAGGTGATGTGCGAGGAGCATGACGGCGAGAAAGCCCAGCCACGCGCCGGCGTACCAGACGTGGTCCAGGAGCTTCCAGCCGGCGCTTTTCTCAACGGAAGGGATTGCTTCGGCGCGGGCTACGGCCCGTAACCCGCCCATCAGGCCCCTCCCGGCCCGCCGTCGGAAATCGCGGCCCGGATCCCCTGGAGCATGGTGTCGATAGAGCCCGGGTCCGGGAGGAGAAACAGGTGGCCCTGAAAGCGCCCGTCACGGGACCTGAATTCCGTCTGGATCACGAGCGCTTCGTTGCTGACCTCGGCGAGTTCGATGAGCAGGAGATCCACAACGGCCTGGGCCATGTCCATGGAGAAGGCCGGAATGCTGGGGATGAGGGAAATGTTCAGGATCCCGCTCACCGCGGAGAGATAGGCGGATCCGATAATGTTTCCCACTTCTTTCAGCGCGCTGATCTCCATCTCGCCCAGGGCCCGGCGTCCCTCCTTGCCGTTGAAGAGGATCTGGATGAGGTGGTCCGCCGCCTTGCGGGGCATGACGGCCAGCATGTTCCCCCGGGAGTCGCCGAAGACGCGGATAAAGAGTCCCAAGACTTCTTCCTCGGGACCGCCCAAGGCATCCGAAACCTTGGAGAATGGGACAAGTCTGACCTGGGGGACTTCCAGCATAATGGTGCGCTGGGTCATCTGGTGGAGGGCTGTCACGGCGTGTCCGGCCCCCACGTTGCTGACTTCCTTAAGAGCGTCCAGCTCGTTTTCAGACAGTTTCGAGAACATTTTCCTCCTCGGCCGGATCTATCCGCAACAGGGCGCGGCTGTCCATGATGTATGAGATTTCCCCGGTAGAGAGCAGCGCGCCTCCGATCCAGTACGGAACCATGTCGAGCGGAGCGCCCCAAGGCAGGATCACGACTCGCTCGCTTTGAAAGACACGCGACACGAGCAGAGCGCGTTCTCCGGACGGGGTGTCCAGGGAGAGAGCGAACCCCTCGCGCCCCACCGGCCTGGGCCGGAAACCGAGAACCGGAATCAACCCGTTATCGTGCTGGATACAGAGCCGGGGGCCCACGCGCACCAGCGGGTGAGCGGCCAAGGCGTAGATTCGCCGCACCTGTGAGGTGGGCAGGCCGTAACGGGTCCAGCGGTCCCAGCCGAAGACGAGAATACTTGTGAGCGTGACAGCGCTGGGAACCACCAGAGTGAAGAGGGTCCCCTGCCCCTGCACGCTGTCCATTTCGAGGTAGCCGCCCAGTGCTTCCACAGCGGCGCGCACCACGTCGAGCCCCACGCCCCGGCCGCTGATGTCGGTGACTTCCCGGCGCGTAGAGAAGGCCGGAAGCGTGATCAGTTCCAGGATCTTGGCCCGGGGAAGCTTCTTGGACTGGGCGTCGGTCAAGAGTTCCCGTTTGACGGCCGCCTCCCGGATGGCGTTCTCATCAAGACCCCTGCCGTCGTCTCCAATCGAGACGAGCAGCGCCTCGCCTTCCCGCTGCACGGTCAAAGCAATCGTCCCCTCCTCGGGTTTTCCGGCGGACTTCCGGGCGGAGGGGGACTCGATGCCGTGATCGGCCGCGTTTCGGATGAGGTGCGTCAGAGGATCGAGAAGGCGTTCCAGAAGCGTCCGGTCCAGCCTCTGGTCCGCGCCGGTCATTTCGAACTTCAACGGTTTTCCCGTTCGGGAAGACAGCTCTCGAACGGTCCGCGCCAGTCGCTGGCCGAGAATGTCGAAAGGCAGCAGCCGGATGGAAAGAATATGGTCGAAATGCCGGTTAAGCAAGGCCCTGTGGCGTTCGAGCCAGAAATGATGTTCTTGTTGTTCCGCCGGGGACAGTTCGGCCTCGAGGCGGTTGAGATGGTACAGAAGTTCCGAGCTTCCTGCGAGCAGATCATCGAGCGCGGCGGCGCGGATCCGGACGGATTGAACCACGCCCGGCTTTTCCGGCGCCGGAGAAGGGGCCCCGGGCATTTCCAGTTCGGTTTCCTCGACTTCAGGAAGTTCGCGCAGCGCCCTGGCCGCTTCTTTGATCCCCGGCCCGGCCGGAACGCGGAAAACGACGCTGCGGAGGGCCCGTTGCTGAACCTCCGCCAGGGAAGGGGCCATGGGACACGGGCCGAATTCTGCTTCGAGGTGCTGGGCCACGACGAGAAGCCTGGCGGCGGGAAGTGGTGAGCCGGGCTCGATGGTGACGGTCAGCTTTGCGGTCTCTTTGTCTGGCTCTTGAGATGCGTCCGATGGTTCCGTTGCGGCTGGAGGCGTTTCACCGGTCCCGGGCGCCGGCCCGGCCGGTTTTTCGGCCGAGGCCTCTTCGGGCAGGGCGGCCTCGAGCTGTATGATCACTTCATCCACCCGCGATGAAAGACCTTCGTCCTTCATCTCGGCCTGAACCACGTCCATAAGATCGTCCAGCATATCCACCGCCCGGAGAGAGGCCTCGATTGCGGGGGGAGCCGGATCGGCCCCGTCACGCCACACCCCCAGGATGGTTTCAAGGCTGTGGGCAAGCCTGGACGTCGCCTCGAAGTTCATGGAAGCCGCCATCCCCTTCAGCGAATGGGCGTGGCGGAACAATTCGCGCACCTCTTCTGCGCCGGGGGCCGAACCGCCTTCCAGCGCCTCTCGGAGCGCGGCCACATGCTCGCGCCCGTCGCTCAGGTACATTTCAAGGTACTTCTGAAGATCCACGGCCTCTCCTGCCCTGCTTCAGGCGTCAAGTACCGGGCGGCCTCGACAGATCCCGGAGGGTCCCGTCAGGACTCCATGACGGCATTCAGGACCTTAAGGACCTTTTCGGCGGAAAAGGGCTTGACGATAAAGTCCTTGGCCCCGGCGGCGATGGATTCGATCACGAGCGCTTCCTGGCCGATCGCCGAACACATGACGACGCGCGCGCCGTCGTGTGCCTTCAGGATTTCCCGGCAGGCTTCGATGCCGTCCATCTGGGGCATGACAATATCCATGGTGACAAGGTCGGGCGTCAGCGTTTTGAATTTCTCCACCGCTTCCTGCCCGTTCGCCGCTTCGCCCACCACTTCAAACTGTCCCGAGTTGGTGAGAATGTCCCTGATCATGGCGCGCATGAACATGGCGTCGTCAACGATGAGAACCTTGAACGGCATCGTTCCTCCCCGTATGGTGATGGCGGAGCACTTCGGCCATGGCTCGGCCCAGGACGGCCGGAATTTCGGAACAACGGATCACCGAAATCCATTCGTCATCCTTTGGAAAGAGTCCGGCCCACAGGCCGGATTCCTGCGTGTCCTGTAAATCCAAGTCGTTGTAGCTGATTGCGGCTTCCATCATGTCCACAGTCACTGTTAGATGGTCGAACGGCGGTCTGAGCCTCAAAAGAAGCGGCGTCCCACTGTGCTTCTCGGCCTTCAGAAGTGTGGCGCCGTCCACCACGGTCAGGAGCTTTCCCCGGTGGAAGACGGTCCCGAGCAGGTTCGGGTAATTCTCCGGAAGGCGGAAAATCGGCGTGGGCGGAAGCACTTCGGAGACGTCTTCGCCCGTCCAACCTACCAACCGGTTTCCAATTCGGGAGATCAAGAGCTTCTTCACGGCTGCTCCACTCCGCTCATACTACACCTTGAATCCTGAAACCAGTTGGCGGAGCGAATCCGCTCTCGCCAAAAGCGATCTGGTTTCGCGGTTGATTTCCTCGATGCTTGCTGTAATCTCTTCAGCCGCCGCCGAGACTTCCTCGCTTCCCGCGGCGTTGTCGGTTGCGATTTCCTGGATTTCTTCCATCTCCCGCATGAGGGCCGAGGCGGCTTCAGCCTGGAGAGACGCCTCCCGGGTGATGATCTTCACCGCTTCGCGGGTGTCCTTAACGCGGCCCGTAATGACAGAGAGCGCCTGGGTGACGGAAGAGACCTTCTCGCGTCCGTTTCTTGCCGCGTTCCGGGTCATTTCCATGCGCTCCACCACGTCCTGGGACCCTCCGGTGATGTCCTGGGCGAGCTTGGCGATTTTGGCGGCCAGGTCCCGTGTGTTTTCTGCGAGGCGCCTCACTTCCTCCGCGACCACTTCGAACCCGCGGCCGGCTTCGCCTGCGCGCGCGGCCTCGATGGTGGCGTTGAGGGCCAGGATGTGGGTCTGGTGGCTCACGGCCGTAATGCTTTCCACGAGGGTGTGAATCTGGGTGGCGTGTTCTTTAAAGGATTGTGCGTGGGAGGCCGTTTCTTCAACAAGACCCAGGATCGCCTCCATCGTTGCGGCGGCCTCTCCCGCCGCTTCCACACCGCCCTTCGCCTCCTTTTCCGACTGGACCGCCTGCTGTTCCGTCTGCTCCACCTGGCTGACCACAGAGGCTGCGGAGGAAGAGACCTGGCGGCTGAGGTCCGTGGATTTCTCCACATTGGCCGCCTGATTTTCGGCGCCCTTGGCGGAATTCTGCATGTTCACCGCCACTTCACTGGTCGCCGTCGTGACTTCAGAGGTGGACACGCTGAGATTCTGCAGCGTTTCGAAGGTATGATCGGTCGTCTCCTTGACCTGCTGGATTATTTCGCGGAGGTTTCGCACCATGGACCGGAAGGTGTCGGCGAGTTGGCCCACTTCGTCGTCCCCCCTGACCGTGACTTCCTGGGAAAGATCGCCCTCGGCCATTTTGGCGGACACCCTGGCGAGCTGGCTCATGTTTCGGGTGAACATGCCCGCGACCACCAGGGCGAACACACCTGCCACCAAAAGACCGATAAAGATTTTAAGCCACATGTTCTGGAAGGTGTTGGCGGGAGAAAAGGAATCGAGCAGGATGCTCAGCACCAGCGGAATGAAAACAGCCAGGATGAAAGCGAGACCCAGCTTCAATTTCATCAACGTCCCCCTATCTTTCCATAAATCCGGCAGTCACGGTCCACGACCTCCCATTCCGGACGGGAGCCCCTGATCCGTTCGACGCGTCCGAGAACCAGCAGGCCGCCTACCACGAGAATCTCCGACATAGTCTTGATGATTCTCTCCTGCGCCTCTTCTGTCAAGTATACAAAAACATTGCGCAAAAAAACCGAATGCACCGCTTTACACGGTATTCCCCATCCCAGGTCGCAGCAGAGGGGATGAACGCGGCTGAAAACGGACGGCCCGGGAGCGGCCCTGCTGCCTGCTATTTTAAAGTATCCTTTCCAGTCGGCCCTGTCCACCCTTTGAAGGGCCTTGGCGGGGACCGATCCTTCGCGGAGACCGGCCAGTGCGGGCTTGTAGCGGTCGGCGGCCAGCACCAGCCCAGGCAGTCCGGCTTCCTCCAGAAGGACGGCCAGGCTCAGTGCTTCCTCTCCCGTGGCGCAGGCGGCGCTGAGAATGACCGGGCGGTTCCAACGGAAGCGCGCGATCCTTTGACTGAAATGGTTCTGGAAGGACTCGAAGACTTCCCCGTTTCGGAAGCATTCGGTGGTGCCCACAAAGAAACGGCGAAGGAAGCCTTCGCGTTCCCGGGGATGTGTATCGAGGTGGGAAAGGCAGGCCGCGGCGTCCGGCCATCCCTGGACCTGAAGGTAAGGCCTCAGGCGCCGCCCGAGAAATTCGGACCGGTAATCCTCCGCGCGCAATCCAAGATTTCGTTTTAACCAGCGGCGCAGAAGACCGATGTCCGACGCTGCGACGTCGCTCACGCGGTTGACCCTCCCGCCGTGCAGGAAATCAGCGTCCAGTCCAGTGCCCGTTCTGGATGAAGGAGGTCGTCTGGGTGGGCGCCGGCGGCCAACGTGGAGGCGCCGGGAGGAATCATGTCCGAAGGGGGCGCCGCGGCTTGGAACGCCTGGTCCCACGAAAGAGCCTCTCCGTGATCGGCGGTAAGGGCCGCCGAGAGCGTACGGCGCGGATCCGGCTCTTCAATGGGGAAGTCGGTGCCGAGAAGCAAGGGGATGCCCGCTTCCCGGAAGGACCCGAGCCGGTAGGCCCATTGGATTCTTTCACCCAGCCTTGACGGGGCCCACGGCATGTCCGACAGCCGGTGCGTGGGCTGCACAGAGGCGGTGACGCCGAGATGCGCCATGCGCTGAAGATCTGCGAGGCGGACGATTTGCGCATGTTCTACGCGAAGTGACGGACGCTTCCGGGCCGCCTCCAGGCCGTCCAGGAGGCGTGTAACCGCCAGGTCGCCGATGGCGTGCACGGCGGCTCCGCTTCCCAGATCGGCGGCCAGCTCCAGTTTCCGGCATATGCTTTCCGCCGTTTCGCTCATCACACCGCGGTTGCCCGGATCGTCGCTGTAATCTTCTGACAGCGAGGCGCCTCGGCTCCCGAGAGCTCCGTCCATGAAAAACTTGAAGCCCCGCACCTTGAAGCCGCCGGCCAGTTCCCGCTTGGGAAGTGTGGGGCATGAGCCGGGATCTTCGTGGAGGTATCCGTCCAGCGCCGCCGGCAAAAGGTCTTCTTGGTCCAGCCGCTCGTAAAGGGGCAGGTGGGCCGACTGGAGGCCCATGTCGGTTACGCCCCAGAGTCCTCTGGCACGAAGGGCCTGCAGAGCCAGCAGGATCCGGTGGGTCAAGACTTCCCGGTCCGGATCCGGGACTGCCGCGGCGACGCGTTCCGCCGCACTTTCCATGAGAACGCCCGTCGGAATGCCGCCCTCCCTGATAATCCGCCCGCCCGCGGGGTCGGGAGTCTCCTTCGTCATCCCTGCCAATTCGAGCGCTTTGCTGTTCACCCATGCCGCGTGTCCGTCGATCCGCCAGAAAAGCGCGGGATGACCTTTCGTGACCGTGTCCAAATCCCGGGCGCGGGGGAAAGCTCCGCCCCAGAGATTCTGGTCCCAGCCAAAGCCTTGAAGCCAATCACCGTCGGAGATTCCGAAGGTGGCGGCGCCGGCGCGCGCCAACGCCTTGCTCAGCGAGGGGCAGCCCCGCAAGTTGACCTGCTCCAGGGCCGCGCCGAATGCGAGGACATGCCCGTGGTGATCCCAGAGGGGCGGAAAGAGCATGAACGAATCGAAGCCGGAGAGATCCTCGCGTCGGGCTGTGAACCGGGCACACCAAGACTCCGGCGGGAGTTGTCCGGCCTTTTGTCCACCGGTCCATTTCCAGAAGAGCGCCATCTCGCCTCCGCTGCCGCGGCTGTCAGCTCCCGAGACTGTCGAGCGCTTCCTCCAGGTCGGCCATGATGTCGTCCGGTGCCTCGAGCCCCACGCTGATGCGGATGCCGCCTGGATCGATCCCGGCCTGAAGCTGGTCTTCGATGGGGATGGGGGCGTGGGTCATGGAGGAAGGATGCTCCACCAGGGTCCTCACCTGCCCCAGCGAGACGGCCAGCGTGGCGCACAGTGCGTGCTGGGCGAGGTGGTCCATCATGCGCGCGCCGGCGGCGCGTGCTTCTTCAGGATCCCCTTTCAGGACGAAATAGATCATGAACCCCGGGGCAAAGTTGCCTTCCACGTCTACCATCTGCCTCTGTGCCAGAACGTGCTGGGGATGGCTGGGCAAGCCGGGGAACCGGACCTTGGCGACGGCGGGGTGCCCTTCGAGAAACCGGGCGACCTTGAAGGCCGTCTCAATCTGCCGGCGCGACCGGAGCGAAAGTGTGGGAAGGCCGTAAACGAGAGGCGGCCAGGCGGATTTTGGGCTCAGCGGAGCACCGAAATCCTTCCTGAAGAGAAGCACATCGGGTTCCAGCAGCGAGGGCCCGGCCCAGACGCCGCCCATGTCCGTGCCGAAGCCTCCGATGTTCTTGGTCAGCGAATGGCAGACCGCGTCCGCGCCCAGGGTGAGAGGCCGTTGGGAAAAAGGGGTGGCGAACGTGTTGTCCACCACGATGTAGATTTTGCGCCGGGCGCCCCGCTTTTCGTTGACGCGGTCGACAACGGCCCGGACGGCGGCAATATCTACCAATTCAAGGGTGGGGTTGGTGGGCGTCTCGAAGTAAACAGCCATGACCTCGGGTGTCAGCAGTTCCTCCAGGGCGTCGGTGTCTTTGAGATCGGCCAGCTTGACGTTGATGCCGAGGCGAGGGTACCAGTTCTTGAACAGCGAAAAGGTGCAGCCGTAAAGGGTCTGGTGCGATACCACAGAATCGCCCGCTTTGAGCAGCACGCCCAGGCTGGCGCTGATGGCGGCCATGCCCGTTGCGAAACACACGGCGCACTCGCCTTCCTCCGCTGCTGCGATGTTGTCTTCCAACATGGAGCGCGACGGTTCGTCCAGGCGGTCGTAAATGTAAATGGGGGGCTGAACGTGCCGGTTGAATTCGGGATTGGCGAACTCCGTGAAGCCTTTGGCGCCCCGGGCGACGCTTTCGAGGCGGTAGGCCGCCGAGGCGGAGATCGGCGGGACGATGTGGTCGGAGTAATTCCAGTGAGGAGAATGGAAGTCGCCGTGAATGAGGCGTGTTTCCATCTGGTAGCGTCGTTTTTTCTTGTCTTTGTCCTTGTCCATCTCAGATCCCTCCACTACTCTATTTTATACCGAATCACGCCGGTGTCAGGGAAAATCGGCGCCGCCGGAGGAGCGCGGCGAATTGCCCCGCCGCCCGGTGTGGGGGATAATTCCCGCCCTCTTGTGATATCTTAACATCCCGGAGGTTTTACAGATGTTGACAGCCGTCAAAGGCACTCAGGACTTGTATTTTCCAGACATCAGACGGTGGCAGCGTCTCGAACGGGCCGCAAGAGCGGTCTTCGAGCGCTACGGCTTTGCGGAAATCCGCACGCCGGTTCTAGAGCACACGGAGCTTTTCGTGCGCGGAATCGGGGATGAAACGGACATCGTGTCGAAGGAAATGTATACCTTCAACGACAAAAAGGGGCGCAGCCTGACACTGCGTCCCGAGAACACGGCCGGCGTGGTGAGGGCGATCGTCGAGCACCGCCTTTTTGAATCGCCCACGCACGCGCGGCTTTATTACATCGGGCCCCAGTTCCGGTACGAGCGCCCGCAGAAAGGCCGCCACCGGCAGTTCCACCAGATCGGAATGGAGGTGATCGGAGAAGAGGCGCCCGGCTGTGATGCGGAAGGGATCACCCTCGCCGCGGACCTGCTGCGGGACGTGGGGATCGACCGGGTGCTCGTGGGACTGAATTCGGTGGGGTGTCCCAATTGCCGGCCCGGATACGTGGCGCGTTTGAAGGAAGCGCTGGCCGGGGAAAGCGGCGCACTTTGTTCGGACTGCCGGAGGCGGCTTGAGACCAATCCGCTCCGCGTACTGGACTGCAAAGTCCCTTCGTGCCAGCCCATTCTCGACAAGGCTCCCCGTTTTCCCGATCACCTTTGTGATGAATGCGCCGGGCACTTCGCCGGGCTGAAATCCGCCCTTCACACCTTGGGCGTTCCCTTCGAGGAGAAGCACCGGATGGTGAGAGGGCTCGATTACTACACGCGGACGGTCTTTGAAATCACGAGCGGATCGCTCGGCGCGAGGCAGACCTTCCGGTGGTGCTGGAACACTCCGAGCGTTCTTTCAAATCTTCCTTCAAACGGGCCGACAGGATCGGAACCCGATGGACGCTCGTGCTGGGGGAAAACGAAGTGGCCGAGGGCCGGTATGCGTTGAAAGACATGGAATCGGGGCGGCAGGAATCGTTCCCGCTGCCCGAGCTTATCCGCCGCTTGAAGGAGGCCGGGGCATGACGCTCGGAGATCGCACCCATTACTGCGGCGACGTAACGGCGGAGCTTGTCGGCTCGGAAGTGCTGCTCAAGGGATGGGTCCGCCGGCGGCGCGACCTCGGCAGTCTCGTGTTTGTGGACTTGAGAGACCGCGAGGGTATTGTCCAGCTCACCTTTTCCCAGGATTCCAGGCCCGATCTCTTCGCCCTGGCGAAGACATTGAGGCCCGAATTTGTCATCGAGGCGGCGGGAAAGGTCAGACGCCGGAGCGACCGCGACGTCAACCCGCAGATGAAGACGGGGGAGGTGGAGGTGGACGCGGAGAGGCTTGAAATCCTTTCCGAGTCCGAAACGCCGCCATTCGCGGTCGAAGACGCGGTGGCTGTGAGCGAGGAGCTGCGCCTTCAGTACCGCTATCTTGATCTCCGGCGCCCCGTCCAAAATTCCCGCATCATCGCCCGCCACAAGCTGGCCATGAGAGCCCGGCGGTGCCTGTCGGAAAAAGGCTTCGTCGAAATCGAAACGCCGTTCCTGACGCGGTCCACGCCGGAAGGCGCCCGGGATTTTCTCGTGCCCAGCCGGATGCGGCCGGGCGATTTCTACGCGCTGCCGCAGTCCCCGCAGCTTTTCAAACAGCTCTCCATGGTGGCGGGGTTCGACAAATACTTTCAGGTGGCGAGGTGCTTCCGCGACGAGGACCTCCGGGCCGACCGCCAGCCGGAATTTACGCAGATCGACGTGGAAATGAGCTTTCCCACCGAAGACGGCGTGATGCGCCTGGCGGAAGACCTGGTGGACGATCTGTTCGAGGAGGCGGGGCGTCAGCGCCACGGAGAGGTCCCCCGGCTGACCTACGACCAGGCCATGGAGCGTTACGGCACCGACAAGCCGGACACCCGTTTCGGTCTCGAACTGAAGACCGTGTCGGACATCGCTTCGAAAACATCTTTTCGCGTGTTTCGATCGGTTTTGGAATCGGGCGGTTCAGTGCGAGGCCTGTGCGTTCCCGGTAAGGCGGGCCTGTCTCGAAAAGACCTGGATGCATTGAACGACGTTGTGAAGCCCTTCGGTGGAAAAGGCGTGGTGAGCCTGTCGCGCCGGGACGGAACCGCAGCGGGTGCCGTAGTGAAGCACCTGGGCGAATCGTACGCCGCGGCTTTGCTCGACGCCGTCGGGGCCGGAGAGGGCGACCTGGGCCTCTTCGTAGCGGCGTCCTACGAGACCGCGTGCGCGTGCCTGTCGGCTCTCCGGCTCCACTTTGCGCGGCAGCTCGAACTGACGGGCCAGAAGCGCCTGGATCTGGTGTGGGTCAACCGGTTTCCCGCCTTCGAATGGGACGAGGATGACAACCGGTGGGTGGCGCGGCACCATCCCTTCACCATGCCGCGGCCCGAGCAATGGGGCTGGCTTGAAAGCGATCCGGGCAAGGTCGAAGCAATGGCCTACGACCTGGTCCTGAACGGGAATGAAATCGCCGGCGGGTCCATCCGCATCCACCGGCGTGATGTCCAGGAAAGGGTGTTCGCCGCTCTCGGGTTTACCCGTGAGGCGGCCCGGGAGAAATTCGGATTTCTCCTCGATGCGTTCCGTTACGGGACACCTCCGCACGGAGGGATCGCCTTCGGCTTCGACCGGCTGGTCATGCTTCTGCTGGGCTGCGAATCCATCCGCGATGTCATCCCCTTTCCCAAGACGACGTCGGGACTTTGCTTGATGACCGGTTCGCCCGCTCAGGTGGATAGAAAACAGTTGGAAGACCTTCACCTCCGTGTGGAACCCAGGAAAAGGGAAGCGGCGGAAGGTGCTTCCTCCGTTTCCGGGGAGGTCGAAAATGATAAAGGGGACACCGGCCGGTAAAGGGACCGGCTGTCATGTGACCCTCGGCGTCAGCGCGGGGATCAGCATCTACAAGTCCTGCGACCTGGTGCGAAGGTTGATTGAGCGTGGATGCGACGTCAAGGTCGTTATGACCGCCCATGCGACGCGGATGATCGGGCCCGTGACGTTCCAGGCCCTTTCCCGCAACCCCGTGATCACAAGCCTTTTTGAGGGTTCGGGAGATCCCACCATCGCACACATCGAACTCGCGAAATGGGAAGATCTGCTGCTCGTGGCGCCGGCGACGGCCAACGTTCTGGCCAAGTTCGCGCGGGGTGTGGCGGACGACTTCCTGAGCACCCACTATCTTGCATCCACCTCACCGGTGCTGCTGGCCCCGGCGATGAACGGGAACATGTGGCGGCATCCCGCGACACGGGAAAACCTGGATATTCTGAAAGCGAGGGGGCATAAGATTCTTTCGCCCGGAGAAGGGAGCTTGGCCTGCGGCGACGTGGACGAGGGGCGCCTGCCCGAGCCCGCGGCAATCGCCGACGAAGCCCTCGCGCTCCTCTCTCCATCCGCGCAAAAGGGGAACCTGGCGGGAAAGCGGGTCCTGGTGACCGCAGGGCCAACCCGGGAACCCCTCGACGCGGTCCGCTTTCTCACCAACCGGTCGTCGGGAAAGATGGGATACGCCATGGCGGCTGCGGCCGCGAATCGTGGAGCGGACGTTACCGTGATCTCGGGCCCCGTTGCGCTTTCCCCCCCGGTGGGGGTTCGCACCATCCGCGTGGAGACAGCCGCAGAAATGGGAACTGCCTTGGGAGGTGAATTTCCCCAATGCGACATCCTGGTCATGGCGGCGGCCGTGGCGGACTACAAACCGGCCGCGGCTTCCGCAGGAAAAAGAAAAAAGGACGGGACCGAATGGATGGTTCAGCTTCAGGAGAATAAGGATCTCGTGCAGGCGGTGGGGAAACTTAAGAAACCCGGCCAGTTCATCTGCGGGTTCGCGGCCGAAACAGACCTGCTGCACGAAAATGCACGCGCCAAGCTGAAGAAGAAGAATATGGACCTGATCGCAGCGAACGATGTTTCGCGAGAAGATGTGGGATTCGATTCAGATCGCAACGAGCTGGTCCTGTTCTGGCCGGACGGCCGCGAGGAGGCCCTGCCCCCTGCCGCCAAGCGGGTCTGCGCCGAAGCGGTTTGGGACCGTATCGTGGAGTCGCTGCATGAATAGCGACGAACGGGTACGCCAGCTCCGATTGCGAGCCGATTACCTGAAGCAGGAGGGACTTGACTACGCGCTCGACCCTCCCCGCGCCGATTTGGCGGCGACGGATCGCCGCCCGGAGCCACGGAAGGCCAACGCTTCTATCTCTCCGGACCACAAGAGACCCGGCGACGCGGCCGGGGATGAAGCCGCCGCTCTCGAGGCTGTTCGGGAGCGGCTCGGTGACTGCAAGAGGTGTCCGCTCCACCAAGGCCGGACGAATCTGGTGTTTGGAGTGGGGGCTCCCCATGCCCGCCTGATATTTGTGGGTGAAGGCCCCGGCGCTGACGAGGACGCCCAGGGAGTTCCCTTTGTGGGGCGTGCGGGCCGTCTCCTGACGGACATCATCACCAAGGGAATGGGACTGCGGCGCGAGGATGTCTACATCGCCAACGTGGTGAAATGCCGTCCGCCGAAAAACCGCAACCCTCTGCCGGAGGAAATGGCAACGTGTTTCCCCTTTCTCGATGCCCAGATTCAGGCGATCCGGCCCGAGGTCATTGTGGCCCTCGGCAAAATCGCGGCGTCCGCCCTCATGGGCTACGACGTTCCCATCATGAAGATGCGAGGCTGTTGGCAGGATTACAAAGGCGTTGCCCTGATGCCTACCCTCCACCCGAGCTATCTGTTGCGCAACCCCAAGGCCAAGCGCGATGTCTGGGAAGATGTCCAGCTGGTGCTGCAGCGGTTGAACCTGCCGGTCCCCACAAAATAAGCGCCCCGCTGGCCTGAAGCGGTGCTCCTGTTTTTTTCGCCGGACCTGCCCGGTACGGGGAAAAGAAAAGCGGCAATCAACGCATGCCGCTTTACGTGCTTATTGCTGGCGCGTGTACGGCGAGGCGGGTTCAGCTTCTCCGCCCGGCGCCGGACCGTCCAGCGAACCGTGAAAAGGAGGATGAATGGCCGCCCTCGACCTTGAAGAGCCCGTGGGGTGATAGCCGGGTGCGGGAATTCTTTTGGATTTTACAGGCAATGCTCGACGCACATAGGGAATGGCTTTCTTCATGGAACGTCACCTCTCCAGGCCTGCCGGGTTGCCGACGGCCTCGTGAAACAGCGAGTCCGGTCAACTCTTGGCTTTCGAAGTTCAGGGCGGCGCTCGCGTCGCCCTGGGAAGGGCTTCGGAAACGAATTGTGAATTATGCACTTGATAGCGTGAATTTTCTCGACCTCCGCAACGTGCTCTCAAAATATAGGGACGTCCCCGCCGGATTGTCAAGTTTAGATAAAGCCATGCTTGTCAGCAGGTTGCGGATGTCGTCATTGGAAGCCCGCCGGCGGGTCGTTTCCTTTTCTGTGATTCGGCCTGGAGACGGTTTGGGGGAATTGCAGAAAGCCCGGGGCGGCGGCGATCCGCCCCGGGCCTTGTTCGGAGGCAGTCCCTGGGCTTCCAGGGAAGCCCGGGCCAGCCCGCGGATGACGATTTTTCTGTCCTGGTTCTCGTCCTGCAGAGTCCGTTCCGCACGCCTGTCGCTCAGAGCGCCGCGGGGTGACAGGAGCCCGTTGTTGGCTTCACCCGCCTGGCCGGACTTGAGCAGGGCCCGGACCCTGTCCTTTCTGCCGATGAGGCGCCGAAAGGCTTCCAGCACGTTCGGCATGTTCTTGATCTGGTGGTAGATTTGTCCTTTCCCGACGCGGTCCTGCGCGTAAGCGACCCGGGGGGACAACCAATTCGAGGTCTTTTCCGCCCTGGGCGGCGTGCCGCCTTCTTTCTGCGGCGTCTTTTGCTCGCCGGGTTTTTTCTCCTGGGTTCCAGCGGGTTTTTGACCGGGCTGCTGCGCGCTTCCCTTTGACAGGTCCTGTTCCAGCATATCCAGCGCACCCTTTGCGGCCGCCTCGGGGAAATACACGTTGACGACCACGTGGAGGCAGGCAACCGTCGCAATAATCAGCGTAACAGCTGCGAGTTTCTTCATTCGATCCTCCCGTGCAGCGGGCGGAGCGGGACCATCCGTCCGGGTCTATATGTCGTAATACAGCGCGAATTCATACGGGTGAGGCCTGAGGTTGATTTCCATGACCTCCCGGTGGCGCTTGTAATCGATCCAGGTCTCAAGAAAATCTTCCGTGAAGACGTCGCCCCGCAAGAGGAATTCATGGTCTCTCTCGAGTTCGTCCAGGGCCTCTTCCAGGCTGCCCGGCATGACGGGAATTTCTTTAAGCTCCTCGGGGGGCAGGCCGTAAAGGTCCTTGTCGAGAGCGGGCCCGGGATCGATCCTGTTGAGGATCCCGTCCAGGCCGGCCATGAGCTGTGCGGCGAGCGCGAGGTAAGGATTGCAGGACGGATCCGGAGGCCGGAACTCAAGCCGCTTGGCCTTTGGGTTCTCCGTGTATAGCGGAATCCGGATGGCGGCGGAGCGATTTCTCCGGCTGTAGGCGAGGTTGACGGGCGCTTCGAAGCCCGGCACCAGCCGCTTGTACGAGTTCGTGGTGGGAGCGATAACCGCAGCGAGCGCCCGCGCGTGCTTGAGCAGGCCGCCCAGGTAGTAGAGGGCGGTCTGGGAAAGCCCCGCGTACTCACCGCCGGCGAAGAGCGGTTCACTGCCTTTCCAGAGGCTCTGATGGGTGTGCATCCCGGAGCCGTTGTCTCCGAAAACGGGCTTGGGCATGAAGGTTGCGGTTTTTCCGTGGCGCAGTGCGGTGTTTTTGACCACGTACTTGAATTTCATCAGCGCGTCCGCCGTCTTGACCATGGTGTCGAACCGGATGTCGATTTCGGACTGTCCCGCGGTGGCCACCTCATGATGGTGGGCTTCCACCGTCAGACCGACAGACTGCATGATCCGGACCATCTCACTTCTCAGGTCATGAAGAGAGTCCGTGGGCGGGACGGGGAAATACCCTTCCTTGTAACGGGGCTTGTAGCCCAGGTTCGGGTTTTCTTCGCGCCCGCTGTTCCAGCGGCCTTCCGTGGAATCTACGAAATAGTAACCGGCTTGCGCATTCTGGTCGAACCGGATGTCGTCGAAAACGAAAAATTCCGCTTCACACCCAAAGTAGGCGGTGTCGGCGATTCCCGTGGACAGGAGAAACTGGGTAGCCTTGAGCGCGATATTCCTGGGATCCCTGTTGTAGGGTTCATGGGTAACCGGGTCCATGATGTTGCAGATCATCGTCAGCGTCGGCTGGGCGAAAAACGGATCGACAAAAGCCGTCTCCGGGTCGGGGATGACGATCATGTCGCTTTCATGGATGGAACGCCAGCCGCGTATGGATGAACCGTCGAATCCGACGCCCTCCGTGAAGGCGCTTTCGCTGAAGACGTCGGCCGGGATCGTGAAATGCTGCCAGAGTCCCGGAAGATCCATGAAGCGAAGATCGACCATTTTTATGCCTTCGGACTTTATCATCTCCATAACACGTGTACTGTCCATTCGCCCG
This sequence comes from Acidobacteriota bacterium, assembly GCA_037384885.1. Classification (GTDB taxonomy): domain Bacteria; phylum Acidobacteriota; class UBA4820; order UBA4820; family DSQY01; genus JARRNO01. Next base: position 16,950 of record JARRNO010000066.1, read on the forward strand.
GCTCCAATAATTAGGGGGGAGACCCCCGGGGTCACTGTTCGATCTGGAACTCGACAGGGTACGTCAGCTGCGTTTTAACAGGGACGCCGTCCTTTATGGCGGGAGAGTATCGAGTCTTCATGGCGGCTTCAATGCAGGCCTCGTCCAGCCCGTAATCGGGCTGGGGCCCGCGGATGACTTTGGCGTCTGTCACCCGGCCCTGTTCGTCGATGTCCACGGTAACGTAGACCGTTCCCTCCACTCGGTGCTGGCGGGCAAGGGACGTATAGCGAACGGAAACGCGCTTGATGACTTTGGGCTTGATGTCCACCTCCCAGATGTGGACGAAAGCTCCGGCTTTCACCTTGGGTTTCGGCACAGGAGCCTTCATGACAAGCTCGTTGTCGGCGGGAGGCTGCTGGAGGGCAGGACCCGGGGCGGCTGTTTCGTTGGCGGACGCGGAAGGAAGAGCATTGGCCCGAGGCGGCTCGGAGGGGGTCCCGGAATCGCCAGCCCCCTTGCCGGCAGCGGCTTCATTGGGCTTCGGCGAAGGAGACGCGGCGGCGTTGCCATCCGCCGGTTTCGGCGCGGCGTCTTCTTCTGCGTTCTTTTCTTTCGGAGCGCTCTCTTGCTGCGAACTGAGCTTGGCCAGAAGGGCCTGCTGCTGCCGGCGCTGATCAGCGATGGTTTGTCTGGCCTTGGCGAGAGCGTCCAGCATCTGCTGCCTCTCCTCTGTCGTTTTGGCATTCGGGAGAGAACCCTCTAGGCGTGTTTTCTGCTTTTCCGCGGCCGAAAGCTGCTTGGCGAGTTGCTGCTGCTTCTTCTGGAAGTTCTCTCTTTCTTTCGCCATCTGTGCTTCATACTGGGCGCGAAGCCGGGCCTCCTGAGCCCTCCTGGGCGCGATGACCAAAAACCATACGCCGGCAGCCGCGACAGCGATCACGGCAGCGGCGGCGCCTCCGATCTTCAGCCACTTCCCAGCGCTTCCTCCTTCCGAGCCGGCTGCTCCATAGGAGGAGAAGAGCGAGCTCCCGCTTTCCGGGAACTCTCCCGAACGCTGCTTTTCGCCTCCCCCGGAGGGCGCGGCCTTGGCTGGGGCCTTAAACGGCGGAGCCTTGAGAAAAGGCGTCCGGTTCAGACTCAGGTGCCCGCGGTTTGTCTCGGCCTCCTGCTCATCCTGGCCCCGGAAAAGGGTATGCATCAGGAAGGCGATATTAAAAGTTGTGGGGCTGTATTCACCGGAGGCAATCAACGCGTCCAGATCGCTTTTCATGGCCTGGAGATCGGTGTATGCCCCGGAGTGGTCCGGGTCAAGCCCCTTCCGGACGATCTCCATGATATCCGCCGGGGGCGGCTCCGCCAGTCCCAGACCCTTCGCGCCCTGCTCGAGGCGGGTCTGGAGATTGATCTGCTCGGGACCTTCGGAGCAAAAGGGCTCATGGCAGATGAACTCAAAAAGCAGCAATGCAAGCGCCTTGGGGTCCTGCGATGGGCTCAGGGGCTGCCCCTTGGGAAGCGTGGGAGGCAGATAGGCCCGATGGTGCGCGAGGATCGGCGAGCCGGCCAGGGAGGTGGTGTGGAGGTTTCGTATGGCCGGCGGGAAGAGCCGGACCTCGCCTTCGAAAGTTATCAGCACCTGGTGCGGGGAAAGATGGCCGAGGAATTCTTCCTGGGTGCCCACGGACACAGCGGCGCCGGCAAGACGTTCCGCCAGGTAGACGGCCTGGTCGGGTGCGAGCGGCACCCCTTCTTCGCGGCAGCGGCCCAGCATCTGGCCGAGGGTCCGGCCGAGGCGGAACTCACACACGTAGTAAAGCCGGCCGCCCAGTTCGCCGAAGTCGAGAAGGTTCAGGGTGTGGATATCCCGGATTTCCTTCCAGTGCTGGCAACGTGTCTTAATAAGTGCCACTGCGGCGGCGTCTTCTGAAAGCTCTGGCGAAAACCGGACGAGGAATTTCAGCTCCGGCGGGCCTTCCAGGTTGACAGCCTTGTACACGATCCCCAGGTCGAAACGCGAGTGCTCTTCGACCAACAGGTATTCGCCCCAGCGTTCCGGCTTCATTACAGGCCCTCTTCAAAAGACACGGCCAGTTTAAACAGACCCGGCCGGTCCTGTCAATCGGGCCTGGCCCCGGCGGGAAGGACGATTCGAGGAATACCATCGAACCCTTCGGCATGGTTTGCGCCGGACCCGCACGGGGGGCGGGGACAAAAAAAGAGAACGGGAGCTGGGGAGCTCCCGTTCAATAAGGGATGGGAGGGGTGTTCTGCCGACTCTTACTAAAGCAACATGCGTGCCAATTATTACGTCCTTTAAATTCAGTGACTTAGCGCTTTTGGGGGGCATGCCGTTTTGGCGCACTACGTGCCATTATGGCGCACATGGCGCCGGGACGGCAGGTGTGTCGAAAAGGTCTCACTTGCCGCCGCTTGAAAATTTGCCTTGGACCCGTCCAGTTCAAAGAAAAAGCCCCTTTCGGGGCTATAAGGAGGAATGGAGGGGGTATGAGGCAATATATTATGCAAGCCGTGTGCCAGAAACGTGATTCCTGCCCCTTCGCAAACGCCGCGATTCGCCCTGTGGTATACTCCCAACGGAGGTTGCATGGCCCTTAAGACATTTCAGGTGACGGAAAACCGCGTGCAAGGTTCCTACGCCGCCATTACGGCTGAAGGGCCCGTCAGTCCTGCACTTCCAGGCCAGTTCTACATGTTGAGAGGAGACTGGGGCGCCGATCCTCTCTTAAGCCGTCCTGTGTCTATTTTGGCGCAAGACGTGTCATCTCGACAGATTCGCTTCCTGATAAAGGTGTTCGGTGAGGGCTCGCGCCGGCTGGCGTCGCTGAAGCCCGGCGAGCTGCTCTACGGGACGGGACCCTTCGGGAATACGTTTCCAGTGGATTTTCTTTCGCCGGAAGATCGTGTCCTGCTGGTGGGCGGCGGGGTGGGCATGCCGCCCATCGTCTACTTGGCGGAATCCACGAAAGCGATGGGAGTATCCCCCGTCGTTCTTCAGGGGGGGCGCACTGAAAAGGATCTCGTCCTGCTGGAGGAGCTGGCCGGCCTGAAGATCGATCCGGTCCTGGCCACCGAAGACGGCAGCCGTGGCCGTAAGGGCCGGGTGACCGTCCTCCTGGAAGAGGCTCTGAAAGATGCGCCACGTGTGGTCTATGCCTGCGGTCCGGAAGGCATGTTGCAGGCCGTGGCGGACGTTTGCCGCGGCAGAGTGGCCTGCTACCTGAGCCTGGAAGCCTACATGGCTTGCGGCTATGGCGTCTGCCTCGGTTGCGTCGTGTCCGTGCGGCAGGAGGAGGGAGGCCGCTACCGCCGTGTATGCAAGGAAGGGCCCGTCTTTTCGGCGGAGGATCTGACATGGCGGTAGAGATGTCGGTAAAGATCGGCGCCGTCCGTCTCTCCAACCCGGTGCTTCTGGCCTCCGGCTGTTGCGGCTACGGACTTGACATGGAATCCCACCTCGACCTCAACGCCGTGGGCGGGGTTTGCCTGAAAGGACTGTCCATGTCCGGGAGCGAGGGGAATCCCCCGCCCCGTATCTGCGAAACACCGGCAGGCATGTTGAACTCCATCGGACTCCAGAACGTGGGTGTGCCGGAGTTTAGGCGCACATATGCGCCGAAGCTCCGGAAATACCGGACGGCCTTTATTGCGAACTTTTATGGGCATACGGTGGAAGAGTACGTCGCCGCCGCCCGGGCCCTTGACGAAGAACCTGTGGTGGCGGCCCTTGAGATGAATATATCCTGTCCCAACATCAGGCAGGGCGGCATTTCCTTTGGAACGGATCCCAGGTCGGTTCACGAAGTTACGGCGGCCTGTCGGCGTGTGTGCGGCAAGCCTCTCTGGGTCAAGTTGAGTCCGAACGTCACCGACATCACGGTGACCGCGCGGGCCGCACAGGACGCGGGCGCGGATGCCCTGACCTGCATCAATACGCTCCCGGGCATGGCGATCGATGTGGAACGGCGGACGTTCAAGATCAACACGAAGACAGGAGGGCTGTCGGGCCCGGCCTTAAGACCGGTGGCCGTCCGAATGGTTTACCAGGTGGCTCAGGCCGTAAAAATCCCCGTAGTGGGAATCGGCGGCATCTCCAAGGCTTCCGATGCGCTTGAATTCCTGTTGGCAGGCGCGCAGGCGGTGCAGGTAGGCACGGCGCTCTTTACCAACCCTCAAGCGCCGCTGGATATTCTCGAGGGTATTGAAGATTACTGTTCGAGACACGGATTCGGCGCGGCAGGCGACCTGTCCGGTGCCGTCGAGGACGACCGAAGTCCCCGGCGCGGACCCGTCTGCAGCTGAAACGTCTTCCCGCTTCGCTCATGCTTTTCATCGGACGAGGCGGCGGTTATGCGGGAGAACAACCATGGCGGAACTGATCATCGCACTTGATACGAGCGATCCTTATCAAGTTGAAGATCTCATGAAGGCCCTCAAAGGTAGAAAGGTCTGGATCAAGTTGGGCCTCGAGGCATTGAGCGCATTCGGATACCAGGTGATCGAGCGGATCGCCGAGCAGGACTTCAAGGTCTTTTCCGACACGAAGTTCCACGACATTCCCAACACGGTGGGTGCGGCGACCCGCGTGCTTTGCGGCATGGGGCCGTCCATGTTCACGGTCCACTGCGCCGGCGGGGCGGCCATGATCCGGGCCGCGAGAAAGGAATCGGCCGAAGAAGCCGCTCGCCACGCGCTCCGGCGGCCCCTGGTTGTGGGGGTGACCGTTCTCACGAGTCTCTCGCAAGACGATTTTAGAACGGTGGGGTTTGAAGGGACCCCGGTTGATGCGGCCTTGGCCATGGCGAAAATGGGAAAGGACAGCGGCCTGGACGGGGTGGTCTGTTCCGTTCACGAGGCCCCCGCCATTCGAAAGGCGATGGGGCGCGACTTTCTCATCGTCTGCCCCGGAATCCGGCCGCGCGATGCGTCGGTGCAGGATCAAAAGCGGGTGGCAACGCCTTCGGAGGCGATCCGGGCCGGGGCCAATTTTCTCGTCGTCGGACGGCCGGTTACCCAATCCGATTCACCGGGGGAGGCCTGCGACCGCATCTTGGAAGAAATGCGCCGGGTGGAATAATGCTCTCCGGCCCGTCAAGTCGCAATGGCGGAAGGCCCGGAGTCGTTCATTGAAGCGCGTGGAGGCATTCGAAGGAAGGTTCTGCCCGCCGGTCCGGAATCAAGTTCCGGGCATATCCAAGCCTCCAACCATGTTGTCCCAATAGAGACTGCAATGAAGGACATCGGGGATCAGGAGGAGGCCTTGACTATTCTATCAACTCTCAAGTCCAGGTATTACGTATCCGACGAAAGGGACCCGCTCCCCGTCAAGGCGTTTCGCCGCTTGACGAGCCGCAAGGTTCCGTCCTTTCCCAGAACGGTCCAGATTCAGACCCAGACGGGCTGCAACGCTGCATGTGTCTTTTGTCCCTACCCCGACACGGTGGACACCCAGCCCAAAGGCCGGATGCCGCCTGAGCTGTTCGAGCAGATTATCGACGAGATCGCGAGGCACGGCGTGCGCCGGATTTCGCCTTACCTGATGAACGAGCCTTTCCTCGACCGCGGAATCATCGAAAAGATGCAGTACATCCACAAGAAGATTCCCGATGCGCGCCTGGTTCTGACGACCAACGGATCGCGCCTCACACCGGACCTTGTGAACCGCCTGGTGGCCCTGGAGTGCATCCACGCCGTCTACATTTCCTTCCAGGGCGTGGAAAAGGAGGGCTACGAGGCTACAATGCGAGGGAGCATGGTGTTCGAGAAGACCATGGAAAATGTGCTCCACCTGGCCGACCGTTGGAAGGCCGCCGGAGGACGCGACCGGTTTAAGCTGGTGGTTACCATGGTTGCGACAAGGCTGATCGATCCGGAAAAGGCTGTGGCGTTCTGGCGGGAACGGGGCGTGGACAGCAAGTACACCCCCCTGGAAAACCGCGGCGGGAACATCGGGCTGGCCCGGGACATCAGCCGGAACGGCATGCAGGCTTTTTCCACATGCACCCGCCTTTTCAAACAGGCTTACATCATGTTCAACGGGGACATGGTGCTCTGCTGCACCGATTACAGCCGCGAAGAGGTGCTGGGGAACATCAGGGGTTCCTCCATCGAGGCCGTTTGGAACTCACCCCGCGCCGTTCAGATCCGGCGGGACTATACGCACGGCCGTTTCGACCGGCTGCCTCTCTGCTCCAAATGCGAAATCGCCGACAGCACGGGCGACGAAGAATTCGAATAGACGCCGGCTCCTCCCGTCTTCACCTCTGCCCTTTACCGAATGAATAAGACCGCCCCCGCCAGACGATGCCACGCCTTCTGAAGCGGAGCAGGGACCGGAACTGGATCCAGGCCCAGAGCAGGGTCCGGACTGGGAAGATGAGGGCGGTCCACCAAGGCTGGCGGGACCATGCAGCCATAAAGGAATTGCAGATCACTCCGAGGGAGACGGACACCAGCAGGGGAGCGCCGAGCACGGCCGGTTGACGAGACAGGCTGAGAACCAAGGGCAGGGCGGCGGCCGGCAGAACATGCACCAGGATGTCCAGGGCGCTTCCGGCAAGGGCGAAAAGCGGGTTTCTCCGGAAGGCGGAATACATGTTTTTGGTAAAGCCCTCGATGCTGGCGCGAAACGATGGATACATCCTTACGGCGACGTTCCTGTAGGCCGTGACGACTTTGACCCGGAAACCGGCGCCGCGTATCGCCCGCGCCAGGGCGACGTCGTCCACGACCTCGGCCTTCACAGCCTCCAGGCCGCCTGCGCCCTAAAGGACAAGCGGTTCCAGACCGCGGCCTTCGAGAAGGCCAAGGACCGCGGCCATATCGGCGTTTTCCCTTTTCATGAAGGCGGCCAGCCTGCGGTGAGACCCCGGAGCGTAACGCACGTCTGCGTCCGCAAAGAGAACCAGCTCGCCGCTCGTGCGGGACAGGGCCTGGGCCTGGGCGTTGGGCTTGCCGAGCCATCCGGGAGGAGGTTCAGTCCCGCGCACGATCTTCAGCCGGGCGAATTCCCGGGAGAGGGCTTCCAGAATTCCAGGGGTCCTGTCGGTGGAGCCGTCGTCGCACACGACGACCTCGAGGCCGGGATAATCTTGTTCGAGGTGCGACCTGAGGGCCGCCTCCACACCGGCCTCTTCGTTCCGGGCGGGAACGACGACGCTCAGCGTGGGAGGGTTCTCTTCCCCGGCAAAGGTTTCGAGCCTGGGGACGAGAGCATGGTTCAGGAGCGACTGGACGAAGGCTAAGCACCACCAGGCCGCGATCCCCCAGGCCAACACGGTCAGCCACATCATCGGATGGCCATCATAGCATGCAAACCGTGGACGAATGCACTTCTCAGCAAGCCCGCAGCGTTGTCAGAAACGAGGAAGGAGGGAAGTGGAGAGGGCGCCGTTTGGGCGCCTGAAGCATCCTCCGCCCGTCAAAATGCGAAGTGCGCATCGGTGGGCATTTCAACTCAGAATTGCCCGGCTCCGTTCTCTCCCGTTCTCTACGAAACTTAAACCGGGGCGTCCGGGATGAGGTGCAATGCGGCACAGGACGGAGGGCTTCACTCGTCGGGGCGTTCGCGGGCGCCCGGAACCGGGCGGCGTCCCTCCCGGCTGTTCAGGCGGTCGCGCCGGGCGAACTCCTCGGCTTCTTCGGCCAAAATGCGAAAACTTTCGTACCTGCCGCCGGCGATTTCACCGCGTTCGCAGGCTGCGACGACGGCGCAGTCGGGTTCGGAGTCGTGCCGGCAGCCGGGGAAACGGCAGCCAAGGGCGGCCCGTCTGATTTCCGGAAAAGCCGCCTCCACGTCCCGCCAACCGAGTCCCCACAGGGCGAATTCGCGGATGCCGGCCGTATCGATCACAACGGTGTCTTCGTCCAGATGCAGCGCCGTGGCGCTGCTGGTCGTGTGCCGTCCCTTGCCGGATACCCCGGATACCTCGCCGACCTGGAGCCCGGCGTCGGGGACCAGGTCATTCACGAGCGTGGTTTTCCCGACGCCCGAATGACCCGCCAGGAGACACCATTTTCCCGAAATGTGCTTCCGGAAGGCCGACAGGCCTCTTCTTTCCTTGGCGCTCATCAGAAAGACCGGGTAGCCGAGCGTCTTGTAGGGGGCCAGAAGTTCGAGCACGGATTGGCGGTCGAGCAGATCCATCTTGTTGACGACAATGGCGGCGGGAATACCGGCGGCGTGGCATGCGGTCAGGTAGCGGTCCAGGATGCCGGTGTTGACCTGGGGATTGGGACCCAGCATGATTGCCGTTTCGTGGATGTTTGCGGCCACGACGTGCTCGCGCCCCGTGAATGTGATTCTCCGGGAAAGCTTGCAGTCGCGCTCGAGAACGGTTTCGATGAGCGCCGTGCCGTCCTTCTGGGGACGCACTTCAACGCGGTCGCCCACGGCCACCCGGTTCTTCAGCCCCCGGGAAGACAGTTCCAGCCGCCCGCCGGGGAAGGCTTCCAAAGCTCGGCCGTCCAGCCAGATCGCGTGAAGCTTGCCCATCGTGCGGATGACGCGGGCTTCCTTCTGAATGTCGCCGTTCATGGGTGTATTTCCGCTCTCCCTGCGAATCGTCCGGGCATGTTCCTGCCCCGCTGGGGCGTTCCCCAACACCTTCAGCTTCTGAGGGTTATATCCCCCAAGAGGGCCCCCGCGCCGTCCCCCGTCCTTGTCAAGTTTGGAGGGCGGCATTACAATCATGCCCCTCAAAGGCCTCGGGCCCATTCATGGTAGCACGCCCGGGTCCCAAGACAGTATAGGGGAGCCAATGTACGAAATCACTGGAAAAAAATCGCTGGCGACCGGGGTTGTGGAGATGAAAGTTTACGCGCCCAGGGTAGCCCGGCATCATAAGCCCGGCCAGTTCCTGATGGTCATGAACGACGAGGACGGCGAACGCATCCCCCTCACCATCGCCGATTCCAACGCGGAAAGCGGCGAAGTGACCATTGTTTTCCTGGAAGTGGGGCGGACCACCATCGAATTGGCCACGAAGTTCAACGTGGGCGATTCGCTTTTTGCCGTGGTCGGCCCGCTGGGCACTCCCACGCATATCGAGAACTTCGGGACGGTCGTGGTGGTGGGAGGCGGCCTCGGTGTCGCTCCCATCTACCCCATCTGCAAGGGGTTGAAAGAGGCGGGCAACAAGGTCGTTTCCATCGTCGGGTACCGCCGGAAGGACCTGATGTTCTGGGAGGACCGCATCGAGTCCGCATCGAGCGAGATGATCGTGACCACCGACGACGGCTCCTTCGGTATGAAGGGATTTGTCACCACGGCGCTCGAAAAGCTCCACGACGAAGGGCGGAAGATCGACCGGATTATCGCCATCGGCCCACCCGTCATGATGCGCGCCGTTTCCCAGCTCACAGAACCCTGGAAGATTTCCACCTGGGTCTCTCTCAATACCATCATGGTGGACGGCACCGGCATGTGCGGCGGCTGCCGTGTGGAAGTGGGCGACGAAACGCGGTTCGTCTGCGTGGACGGCCCGGATTTCGATGCACACAAAGTCAACTGGGACGAGATGTTCAAGCGCATGAAGGTGTACACCGAAGAAGAACGCCGCGCATTGCACGCCGACGAGCCTTGCCGGCTCGAGTTCCAGGCGCTCAAGAAGTAAGGGGATCAACATGCATGAAGCAATTGACATAGAAAAGCTCGGCGGGGTCAAGGAGGGGGAACGTAAAAAACCCCGGTCCAAGGAAGCCCGCCACGAGATCGCCTGCCAACCCGCCGACGAACGGATTCACAACTACAACGAGGTGGCGCTGGGGTATAACCCGGAAATTGCGGTGTCCGAGGCAATGAGATGCCTGGAATGTCCCAAGCCGCGCTGTGTGGTTGCATGCCCGGTCCACATCGATATTCCCTCGTTCATCGGAAAGGTCTCCCGGGGGAAATTCGAAGAGGCGGCCGAGGACATCAGGCAGTACAATAATCTGCCGGCCATTTGCGGCCGGGTCTGCCCCCAGGAAAACCTCTGCGAGGCGGCATGCATCATCAACGACACCAATGAGGGCAACCCGATCGCCATCGGCCGCTTGGAAAGATTCTCCGCGGACTGGCAGCTTCTCCACGGGAACCACAGCGGCAGCGAGGTCCACAAACGTCCCGCGACCGGGTGCAAAGTGGCCGTCATCGGCACGGGGCCCTCGGGCCTCTCATGTGCTGCGGACCTTGCAAAGATGGGACACTCGGTGGACATGTACGAGGCCCTGCACAAGCCGGGCGGCGTGCTGATGTACGGCATTCCCGAATTCCGGCTTCCCAAGGAGATCGTGCAAAAGGAAATCAGTTTCGTGAAGTCGCTCGGCGTGAATATCGAGCTGAACTGCGTGGTGGGGCGGACCATCCCGGTGGAAGAGATCATGGAGACCTACGACGCGGTCTACGTGGCCACCGGCGCCGGCTTTCCCAACATGATGAAAATCCCCGGGGAGAACCTCAACGGAATCTATTCCGCCAACGAGTTCCTGACCCGGGTGAATCTCATGCGGGCCTGGCAGCATCCAGCGGCGGGCACGCCCGTCCGCAAGCCCAAGAAGGCCGTTGTCGTCGGCGCAGGGTTTACCGCCTTCGACGTGGTGCGCATCGCGCTCCGGCTTGGCGCAGAAGAGGCGCAGATCGTCTACCGGCGGTCCCGTGAGGAAATGCCGGGCCGCGGCGAAGAGATCGAGCATGCCGAAGAAGAGGGCGCCAAACTGACGCTTCTAACCAACCCCGTGCAGTACATCGGGGATGAAAGGGGCTTTGTCAAGGCCGTGGAAGTTCAGAAGATGGAGTTGGGAGAGCCCGACTCCTCAGGACGGAGGCGCCCGGTTCCCATCGAGGGGAGCAATTACATCATCGATGCCGACCTGGTGGTCGTGGCCATCGGCCAGACGCCCAACGTGCTCATCCCTTCGAACCTTCCCGGGCTCGAAACGCGCTGGGGTTCCATCATCAAGGTAAACCGGGAGACCTATATGACCTCGGTTCCCAAAGTCTTCGCCGGAGGGGACGCCATCACGGGGGCCGCCACCGTTATTCTCGCCACCCGGGCCGGGCGCGAAGCGGCGCGCTCCATCGACGCCTACGTGCGCATCCCAACCGAAGCTGGGCCGAACCCAACTGATCCGGCAGATAGGGGATTTCTCATGGAAGTAGTGGAACGATTCAAAGCATACCTGGAAGAACCCTTCGCCGAGTCTCTCATGAAGGATTTCGAATCCGCGCTCAAACATCTCGAGGAGGTGGATGCCTCGCCGTCCATGCAGGACCTCGTTACAGACATGGCCGGATTGCGGGAAAATCCCTCATTCCCGAGGAAGGCGGGGCTTTTCCTGTCTGCGTACCTGAAAATAGCGGCCCGTCCAGAGTCTATCGACCTGGAATCTTTCGAAGACACGCGCCTGGAAGGTCTCGGCGCTTGCATGGACAAAGCCGATCTCACCGTCAAGGGTGATGCGGGCAACTATACGGGCGCCTTCATGCTGTCCGGAACCCTCACCGTTGAAGGGGACGTGGGGGACTACACCGGATTTTCCATGGAAGGCGGCACGCTGCACGTCAAGGGCCTCTCGGAAAGCCACACCGGCCACTCCATGTCCGGCGGGCGCATCGTGGTGGACCGCAATGCGCACGATTTTACCGGCAACCGCATGACGGGCGGCTACATCCGCATCCGGGCGAACGCCGGCTATTCGACCGGCTACCGCATGGTCGGCGGGTTTATCGAGGTCCGGGACTTGGCATGGGACCTGGCCGGCGAAGAAATGATCGGAGGCCGCATCCAAATCGGCGGCCACGTGGGACACGACCTTGGTTATTCCATGGTCGGCGGCGAACTCGCCGTCAACGAGAAGAACAGCGAAACGCCTCGTGTCAGAGCAAAGGGGGGACAGCTCACTGTGGTAGCGCGCGGAAAAAAGCGACGCTGAATCGAACGAAAACACCACGCAGGGGAGGCCTTCGGGCCTCCCTTTTTTGTCGGAAAACAGGCCGGCCGGATGGGGAACAATTGGCGTCTCCTGCTGTTAGTGAAATTAAGCAGGGAGGGGTGGCATGCGGTCTCTTATTTTCCTGGCGCTGGCCGTCCTGGCGGCGGCCTCGCCGGTTTTTGGGAAGGAGCCCCCAATCGTGGACGCCTTAAACCGGGATGAAGTGATAACTTTGGGCGGGGGATGTTTCTGGTGCCTCGAAGCGGTTTTCGAAGAGGTCAAGGGCGTGCGGCGGGCGGTTTCGGGCTATTCCGGCGGCACCGTGGCGGATCCCAGCTACCAGGATGTCTGCAGTGGTGAAACGGGCCACGCCGAAGTGGTCCAGGTGACCTTCGATCCCAGCGTTATCAGTCTGAAAGAACTCCTGTCCGTCTTCTTTACCATTCACGATCCCACAACCCTCAACCGGCAGGGCGCCGACCGGGGAACCCAGTACCGCTCGATCGTGCTTTACAGGAACGAGGCGCAGAAGGCCGCGGCGGAAGCGGTGATCCGCGAAATCGAAGCGGCGAAGATCTATGGATCGCCCATCGTGACCCAACTTGTTCCCTTCAAAGCCTTTTACGAGGCCGAGAGCTACCACCAGGACTATTACCGGACCCACCCCTCCCAGGCCTACTGCCGTATCGTCATCTCGCCGAAGGTGGCGAAGTTCCGCGAAAAATTCAGAAGGCTGATGAAAAGCCCCTGATTCCCTTTGCCGCTCCCTTCCCGAGCGGCCTGTTCACGTCAACTCAAACGCTATAAGTTTTGAAAGAGATACCTTCCCGTACTGCGAAACGGGATGGGAGGGAACGATGACGGCGAAGGTGGATCTTTCCGCCGAAACCAAGTACGGTCTCCTGCTCGAAATCGAACACAAAGTGAGGGGGACGCTCGATCTGGACTCCATCATGAACCACCTCCTGGATACCATCGGGTCGGTCATGGATTATGACGCCGCCGGGATCTTCATCCTCAACCGGGGAGCGGTCCTCCCCCATCGCGGGCCGCCGGGCAATGTCATCGCCGGGATCGCCTTGAGGGGTTTCGACCTGGGGCCGCCCGAGGCCGATCCCATGCTGTCCGAAGGGAAGGGCGTCATCGGCCGGGTCATCCGCACCGGGGAGACAGTCCTGATCTCCGATGTGGCGAAGGATCCGGACTATATTGCCGGCAGGAAGAGAACCCGTTCCGAGGTGGCGGTGCCCATTTGCCATCAGGACCGCGTGATCGGCGCCCTCAACGTGGAGAGCGACCGTCCCGGCGCATTCAGCGAGAGGGACCTCGGCATCCTGAACTTCTTTGCAGACGCCACCGGAATCTCTATCGAAAGGGCCGTCCTTCACCGGCAGATTCTGGAGAAGAAGTGCATGGAGGAGCAGCTCCGCCTCGCCCGCGACGTGCAGGCGCGCCTGCTTCCGGCCGCCCCGCCGGGAATTGCGGGATACGACATCGACGGATTATGCATTCCCGCTTACGAAATCGGCGGAGACAGCACATGGCCGGCCGGCTCAACAAATTTCTCCTGGACGACTCCAATACGGCCACTTTCGTGACCGCCGTCTACGGAACTCTTGATCCTCCGAGCGGAGAGTTCCGCTATTCGGTGCTCGGCCATAATCCGCCCCTTCTTCTCCGCGCCGACGGCAGGTGCGAAGAGCTTCGAGCGGGCGGGCTGCCTCTGGGGATTCGTCCGCGGGTGTCGCCCCTGATGGGAGAGGCCCGCCTGCGGCGGGGAGACGTGCTCGTCCTCTATACGGATGGAGTGGTGGAAAGCGGTGGACCGGAAGGGCCCGATTTCGGACTGGAGCGGCTGGTCGATGTTCTCAGGCATTCACTGCAGCAAAACGCCATGGGCATGATCAAAAATGTGGTCCAGGCCACGACTTTACGCTTGTCGTGGTCAAGCGTACCCCCTGATCGGCGGAGGAACCGGGGGAGTTTCACCGTGGTGCCCCCGTCACCGCCCCGCCGCCTCCGGACTTCCGAACAACGCCGGCTGCAGGGTGCGTCCGTCAGCCATCCCGGCGCCTTCCCGCTCGAGGTCCAGCAGCTTCTGCTTTCTCCAGAGACCGCCTCCATAGCCGCCAAGGTCCCCGTTTTTGTTGACGACCCGGTGGCAGGGGATGACGATGGCGATCCGGTTCATTCCGTTGGCCGTGCCCACGGCGCGGCAGGCGCCGGGTGAACCCACCGCAAGGGCGAGATCCTGGTAACTGCGCGTTTCCCCGTAGGGGATTTTCAAGAGTTCGTCCCAGACCTGCTGCTGAAAGGGGGTTCCGGGGTAAAGCAGCGGCAGGTCGAATGCACGGCGGTTGCCGGAAAAATACTCGGAAAGCTGCCGGCGGAGATCTTTCAGATGGACATTCGCGCCCGGCACGACCGCCCGTTTGAATCGCTTCTGTATTGTTTGAAATTGGGCCTCCAGCCTCCGCCGGTCTGTGAATTCCAGCAGGCACACGCCCTCCTGGGTCGAGCCGGCCACGAGCGGACCCAGGGGACTGTCGATCCAGGAAAGGAGAACACAGTCCCCGTCCGCCGAACGGCCGGGCGGAATACCGAATGCTCTCTGGAAGGCGTCGCGGAATCCGCTTAAGGACTCGTAGCCGTGGTCCAGCGCGGCGCCGTCAAGGGATTCTCCCTTGCGGATCCCTTCCAGCGCCCGGCCAAGCCGGAGCCCCCTGCAGAACGCCTGGAAGGTCATGCCGAAGTTCGCCTTGAAGTAGCGCCGGACCCTCACGGGGTCCACTCCGGATTCCCTCAAGTCGCCGTCGGAAATCCTGCGGGAGGGATCGGCTTCCGCTTGCTCGATCAGCGACCGGACCCATTCGGGCGGCCGTCCGGCCGTTTCCATCGGCCTGCAACGCTTGCAGGGGCGGAATCCAGAAAAGAGGGCCTCGCGCGCGGTGCCGAAAAAACGGCGGTGTGCAGGCAGGGCCCTTTTCGCCGGACATGAGGGCCGGCAAAACACGCCGGTGCTTGTGATGCCCACAAAGAAGATCCCGTCATAGTCCGCGTCGCGTCGTTCGAAGGCCTGTTCCATCTCTTCCAGAGGGGGCAATACAGGCACGGCGGCCTCCTTTCCGGTTTCAGGGTTCAACCCCTGCTGGCACAGATTTATCATCCCCGGCGTATCTTTTCCACCGATTTCTGAACAGGTATTTTACAAGCGTGCCGCTCCCTCTGTTCGGGAGAGAAGAATCAGCTTGCCGTCCGGGCCGCCCTCTTGCCGCCCCAGCGAAGGTAGAGCGCTGGAATGAGATTCGTGCTCAGGATGGAACTCCAGATGACTCCGCCGAGGATCACCAGGGCCAGTCCCTGCTCGGGTTCGGCCCCGAGCCCCCATCCAGCCGCCGTTGGGAGCATGCCGAGCGCCGCCGTGAGCGTGGTGAGGAGAATCGGCCTGAACCGGACGCGGACGGCCTCCCGGACGGCTTCTTCGCGTCCCATGCCTTCTTTCTCGTTCCGGCGGGCCCTGTGAAGCAGGACGATATCGTGGTTCAGGCTGACGCCGATGAGGGTCAGCAGCCCCACGAGGCCCGTGGCGTTGAGCCCCACGCCGCTGATTTCCAGGGCGACAACTCCTCCGCTGAACGCGAGCGGCATTTCCAACAGGAGAAGGCCGGGAAGAAGGAATCCGTCGAACTGCAGCAGGAGGAGCCCGATCATGAGCAGCAGGGCGCCCGCTGCAGCGGCGCCGAGTCCCTCCGCGGCGTGCTCGAGGCTTGGGATCAAGCCCCCGAAGCTGATCCGGTATCCCGGAGGAAGCTTGAGCCCTTTCAGGGCCTTCCGGGCCGCGGAAACCGTAAAACTCAACGGACCGAGCGGAGTGGCCATGATCTGAAGAGCCCTTGCCCCATCGATGTGTCGGATCTCGTTCGGCCCGGCCTCCATTTTGACGGCGGCCAGTTCGGAAAGGGGAGTCCATCCCTTCCGGGTCCGGATGAGCAGGGCGCCGAGCTCCGAGGGATCCATGTCCGGGGCGTGAAGAAGCCGGAGGTAAATATCCAGATGGTAGTTTCCTTCGGGGACCCTGGCGACGACGGAGCCCCCCAGGGCCGGCTTCAGCTGCTTGTAGAGGGATTCCGGCGTCAGGCCGTAGAGGGCGAGGGCGGATTCCCGCGGCTGGATCCGGAGCCGGGTGACCGGATAGGCGTCGTTGTTGAAAAGGTCGGTCAAGTCATGAACGCGCCGCAGGCGCTTCGTGATTCGAATCGAGAGCCGCCTGAGCGTCCGGATCCTGTTCCCGTAAAGTGTGACGGCAAAGGGCTGCGGCAAGCCTGACAGGCTCTCTCCGAGCCGCTCCACGGTTGGCGTGTCCACGCTTTGTTGCACGCCGTCAATCCTGCTTTCCCTCATCAGACGGGCCGCTATCCGATCCAGGCTCTTGACATTGACGCCGGGTTTGAGGCGGACCTGGATTTCTCCGGCGAAATTGGGCTCGGTATAGGAGGTGCCCGGGGCGGATCCGATACGGGTCAGCGTATGAGCCACGTCGGGATCGGACCGAAGCTTCGCCGTCAAGCGATTTACAGCGCGGCGCGTTTCTTTGAGCGCCGTTCCCGGTGGGAGGGTGAAGCTGTCCAGGAGAACCCCTTCATTGGGAAGCGGCAGGAAGTTGAAGGGGACGAGAAAGAGAATCCCCACGCTGAGGGCCAGGAGCGCCGCCGCCAGTGAAAGGGACCAGCGGGGGTGCCGGATGGTCACGTTCAGGATTCGTTCGTTCCAGTGCTCCAGCCAGTGAACAAACACCCTTCCCGGGGCTTTTACGGCGGAGTGGGGGGTGTTGATCAGGCTGAGGAGCAGGGGAATCAGCGTAAGGGAAACGGCAAGGGACGCCAGTAGGGAGAAGCCCATGGCCATCGCAAAGGGGATGAAAAAAAGCCCGGCGAGACCGCCGACGAATAGGAGCGGCAGAAACACGGCGACCGTGGTCAACGTCCCCGTGGCGTCCGGAGCAGCGATGTCGGCCAGTCCGAGACGGATTCCGTCATACCCTTCGAAGCCGTTTTCCCAACGGTGGTAGATGCTTTCCAAGACGATGATGCCGTCGTCCGCCAGGAGGCCGATTCCCACTGAAAGGGCCCCCAACGTCAGAAGGTTCAGGCTCTGCCCCAGCGCATAGAGGCATGCTATCCCGGTCAAGAGCGCCACCGGAATGCTGAGCGCCAGGATCCAGACGCCTCGGTGGATGCCGAGCAACCAGAAAAGGACGAGAATGGCGAGCAAGCCTCCGATCAGCAGGTCACGGCCCAAATCGTGGCCGATGAGCCCCACCAGGTGCCCCTGGCTGTAAATGCGAATCCATCGTGTGCCGGCCGGCAATTCGCCGGTCAACGACTTCAGCTTGTGCGCCACCTCGCGGGTCACGGGGAGCGTGGAAGCGCCGCTGTGCTTGAAAACCAGCATGGCGACCGTCCGGCGGCCGTCCAGGCGTTCCCCGCAACGTATGGGACGCGCCGTGTAGACGATGCGGGCGAGGGCGTTCAGCGGAATGGCCCCGGAGGGGGAATGGACCGCGATGGAAGCCAGGTCTGCGATGCGCCCCGGGAGATTTCTTGCCTGGATCAGGACATCCTGGCCGCCGAGTCTCACGTAGCCCGCGGGTCCCAGGACAACCTGCCGGCGAAGCGCATTTTCAAGCGCCGTCATGGAAACGCCGTGGCGCCTCATGGCCTCCAGCGAAGGCTGCACCCAGAGTGAGGGAGCTCCGCTGCCGAAGACTTCGACTCTCTGGACGCCCGGGAGAGCCCTGACGGCTGGGAGAATGCGCGTGATAACCGCACGCTGGGCATCCGCAGGCGCTACGGTGGCTGGAATCTCGAGAGCGTAGTCCGCTACCTCGTTGATGGCCGCACCCATGATTTCGGCATAGGGGTGCACCGTGGGCGGGAGCGAACCCCGGGCCCTGTCTATGGCAGAGTACGCCGCCTGGAGATCCAGCTGTGCGCTGCTTCCGTTCCTGAACCTCGCATCCATTTCCAGCGTACCGGAACCCATCACCGAACGCAGAGCCGACAGCTTGGGAAGAGCGAGCATCTGCCCTTCCAGCGGTCTGGCCACCAAGTTCTCCAGGTCCTCGGGTGTGGCGCCGGGGTCATGGACGATGATGCTGATTTCGGGATAATCGAAGTGAGGCAGAACCTCCACCGGGATGCGCACCAGAGCGTACACGCCGGACAGCAGCAGGGCGCCGTAAATCATGAGCCAAAGGACAGGTTTTTTGAAAAGCCGGGGCGGTTTGAGGGAGGGCGGCATGAAGGGATTCAATCCGGAGGCGTGTATGCTTTGGCGACATGACGGTGAAATTCGAGATAGGCGTTTCTGACGACGACGCGTTCTCCTGGTCGAAGTCCTTTGAGGATCGTCGTGACGGATCCGGACCGGTCTCCCGGGATTACGGCCTGCCGACGAGTTCCTGTCTTCCCGTGTATGAGGACATACCAGCGGCCTCCCCGGAGAATGAGCGCTGCGGTGGGAACGACGACCTGCTCTTGGGCCGCTCCCTTCAGCTGGAGCATGCCCGCTTCACCGGCAGGAAGACGGCTCCCATTCAGCGGCAGGCATCCCACGCCTTCTCCGCCGTCGGGACGCAGGGGGCTGGCAACGCTTCGGACGCTCACCGCCACGGCCGGACCGCCGCCGGCGGGTTGAAACGTTCCCTGCATTCCCGGGCGAATTTTAAACGCGATGGGCCCGTAAAAGGCCCCGTATACCCACAAGCTGTGTGGATTCTGAATCCGCAGCAGCACGGTTCCGGAGGTGACTGACTCGCCATCTTGGGCGCTTACTGAGGTTACCGTACCGCCGGCGGGCGCTCTGATGACCGAGGCGAAGCGTAGAAGCGACACACGGCTCTCGTCGGCGTGAAAGATCGCCCTCGCTTCAGACAAGGAGGCTCTGGCCGCTAGGAGCGCCTGGAGGCTGCTGACGCCCGGGTAGGTCCGCTTGACCGCGCGCTCCTGTTTCGCGGCCAGGGACAGCTCGGCTTGAGCCCGCTGGAGGGCGGCGCGGCCTGCCGAGAGTTCCCGACGGTGCTCCGGCCCGGACAGCCGTCCGAGAACTTCCCCCTTTTGGACCCGCTCTCCCGGAATCACCCGGAACCCCTTCAAGGTGCCGTCCATAAGAACGCGTACAGGGACAAGGCCGATAGGGCGCACCATGGCGTAAGAGGAAAAACTGGGCGCCGTCTTTCTGAGGTGCGCGACAGCATACGGTTGGAGGGCGGCTGCGGGAAGGGTGAGAAAGAAGGCGGCGGCGGCAACGGGCCAGGCCGGGCGGTGGGGAGCAAACCTGTGCGGGGATGCTGTGGCGAGTGGGTCTGCTGAGAGGCGGAGAAGCGGGCGAAGTGGGCGCGGAACCATCATCAGGCCTCCTGACGGCTCTCAGAATGGCAGACAAACCTTACCGCACCCTGACCTGAATCTCACATTTCGGTCATTTTTGCGTCCTTTCGCAGACGCGGGCGTCTCGGGGCGTCTCAATCCCGCTCATGCCGGGATGACAGCGGTTTCGATCGCCTCTTGGAAGCCCCGGCTGCCCGATTTTCAACCTTTTCCAGCCGGTCCTTCAGAGAGCGGTTCTCCTCGCGAATCTTTTCCAGATCCTCCCGCAGGGCGTTGAGTTCTTCGCCTGGAGTCTTCCCCTCCCTGAGGCTTCTTGCAATCCTGCGGCTCATGAGGACGAGCCGGCTGTCGGCCTCCCGGTTTCTCACAGTCTCGACGGCCTCCGCGGCGGCGGCCTCTCCGAGCGTTTCGAGGGCAGACATGGCCCCGAGTCTTGCGAAATAGTCCTCATCTCTCAGATAGGGCTCCAACTCCAGGCGCGCCTCGCCGCGCTGCGGATCACGTCCCTTAGACAACTCCGCCAGGGCGCGCATGGCGCTCATACGTCCCACCGGCCGGCCGCCCGGAGCCGCATTGGCGGCGAGGATGGGGAAGGCCCGGTCGTCCCTCAGGCCGGCCATTCCCATGAGAGAGTAGGCGCGAACGACGTCCGAGTGGCTTTCCTTCGCGGCGTTTTGTTTCAGGACATCGAACGCCTCAATCGCGCGTGTCTTTCCCAAGGCCAGGGAGGCCTCCGCCTCCACAAAGTAGGACGGATCCGTCCCGGCGGCTTTGGCGAGTGCCGAGCCGGCCTCGTCATCCCGGAAGGCGCCCAGAGCTTTTGCGACGGCCCGGCGTACTTTGGGATGCTTGTGCTTCAAGCCCGCGATGAGAAAGTCGCGTGCGCGAAGCGAACCGTTCTTGCCCAGCGCAGAAGCAATTTCGACCGCGGCGCCCCAGAAGGGTTCCTTCATCAGGGCTTTGCCGAGCGCCTCCACCGCTTCCACCGATCCGTTTCCCGCCAGCGCCTCCGCCGCGACGGCGCGGCCCAGCCAATCCGGGTCCTTCGTTAGCTGCGAGCGCATCAGGGCCAGGGGTTTCTTGAATTCCAAAGTCTTGACGATGTGGAAGCCCGGGTCGAAACGGACCACCACCGGCTTTTCCGGGAGAAAGAAAGTAAAGACGTGATTGGAAGAATCCACCTCTACCCGACGGTCCGTAACCTTCTTATTCCCCTGAAAGCGGATGACCACCGGCATCCTGAAGAGACCGGCGCCGTTTCCCAGCTTCTGCTTCTGGTCCACCGTGAGCGTGGCCGTTTTCGAAGAATCCTCCCAACCGAAGGAGACCTCGAACTCGGGGTAGCCGGCGCCGAAGATCCATTCATCGAAAAACCAT
>JARRNO010000067.1:0-32106 GCA_037384885.1 Acidobacteriota bacterium
CAGGTGAAACCGTGACCAGAAGCAGACAGAGCAAAGGAAGAGCAAGGGCCGTTGTCAGCTCTGCGAAATGGAGGATCGCCAGAGCCGACAGGTTGTGCGGAAGGAACGAGGCGTACAGCCGCCCGAGAAAGTCGAAGGCGTTCACATCGTTGAAACCGCCGCGCTGATGATAGTACCGGGAAGGCCAGACCACCAGATCGTAGAACGCCCATCCCAGAGAATCTTCGATGAGGAGGGGGAGTCCCACTACCAGGAAGGGCACGAGGAGGCCCAAAAGGCCCCAGAGGAGTTTGCGGTCCTTTAAGCCGGCAGGCGAAAGCAGCAGGACCATCCCAGCGATCAACAAACAAACGATAACCCCTTCGGTTTGGAGTGTAAGCCCCGTAGCGGCCGCGAGGATCCCGGTCACGAACCACCCCAGCCTGGACGGCTTTTCCATGCAGCCGAAGCCCGCATACAAGGCGAGCAGGGCAAGTCCCATTGCGAAATAATGGTGGCTGGGTACGGGCCAGTAGGCGACGAAGAGCGCGGGAACCTGGAGCGCCGCGGCGGCCGCCCAGCCGGCGGGCATTTTCAGGCGGAGAAGGAGGCCGTAGAGAAAGACGCCTTCCAGCGCCACCCAGAGAATGGAAAGAAATCTGAGCCCCGCCAGGGACGCACCGAAAATTTTGAAAAACGAGCCGAGTCCGTAAAGCATCAGCGGAGGAAGAAAGGTGAAGAAGTCGCCGTAGGGGGCCCGTCCGAGGGCGACCTGCTTGCCGGCCCACGCCAAGGTCATTTCATCCCATTGGAACGGGAAAAAATTGTAGCTGAAAAGGCTGATCCCGATCGCAAGTCCTGCGACGAAAAGAAGCCATCCCAGCAACCGTGAGTTACTCCGGCTTGTCATGTGTCTCCTTCAACTGATCCAAGGCCTTGGTGAGCTGCCCGCGAATGCGGATATAGGGGTCCTTTTTCAGCTTCGCCTCGATGACCTCGACCAGCCTTTCCGAGGATATCCTTCCCGCCGACGCCTCTTTGACCAGGTACTTGAGATCATCAGGCCTCATGGCATTGTAACCAAATTTCTTGATGATCTTCTGGTATCTCGGCTCGCGTTTGAGGAGAACCATCCCGTAGTTCCCGAAATAGACCAGCGACCAACTTTTGGGAGGGAAAAGCACGACGGAGGCGCCCCGGCTGACCTTCCTGCCGCCGGCCGCCTTCTCTTTGAGATAGAAGTTGTTGTAGGGATAAAGGACGATATCGAAAGGATATTTCTTGAGAAACTTGTGGTAGGCCGGAATGGACGTGTAGGCCTTGTGATAATTCACCAGTTCCTTTTCAAAGGGGTAGTAGCGGCCGTCCATGAAAATCCGGTCCAGCGGGTAAAGCTCCCAATCGAGATAGCCCCCGACTGTGTAGGTGTTGAAAAGGTTTCCCTTGATGTGGTGGGTTTTGAGGAAGTTGGCCTCCTGCACCGGGTACTTGTAGGTCAGGTTGAAGTCGGGCGTGAAATTAACATACTGATATGAGCAGCGTACCAGCACTCCGAAGAGAATGACGCCCCAAACAAGCCGCCTGGCGCGCAGCACCCGGGAGGCGTCCCGGATAGCGGCCACGCCCGCCGGCACCAAGGTCAGCACGAGAAAGGCCGTGTAGCGGACCCAATACAGGCCCAGAAAGACCTGGGAAGTCGCCCAAAGCCACTGGACCCAAGTCAGCCTCTTGTAGCGGACGAGAAGATAGATCAGCAGGAGGATGCAAACCGCGTCGAAAAGCAGAAAAATGCCGTGCCAGGGCGTGTGGGTCCATTCCTCGATTTGAATCAGGTGGGGGTTCAAAAACCCGATGAGGGACTTGACCGGGAACCACGGGATCCGCCACCCGTATGGATTGATAAAAACCGCGGCGGCGGGCGCCAGACCGTTGAGGGCCATGTATCCCAGGTACCTCGCGCTCAGCCGCCTTTCCCGCAGCGCATCGAGGACATGTCCGGCAAGGACGGCGCCCAAGAGAAGAAGGCCGTACGACCAGCCGCCGTGAACCTGCGCCCAGAAGCAGAAAAAGATGCTCGAAAAGATCCAGAACCGGCCCAGCCTGTCAGGAGGGGGTTTCCACCTTAACAAAGCCTCCACAAGGATCGCCATCAGAACCAGCGACGCGACTTCCGGCCGGAACCTTACCCGTACCTGGTAGAAAAACAGCATGACCAGCATGTAGGCCGCAAAATCGACAGCGCTCCCTCCCAGCAGACGGACGCAGCGGTAGAGAATGCCCACGGCCAGGACGCCGAGAAGGGTCGTGAGGATGCAAAGCAGTGTGTCGCCGCCCAGTTTCCAAAGGGGATAGGCCACCACATGAAACAGCCACTCCGTATCCTCCCAGGGATGACCCAAGGCGGAGAAGGAAAACGTCTCGGTCCTCACCAGATGGTGCGTCTGCCAGATCTCCCGCCCGACGGCGAGATGCCAAAACGAGTCGGGATCCCACAGCGGTTGGTAGCAGGCGAGAAAAACAATCAGAAGCGTCAGCGCCAAAAGGGTGTATTCACGCCAGGATGGACCTTCCAGGGGCGGCAGCTCCAGTATCTTCGGAACTCTCAGACGCATGGAGCCTCCCGGCGCCACCAGTCGAGGAGGCACAGGAGGACCCAGAGGGGCTTCCGGTGGTCCGCCTTCATCTCGAGGTGCTCCCGCCAGAGCCGCCTGGGCAGGTCGGGGCTTAAAAAGGGAACGCCGCCAAGGACTTGGTCGGAGAGAAGGTCTTCAACGAAGGGGCGGAGCGGGCCGACCAGCCATCTCGCCATGGGAATGCCGAATCCCTTCTTCTTCCGGTCCAGAAAACCCGGCGGGAACCGGTCGGCAAAGGCCTGCTTGAAGATGGCTTTCCCTTGTGTGCCCCTCAGCTTCCATTCCGGGGGGAAAGAAAACGCCAGACGCACCACCCGCGGGTCCAGAAGGGGGACGCGGGCCTCAAGAGAAGCCATCATGCTGGCGCGGTCCACCTTGGCGAGGATGTCTTCCAGAAGGTAGGTATGGAGATCGTGCCATTGGGCGTTACTGACCGCATCCCGGCGGGGAGGCGGTTGAATCCACTCGGATATGAATCCGAAGGCGCTGCGGTATCCAGGGATAAGCTCACCCAGTTGTGACGGCGTGAAGGCGCCAAGCCAGAGGTGATGGCGCTGCGGCATGGGAGATTCCGCGCCGTCCCGGAATTTGTTCAGAAGGTAGGGACCGGGCAGGTTTTTGTGGGACACAGGCAGCAGCCGTGCAACCGCCCCGAGCAAGGGGCGGCGGACGAATCCGGGAACGGCTTTGTACAGTCCATAGTAGCGGTGAGCGAGGTAGGTCGGGTATCCGGCGAAGAGTTCGTCGCCGCCGTCGCCTCCCAGTGCGACCGTAACCCTTTCCCGGGCGAAGCGGCTGAGGAGGGCGGTTGGAAAGATGGAGGGGTCGGCGAACGGCTCGTCCAAGCGTTCCATGACACGGGGGACTTCCGTGAGCAGCTCCGTTTCCGTAAACCGGTGCTCGTGGTGCCGGCTGCCGATATGTTCAGCGGCGCGGCGGGCGTAAGCGCTTTCGTCGAAGGTCGGGTCCTCGAAGGAAATGGAGAAGCTTTGAACATCGCCCCCCGCTTGTTTCATGCAGGAAGTCACGATGCTCGAATCCACTCCTCCGCTTAGAAAGACCCCCAGCGGCACGTCGGAAACCAGCTGGTCGCGAACGGCATCGAACACCGTCTCCCGGAGCATCTCGACAGCCTCCCGCCGCGAGCGGATGGGGGATTCCGGAACCGTCCATCGCCAATAGGGCCGGCTCGCGGCTTCACCATCTTTGACTTCCAGGATGTACCCGGGCAGCAGTTTTCGGACGGCGGCGTAGGCGGAGCGCGGCGCCGGAATATACTCGCATGTGAGGAAGGCGGTCAGCGCCTCGAGGTCGGCCCGCCGGTCAAACCCCTCGTAAGCCTGGATCGCCTTGATTTCGGAGGCGAAAAGCACGCCGTCCCCGCAGCGGGCCCAATAGAGGGGCTTCACGCCGAGAGGGTCCCGGGCCAAAAGGAGGGTTCGTCTGGAGCGGTCGTAAAGGGCAAAGGCGAAAATTCCGTTCAACCGGGAGGGGAAGCCTGGGCCTTCCTCTTCGTAAAGATGGCAAAGAACTTCCGTGTCCGAACGCGTCCGGAAACGATGTCCCTTGCCGGCCAATTCTTCCCGCAGGGACTTGAAGTTATAGATTTCGCCGTTGAAAACAACGACAACCGTGCCATCCTCGTTGGTGATGGGCTGGGCTCCCCCGTCCACGTCGATGATGGCCAGGCGCCTGTGGGCCAGCCCGACCGGGCCGTCGCGAAAAAAACCCTTCCCGTCCGGACCCCGGTGGCGCATGGTTTCCGCCATGGCTTCGAGGGCGCCGTCCGCGACGGGGTGCTTCAGTGAGAGTCCGGCGATTCCACACATTCGGAGTCCTGGGTCTCTCGGATCACGTAAGGGGTGCTGCGCGTAGCGGCGAAATAAATTCGCGTCATGACTTCCCCAAGCAGCCCCATCATGACAAGCTGCAGCCCCGCGAGGGCGAAAAAGACGGCGAGCACGAAAACGGGGTTCCTGTGTACCCAGACTCCCTGGAAAAGTTTCTCATAGAGGGTGTAGGCGGCGAGGAGACCGGCAAGGCCGATCAATCCGAGTCCGGTTCCCCCGAACACGTAGATGGGCTTCGTGATGAACGACCCCATGAATTTGACGGTCAGGAGATCCAAAATGACCTTCACCGTCCGCCCGAGGCCGTACTTGCTCTTGCCGTGAAGGCGCGGGTGGTGGTTGACCTCCACCTCGGTCACTTTGGCGCCCTGCCAGCTCGCCAGGATCGGAATGAATCGATGCATCTCCCCCACCAGCCGTACCGGCTGCAGGACTTCACGGCGGTAGGCTTTCAGCGTGCAGCCATAGTCGTGCAGGCGAACCCCGGAAATGAGGGAGATCAAGCCGTTGGCCATCTTTGAGGGCAGAATGCGGGTCAAGAAGGGATCCTTGCGCATGCGGCGCCAGCCGCTGACCACGTCAAACCCCTCGTCGAGTTTCCCGAGCAGCTTGGGGATATCGGCTGGGTCGTTCTGCAAGTCGCCGTCCAGAGGGATCAGGATGCCCCCCCGTGCGGCCTGGATCGCCGCCGCCAGGGCGGCCGTGGGCGACGGTCTCCCGGATGCGATCCAGGAGAGGCGCCAGGTTGTCGGCTTCATTGTAGAGAGGCACCAGGATGCTGAGCTCGGGACGGGGACGGGAGTCCATTAGGCATCCTTTCCTTGAAGGTGGTACTTCTTCACGAAATATCGCATGGATCTGAATGAAATTCCGAGCCTTTCCGCCGCACGGACCATGACGCCCTCTTCCAGCTCGAGGGCGCGGCGGATATAGGCGGCCCGCAGGCCCTCCACCGTTTCGGTGAGAGAGAAGCCGGTGTCGGGGATGTCGATTTCCGGCCCCGAGGTGGGGATGCGGTACCCCAGAATGTGGTCGGGAAGGTGGCTCAGTTCAATCCGGTCCTTGGCGGCCAGGGCCACCCCCCGCTCGATGACGTTTTCGAGTTCACGGATGTTGCCCGGCCATTGGTAGCTTTCCAAGGCGCTCATGGCCTGGGGAGAAAGCCCCGGAGGTTCCTTCTTCAGGACGCGCGAGTATTTTTCGAGAAAATGGCCCACCAGCAGCGGGATGTCTTCGCGCCGGTCCCTGAGCGCGGGAAGGTTCAGATTGATGACGTTGATCCGGTAGTAAAGATCCTCTCGAAAAGCTTTGTCCTGGACCATACGCTGAAGATCCTGGTTGGTGGCGGCGAGCACGCGGGCGTCGACTTCGTGGTCCTCGGTCGCGCCGACGGGGCGGATGCGCCTTTCCTGAAGCGCGCGCAGGAGCTTCACCTGCATGAGGGGGGACATTTCGCCGATTTCGTCGAGAAAGAGGGTCCCGCCGTGGGCCATGTCAAATAGCCCCTTTTTCGTGGCGTAAGCGCCGGTGAAGGCGCCTTTGACGTGGCCGAAAAGTTCGCTTTCCAGGAGCGTTTCTGGAATGCCGCCGCAGTTGACGCTGATGAAGGGCTTGTTCCTTCTGGGGGAACGCTGGTGAATCGCCCGGGCGACCAGCTCCTTGCCTGTCCCGCTCTCACCCTGGATCAAGACCGTGCTGAGCGTGGGAGCGATTCTTTCGATCATGGCGTACATGCTTCGCATGGAAGGGCTTCCGCCGATGATTTCTCCGAAGGACTCCTTCTGGGAAAGTTCGACCTTCAGCCTGATGTTTTCCTCGCGAAGGGTTTTCTTCTCGAGCGCGCTGCTCACCACGTGGACCAGCTCGTCAACTTGGAACGGCTTGGTGACGTAATCGAAGGCGCCCAGCTTCAGGGCCTCGATGGCGCTCTCCGCGCTGGCGTATGCCGTCATGAGAATGATTTCGGCGCCGGAACCGTCCTCGCGGACCTTCTTCAGGAGATCGAGCCCTGAAAGCCCCGGCATCCTGATATCGGATACGATCAGATCGAAGGGGCTGGCTCCCAGGAGACGGAGCGCCTCTTCGGCGTCTCTGGCGGTCTTGACGCGGTATCCCTCCTGCTTCAGGAGGATTTCGAGCATGCGCCGCATGCTCTGCTCGTCGTCCACCACCAGGATCTCTTCAGGCATCGTCCCTCACCAGGGGAAAGAGCAGGCGGCAAACCGTGCCTTTACCGTATGTAGAATCCATTTCCACCAGTCCGCCGTGCTGTTCCATGATCCGGTAGACAACAGACAACCCGAGTCCGGAACCCGAACGGAATCCCCGCCGGAAGGGCTCGAAATACTTGGGGATCTCACTTTTGGGGATCCCCTTGCCTGTGTCCTTCACCTCAAGTATAGCGTAGGGTTCGCGCAGGCTCAAAGACAGCGTAATCGTTCCAGGACCGTTAATGGCTTTCCGGGCGTTTTGAAGCAGGTTCCACATGGCCTGCCGGAACCGGTCCTGGTCCACGGCGGCGACCACCCGGTGGGTGGGAAAGCTTTCTTTGAAGGTCAGGGCTTCCAGGGAATGGGATGGGTCATTGCGGAAGAGGGTCCAGACCTCCCTTGCCAGTGCCACCAAGTCATGGTTCTTCAGAATCTGGGGCCCCGGTTGAACGAAGCTGAGAAAGTTCTGGAGCGTCTGGCTCAGACGATTGCTTTCGCTGTGAATGATGCCGAGCAGCTCATACTCGCGGGATCCCGGTACGGCCTCCCGGCGAAGCATTTGGGCCGATCCGGAAATGCTCCCGAGAGGATTCTTGATCTCGTGAGCAATATTGGCCGCCATTTCTCCCGTGGCCGCCAGGCGGTCACGGAGGGCGAGCTGCTGGCGAAGACGCACGAGCTCGGTCTCGTCTCTCACCAAGGCCAGGTAGCCGAGCCTGCCCTCATTTTCCAGCATGGGCCAGAGCGAAACGAGCAGGTGCTGGTCTCCAGGGACTTCAAGTGAGATGTCCTGGGGCTGGTTGAGGTCCTGGAGCCTGTTAACGGCCTCCTCTTCCAGTCCAAGGCTTCTCAGCTGGTCCAGAAGATTCCACCCGGAGGCCACAGACTCCATCAGGATGCGGCGCGAGGCGGCGTTGCAGAAGATCACGTTCCATTTCTCATCCGTGGTCAGCAGGCCGCCTGCAAGGGAGGACACGACCTTCTCGTTGAGATCCCGTAAAAAGGAGAGGTCTTTCTGAACTTCTCCCAGGGTCTTCCGGCTCCTTTCGATCCTCGAGGACATGATTGATACGAGGACGGCGACGAGAAAGAACCCCATGAGATTGGCCAGCAGGGCGTAGAGGGCCGAGCCGGGAGGCGGGGGTTCGTAGGTGGTCTGCACGAACCAGTCCGGACGAATCCAGTTGTAGAAGAGCGCCACGGTCAGGGAGCCGAACAGAAGTGAATCGACGGCCGCCATCGTGAAAGCGCCCTTCCGCTGCAGAAGAATACCCGCCACGACGATCAGGAGATGAAAGAGAAAGACGAAAATACTATAAATTCCGCCGGTCAAAAAGACGAGGAGCGTGACGGTGGCCGCGTCGCCTGTGAGCTGAATGTACAGAAAAAGCGTCATGCCGCGCAGGGGTGGAATCCACCAATACATGAGCGCGTAGACGAGGTTAAGCGCCAGCACGAAGGCGATGAAGTCAAAGAACGGCTGCAGGGTGAGATGCAGCCCGATAGAGGCTTGAATGCCGAGAGCGCTGAAGAAGAAGGTCAGAGCAACGACCATCCGGACAACCATCAGCCGGATGGCCTGTTTTTCCAACCCTTCCATGCGCGGATCAGCCGTGGATCTGCTGGATGAGCGAGAACATGGGCATATACATGGAAATGACGATTCCGCCGATCACAACGCCCAGGAAGACGATAATGACGGGCTCGAGCAGCGACATCAGGTTCGCCACGGCCTCGTCCACCTCGTCCTCGTAAAAATCGGCGATCTTGGACAGCATGGCGTCCATCGCGCCGGTGGATTCGCCCACGCTGATCATCTGAACCACCATGCCCGGAAAGACCTTGGATTCACCGAGAGGCTGGGCCAGGGTGCGGCCTTCTTCGACTGATTTCCGGGTCTTCATGATCGCTTCCTCGACAATCGCGTTGCCTGAGGTCCGGGCCGTGATGTCCAGGCCTTCCAGAATGGGAACGCCGGATGTCACCAGTGTTGCCAGGGTGCGGCAGAAGCGGGCGACGGCGATTTTTCTCAAAACAGACCCGAAAACCGGAAGCTGCAGGAGGATCTTGTCGATGATGTACCGGCCGCCGGGAGTCTGATAATAAAGTCTGAGTGCGATGCCCAAGAGGATGACGAGCCCGATGAGCACCCACCCCCAGTGGCCGAGGAAATTGCTGATGGCGATGACAATCCGCGTCGGCAGGGGCAGCTTGGCTCCCAAGCCGGCGAACAGGTTGGCGAAGGTCGGAATGACCTTCCACATGATCACAATGACGACGAGAATGGCGATGGTGATGACCGATACCGGGTAGATCATGGCGGAACGGACCGCCGCCTTGAGTTTGACCGCTTTTTCGATGTAGCCGGACAGGCGCTGCAGAATGGTGTCAAGGATGCCGCCCGCCTCGCCCGCTGCGATCAAGTTGCAGTACAGGGCGTCGAAGACCTTCGGATGTTTGCGAAAGGCGTCGCTGAGGTTGGCCCCGGCCTCCACATCTTCGCGGACTTCGAACAGGACCCGCTGGAAGGCTTTGTTCTGCTGTTGGCTACCAAGGATCTCGAGGCACTGCACGACCGGGAGGCCCGCGTCGATCATGACCGAGAACTGCCGCGTAAAAATGGCCAGTTCCTTGGAGTTGACCCGGCCGCCGAGCATGGGCAAGGCGAGTTCCTTACCCTTTTCCTTAACCTTGGTCACAATAATCTGCTGGCGGCGAAGAGCGGCGACGACTCCGTCCTTGTTGTCGGCCGTCATGGTGCCGGCGACCGTTTCTCCCGTGCGCTTCCGACCTTTCCACTCAAACTGGGCCATTCTGCCTCCCTCAGCTCCCCGTCGTTGGAGCGGTTAGGCTCTTCTCGTTCCCATGGGGCCGCGCCCGGCCGCCGCGGGGGAACCGGGTACGCCGCGGCCCTCCAGGGTTACCCCGCGGTTGATGAGTTCCTGAAGCTCGTCCGGCAGTGAAGAGCGGGCGAGGGCCGTATCCAGGTCGATCTTGCTCCGGAGATACAAGTCCGCAAGGGACTGGTTGAAGGTCTGCATCCCGCTTCCGGACTGGCCTGTCTGCATGACAGAGTAAACCTGATGGATCTTGTCTTCACGAATCAGGTTCCGGATGGCGGAGTTCGGGACGAGTATTTCAACCGCCAGGCACCGGCCTCTTCCGTCGCGCGTCGCAAGAAGCGACTGGCAAAGAATGCCCTGAAGCACAAAGGAAAGCTGCGTACGAATCTGGGACTGCTGGTGGCTGGGGAACACGTCGACGATGCGGTTGATGGTTTCAACCGCCGAGTTGGTATGCAGGGTTGCGAAGGTCAGGTGCCCCGTTTCGGCGATCCTCAGCGCCGCTTCGATCGTTTCCAGGTCACGCATTTCACCGATGAGCACCACGTCCGGATCCTGCCGGAGGATGCTCCGGAGCGCATTGTGGAAGGAATAGGTGTCCGACCCGATTTCTCGCTGGTTCACGACGCAGGACTTGTGCGGATGAAGATACTCCACCGGGTCTTCGATCGTCACGATGTGTTCGTGGCGTTCCCGGTTGACCTTGTCCATCATGGAGGCGAGAGTGGTGGACTTGCCCGATCCCGTCGGCCCCGTGACGAGAATAAGACCGCGTGGCTTTTCAGCCAGGTGTTCCACCGTCGGGGGCAGTCCCAGTTCCTTGAAGCTCCGGATTTCGTAAGGGATCGCCCGGAAAACGCCGGCGACCGCGCCGCGCTGGCTGAAGATGTTGGCGCGGAAGCGGGCCAGGCCGCGAATTCCAAAGGAAAGGTCGAGTTCGAGATTTTCCTCGAATTTGTGTTTTTGCTGGTCCGTGAGAATAGAATAGCAAAGCTGTTTTGTTTCCGTGGCGGATAAGGGCTTCGTTCCTTCGATCGGCCGAAGCTTTCCGTGGACGCGGATCTGTGGGGGCGAATTGGTTGTGACGTGGAGGTCCGACCCCTCGCTTTCGACCATGAATTTCAAAAGTTGGTGGATGGATAAGGCCATAATCTCTCCCGTTACAGAACGGTTTCACGCACGACTTCTTCGATCGTGGTCACCCCGTTCATAATCTTGACGAGCCCGGACCGCCGCAGGGTCAGCATACCCTCTTCAATGGCCTGGCGTTTTAATTCAACGGCGTTTGCCCCCATGAGCACCATCTCGCGCAGCTGGTCGCTCATTTCCATCACTTCCATGAGAGCGATACGGCCCTTATATCCGCTGTTGTTGCAGGTGGCGCACCCCTGGCCCTTGTAAACCTTGGCGACTTCCGACTCCTCTTCTGAAAAGCCGAGATCCTGCAGGGCCTTGGGTGGAAGCTGGACCTCCGTCTTGCAGTCCTTGCAAATCCGGCGGACGAGCCGCTGCGCCTGGATGAGGTGGACGGAAGTCGCCACCAGGAAGGGCTCGATCCCCATATTCATGAGCCGGCTGATGGTGGACGGGGCGTCGTTCGTGTGCAGGGTGGACAGGACAAGGTGTCCGGTGAGAGCCGCTTTGACGGCGATCTCGGCCGTCTCGAAGTCGCGGATCTCGCCCACGAGGACGATCTTGGGGTCCTGCCGGAGGAAGGCGCGGAGGGCCGAAGCGAAGTTCAGCCCGATGGACTCCTTCATCTGCACCTGGTTCGTGCCCGTGATGCTGAATTCCACGGGATCTTCCGCCGTCATGATGTTGGTTTCCGGCGTGTTGAGCCGGCCGATGGCGGAATAGAGCGTATTGGTCTTCCCGGACCCGGTGGGGCCGGTGACGAGCACCATTCCGTAAGGCTTGAGGATGGCCCGCTCGAACTTATCCATGCTTTCCTGCTCGAATCCCAGCTTTGTCAGATCGAGCTTGAGGCCTTCCTTGTCGAGAAGACGCATGACGAGCTTCTCGCCGTGCAGCGTGGGAACGGTGGAAACGCGGTAATCGATTTCCTTCGATTTACCATTGATTTTCATGCGCATCTTAA
Source organism: Acidobacteriota bacterium (assembly GCA_037384885.1). Taxonomy (GTDB): domain Bacteria; phylum Acidobacteriota; class UBA4820; order UBA4820; family DSQY01; genus JARRNO01. The sequence goes on from JARRNO010000067.1 coordinate 11,614, forward strand.
TGCGCCCATCCTGGGGCAGCCTCTTTTCCGCAATGTCGAGCTTGGCCAGGATCTTGACGCGCGAAGCGATGGCGTCCCTCAGCTTCTGCGGCGGGCGGAGGACCTCGTAAAGCACGCCGTCGATCCGGAACCGCACGCGATAATCGCGTTCGTAGGGCTCCACGTGGATGTCGCTGGCCCCCCGTTTGACCGCGTCGGTCAGCATGAGATTGACAAGCCGGACGACGGGCGCGTCCTGGCTGGCGGCTTCGAGTTCCTGTTGGTTCAGGCCCTCTTCTTCCTCTTCAACCTCCAGGTCGGCGATCTCTTCCTTCGCCAGCTCATCCATGACATCCTTGAGCTGCATTTCGTTGCTGCTGCCGTAATATCGCTCGATGGCGTCCCGGATTGACGCTTCGGAAGCAACCACGGGCTCCACCTGGTAGCCGGTCAGAAAGCGAATGTCGTCAAGGGCAAAAACGTTGCTTGGATCGGCCATGGCAACCGTCAACGTGGCGCCGGTGCGTTCGATAGGAATGGCTAGATATTTCCTGGCGATATCCGAGGGAATGTGCCGGAGGATGGATTCGTCAATCTCGAAATGCTCGAGATGGATGGCCGGAACGCCGTACTGCTCGGAAAGAAGGGACGTAATGTCTTCTTCCTTGACATGTCCGAGCTTAACAAGATTGAAGCCCAGTCTTCCCCCGTTTGTCTTCTGAACCTTCAACGCCTCATCCAGCTGCTGCTGGGTGATTAGCCCGGCTTTCAAGAGCATTTCGCCCAAACGCTCGGCCATGAGGTTACCCTGCCCTTTCTTAAACTCGCCTAACAGCTAGTATAAGATATTTTCAAATGCTGTCAAGCAAGGGGTTGCTCCAACCTTCGCCCATTCAGGCTCTTACATCCCGGGAAGACCGGCGCTGTCCCACCCCTGCTGTTCCCCGCCGGCTCCGGGCGGTTCTTCCTGGGAGGGGATGGGCGGCGTCAACCTGTAAATTACACCGTCGGTAGAGCCGGGAGAAGACACGGCCGCGAAGAGCGTCGCGGTCTTGTCGGGCGTTCCGACGGTCATGGCCGTGACCGGTCCCGGAAGAACGGGTGAAGTCCACGTGCTTTCCCATGTGTGATCGGCGTTGAGACGGTAGGCCGTGATGGAATAAGGCGGGGTCGAAGTGGCGAGAAAGACCCAGGGGCCGGCTCCGGCGATCGCGTCGGCCGGAAAGTCGGCGGGGCCGGCGATGCGTGTTAACAGGTCGCCCCGGACTCCCCAGACAGACCCGTCGGAATTCCTGCACACGATAACAGTCCATCCCGGACCCTTGACCTTGACGAGATTGACGAATTCCCCGAGCGTCTCGCCGTTGTAATTGATCAATTGAAACCCACCTGTCTGGGAATCGAACGGGGCCGAAAAGAAGCGCGACAGGCGAGTGGACATGGGGAAGCTCGGAAGCGCCGCCCCCGGTTGCCACCCCTGGTCCGCCGAACGTTCGTACCAACGCCCCCAACCTTCTTTCCGGGAGAAAAGCCCCATGGCGCCCAACGGCCCTTCCGCCGGGACCCAGCGCAGGACGAAGCCCTTGCCGGGCGTGATGACCGGAACACCGGGTTGGGCCGGGGGAGAGGCCGATTGCGAAGAGTGACCCGCAGGCGGTGCTGCTCCGGTTTGAGAGGGCGCCGGGCTGCCGCTGTCCGGCTGGGGCGGAGGCGGCGGTGGAGGTGTGATGGCCCACGAATTGTCTTCCATGCGTGTCAACGGGTCGAACCGGACGACACGGCCGCCGGCGACGTACCACAGCCGACGTTCCCCGGGTTCCCAGCCGAGAGCCGCCGGCACGGCGGACAGAGAAAGCCATGGGGCGGGAAGCGGTTCTGCGGCGGCTTCCGGTGGGAGCGCCGGCGCCGCACCAGCCAGGGATACCGGCGGGGACACCTGGCAGGTCAGCGTTTCGGGCGAGGCGGCCTGAAGCGGCCAGATCTTCAGTTGAACGCTGTCGAGGCTTCCAGATTCGGCCGGGCCTGATTCCATCCAAAAAAGGACTGAGAAACTTGAGGGATCGAGCTGCGTGTAGAGGTTTTCCGCACGGTCCGCCGACAACCCCAGCTCGGAGACCAGAACCGCGTTGGGAAGGGCGGATTTCGCCGCGGCCGCCGCCGGTTTGAGCCAGGGCTCGCTCCGGGGCCACGCAAGGACAACCCGTCCCGTCAGGGACTGGGGCCACTGGGTTTGTGCGGTCTTGACCAGGGCGGCGCCGACGCCGGCAAGCCCTTGCGCTCCGCTGACGGACGGGCCGGGCGGGGGCGGCGCGGGAACCTCTGGAGCCGCCTTCGGAGGCACGGGTTGCGGAGGGCGGGCGGGCGCACAGGCAAGAACGAAGCCCGCCAGGCCCAGAAGAATCCACCAAGGTAGCTTGCCGGCCGCATGACTCACTTCTGCACCTCCTGGGAAGCGAACTGCGCCAGCCTGGATACAACCGCCCCGGCGTCCCGGGCCGACAGCGTCCGCAGGTGAAAGTAGGCCGCCCCGTCTTCGAGAACGGTCACGACCGGGGGCTCTCCCCCCGTTCTCAGATCATACTCCATTTCCTCGACCGTTCTCTTCAGCGGCTTCACCTTTACGGCAGGGGACACCAGCGGGAAAAGCGGCGCCGAGCCGCCTCCGGCGCGGCCCTCTGCATTCACGACCGCCAGTTCGAAGGCCCCCGGCGCGGCCTGCTCGATACTCTTGAGCAGCCGCCTGGCGCGGCGCCTGAGAACCGGGGCGGCAGCCCTCAACATGGAAAGCGCGGGGATCTCGTCGAACCGTCCGCGCCGGTAGGCGTTCAGGACGGCGCCCAGCATGTGGTACGCCGTTTNCAGCTTATCCGCGCTGAAACACAGCACGTCAGGGTCGCATGAAAGGGCCTGGCGCACGGGAGGCTCGTCGCCGAGAGAGAGGATTTCATCCGGCGCCGCAAGCCCTGAACCAAGGTCGTAAAGAACCGGCAGGCCCAGGGAGCGTCCGAGGGCCACCATCTTCACAAGAGGGACTTCTCTTGAAAACCCGAGAACCCGGTAATTGGAGGGATGGACCTTGAGCAGCAGCCCCGTTTCCCGGCTTGCGGCCCGGCGGTAGTCGTCGAGGGAGGTCCGGTTGGTGGTTCCCACTTCGCGCAGGACGGCTCCGGAGGCCCCCATGATTTCCGGAATTCTGAAGCCGCCGCCGATCTCGACCAGCTCGCCCCGGCTCACCACAACTTCCTTGCCCAGGGCCAGAGTGTTGAGAGCCAGGAGGACCGCCGCCGCGTTGTTGTTGACGACGACTACGGCGTGATCCGTTTCAAAATAATGCTGGAAGGCGGATTCGACCCTGCTGTCTCGATGCCCGCGGCGCCCGGAAGCGATGTCGGTCTCGAGGTCCACGTAGCCGGTCAGCAGGCTGGAGGCTTCCTGGAGAGCCTTTGGAGGCAGGGGCGCGCGCCCCAGGTTGGTGTGCAGGACGACTCCGGTGGCGTTGACCACGCGGCGGAGAGGCGCTGTGAAACGCTCTCCCGCCAGTTCCGCCGCTCGATCGAAAATGCCGCTCGCGGAGGGAGTCTCTCCGCCGCCGCGCCACCGGGTACGCAGTTGGTCCAGCGCCTCCTTGATGACGGCTTTGGCTTCAGATGCGCCGCACCGCTCAACCAGGGCGGCCGCCCTGGGGTCGGACAGCAGCCGGTCCATGGAGGGAGGATAATCAGGCATGGCGGGACTCCGGCCCCTTCCGGGACAGGGCTTCCTCTTCCACAAATTCCCAAAGCAGCCGCGGCGCAGTAAGATCGTCGAGCAGCAGGTCGGGCTCCAAAGCGGCCAGCCGGGCCGCCGGAGTATGTCCCGTGGCGACGGCGACGGACCGGACTCCACCCGCCTTGGCGGCGGTGATGTCATGGATGGAGTCGCCGATGATCCAGGTCTCGTGGGCTTGAAAGCGCCGGTTGAAGGCACTCGAGCAGCGGGCTGAGGCGACAGCGACCAGGCTGGGCCTGTCCGGTGCGTCCGCGCCGAATGCGCCGGCCGGGAAATATTCCCAAAGGTCGAACAGTCCCAGTTTGACCTTGGCGCCCTCCAGGATGTTTCCGGTCAGCAATCCGAGAAAATGGCCGCGTGCGACCGCCGAATCCAGAATTCCGGGCACGCCGGGGCACAAGTGATCCTCCTTGGGTCCCGCCCGCTCCTCCTTCAGACGCGCGACGTAGGCCTCAAGAAGCCGGGCCACCGCGGATTCGCCGCTTTCCTTGCCGAGCAGCTGGAGCTGCTTTGCGGCAATATGGGTATCCAGGAGGCCGTCAAAACGGAACCGCCCACTTGCCGGACAAAGCCCGTAGAGATCGCGACAGGCCTGTTCAAAGGCCTTCCTGCCGAGGCCGCGGGGCCGGATGAGCGTTCCGTCGATGTCGAAGAGGAGCAAAGCCATGGTGGATCCGTTTCGTCAGAAGAGGCGAGGAACGGTTGCATCCCCGCGGCGGTCAGAAGTTGCCCTTTTGAAATTCCTCGAGGGTTGTCAACCCGTGCTTCACCGCCTCCAGGGCGCGGCTCCGCATGGGCTCCATCCCATCATCCACGGCAACCTGGCCGAGTTCGGCCAGAAATGCTCCGGAGGCCAGGGCCTTCAGAAAACCCCGGGTGGGCCGGAGCGTCTCGAAGAGGGCGATCCGTCCCTTGTAACCGATGTTCGTGCATGAACGGCATCCCTTCCCCCGGGCCACATCACCCAGCCGCTTGGCCTCGCCGTCGGTCAGCCCGAGGACCCGCAGCGTTCTTTTGGAAGGCGTAATCGTCACGGCGCAGTCCGTGCAGATCTTTCGGAGAAGGTGCTGGCTCAAGACAAGGCGCAGATCCTTGGAAAGCTGTTCGGCGCTCACTCCCATTTGGAGGAGCGAACCGACCGCTCCGAGGCAGGAGGAAGCATCCATCACCACCACCACCAGCATGGCGGACGCGAATTTCAAAATCTGCGTCGTCCACTTGGCATTGTCCAGGATGTCGCCGAAGACCAGCACGTCGGGTTCGATCGCCGCCATGGCCCGCAAGGCCGAAAAGGTGGTCTCGTCGTCTCCGGTCTTGCGTCCGAGGGCCACCTGGGAGACATTGGGGATGGGACAGATGCTCTGGGACTCGATGCTCATGACCTTTCGGTGGCCGTTGCGGGCGATCTGGTTCATGATGGCGTACAAGGTGGTGGTCGCACCGTGAAAGAGCGGCGCGCTGAGGATAACGAGCCCGCTTTCTTCCTCAAGAACGGCTTCCAGAGCCTCCAGGTCCGTGTCCGGGAGGCCGAGATCCGTCAGCGGCTTCAGAAACGTGTCCCGGTTCACGATTCGAATGGAGACGTTGTCCCCGAAGGTCGTGGGCAGCGCGTGGGCGATCACGTCGAAGCGGTCTTCGCCGTACCGCATGACGACTCTGCTTTCCTGAGGCGTGCCTTCCCGGTTCGATTCCATCCGGAGAAATTTCATCAGGCCGGTGGTCAGCGGTTTCTGTTTCGCCTTTTCCAGCGGCCGCGCCCGGTAAAGAATGCCGTCGATGCGCATGTGGATGTTGACCAAATCTTCGCCGGGCTCGACGTACAGGTCGCTGGCGCTGCGCGACAGGGCCTTCCTCAACAGGTCCGTGGCGATCTTTGTTCCCGGGGGGCTGTCAGGCTCCTTGGGTGCTTCCGGCTGATCCTCTTCCGGTCCCTCCCGAACGAAGGGAGCGATAGCCGCGGCGATTTCTTCTTCGGAGGCCTGCATCGGAACGACCTGGCATCCAGTCAGGTCTTGAACGAAGTCTATGGTATCGCCGTCGCCGGGCCGGGCCATGGCGAGGGTGAGGATGTCCTTGGTGGAAAGCGATTCCCGCGAAACCGGGAAGATCTTTCGCTGCCGGCATTCCCGCACGCCGATTTCCTGGACCAGATCAGGATCGACCTCCACTTCACGGAGATCCAGCCGGGTGACGCTTTGCTGGCGCTGAAGGAAGTACTCGAGCGTTTCCTGGTCGAGGTACCCCAGGTCCACCAGCGCCTCGCCCAGCCGCTTGCCCGTGGCTTCCTGCTCCTTTAACGCGGAGAGCAGCTGGTCCGAAGTGATCGCCTTGGACCGGACGAGAGTTTCCCCGAGCAGCCCCCGGACTTGGCTGAGCATGGCCCGGTCCCCGGTGAGACTTTCGGGCGCGCCCTTCCAGAACTTGCCTTGATACTCTTGTGTCGCGGTGCAGAAGCACTGCAGACAGAAGGGGCAGACCTTTGTGGGGTGAGTCGGGTTGCACGAGCACCACACGGCGCTCATGGCATCGTATTCACCGAGGCAGTTCCAACATTGAACGACATACTCCACGACGTCCCCTTTTCCCTGTTTCCACTGCTTAATCAATGATATCGCCGTCATCATAAAGAGTGCAAGCCTGACGGGATGATTTGCCCCAGCCTGGTGGGCGATGCGCCCCTGCGGTATTGACCCCAATTTTTCCCGGCGCGTATACTACATGGTCTTGCACGAAGGGGTGTGCAAGCATGTTCAAAGACTCTGGGGATTCCGGTCCATGACCGGATTCATGGAAAGTACCTGGAGCGGGACACGGCGATCCGCTCCGCATCGACCAGGAGGACAACCGTGGCTGAATTTAAAAATATCTCGGTTCCATCGGACGGGAATCCCATCACGATGGAAGGCGGCACCCTGAATGTCCCTGACCACCCGATTCTTCCTTTCATCGAGGGGGACGGGACCGGTCCGGACATCTGGAGAGCGTCGAAGCGCGTTCTCGACGCGGCGGTGGAAAAGGCCTACGGCGGGTCCAGGAAGATTTCCTGGATGGAAACGTATGCCGGAGAAAAGGCGTTCAACAAGTTCGAGCCCGGTCCACCATCCCGAAAAGGTGGACATGGTGATCTTCCGCGAAAACACCGAAGACATTTACGCCGGGATCGAGTGGAAAGCGTACACGCCCGAGGTGAAAAAAGTCATCGACTTCCTCCAGAATGAAATGGGCGTGACCAAGATCCGCTTCCCTGAAAGCTCGGGCATCGGGATCAAGCCCGTATCGGAAGAGGGAAGCCGCCGTCTGGCGCGCGCCGCCATCAATTACGCCCTGGAGCGCGGCCGCAAGAGCGTCAACTTTGTCCACAAGGGCAACATCATGAAGTTCACCGAAGGCGCCTTCAAGGATTGGGGGTACCGTGAGGGAACCGAAAACTTCCGCGACAAGGTCGTCACGCTTCGCGAATCCTGGATTCTCGGCAACAAGGAAGCGAATCCCGATCTGAGCGTGGAAGACAACGCCAAGATGATCGAGCCCGGCTTGAACCAGCTTTCACCGGAGAAGCGGAACGAAATCTACGAGGAAGAGAGAAGCTCATGCTGAAGGATACCATCGCCGACATCACCCTTCAGCAGGTTTTGACCCGCGCCGACGAGTTCGACGTCATCGCCACGCTGAACCTCAACGGCGACTATCTTTCCGACGCGCTGGCGGCTCAGATCGGCGGGATCGGGATCGCCCCCGGCGGCAACGTCAACTACGATACCGGCGCGGCGATCTTCGAAGCGACCCATGGAACCGCGCCCAAGTATGCGGACCTGGACAAGGTCAATCCCGGCTCCGTCATTCTCTCCGGCGAAATGATGTTCCGTTTCATGGGGTGGAACGAGGCGGCGGACCTGATCATCAAGGGCCTGAGCAAGAGCATCGCCGCTCACACGGTGACATATGACTTCGCCCGTCTGATGCGCGGCGCCGGCATGTCGGACGTCAAAGAGCTGAAGTGCTCCGAATTCGGAGATGCCATCATCAAGAACATGGAGGCCTGATGGCCTTGATCCGGCGGGGCGCGATGGTCCTACTTGCGGCCGTCGCGCCCCTCGCTTGTTTTGCCTACGGGCCGCAGACGGTCAAGCGAATGGTGACCGACACGGTCCTGCTGGCCCCGGCGGCCCTCCACTCCGCCGTGGGCGCCTACCGGACGGACCTGGACCAGGGGGTTGAAGACGCCCTGAAGCAGAACGGCCGCGATTCCGCGGACGCTCTGATCAGTATTCTTGAAAGCGAAGCCCAACGAATTCCAGGCTTGGCGCGCCAACAGGCCGATTTTTCAAGGATCGCCTACCACTTCGGTTATGCGGCCGGGCTGGTTTATCTTTTGAATGATCCGTTAATCCGGAGCGCCGATCCAAAGGTGGCGGCGATCCGGGAGGATTATTCCGCGTACATCGAGCGCAAGCTGCCTCTTCTCATCATTTCCTTCGACGGCTACGAGCACCCCGAAATGGGTGCGGATCTGGGCGCTTACTTTCAGGCCCGGCAGTCCTCGCTGCAAAGATACCGGGACGCCATCCTCTTCTGTTATTATCCCCATGGGGAGTTGGTATCCTCGATGACGTTCGACAATCGCTCGAACGCCTTCGGCGCTGCTCAGGTGATTCTGTCCCATTCGGTTTCCGATGCGGCCAAACTGTGGTACCGTCTTTGGAAATCAATGGACGGGGACTTGTCCGCCACTCCGTATTATCATTACGGGAAGGACCGGGAGCAAACCCCCTGAACATGCCGGGCAGGCGAGGCCGGAAGTTCCTGGAGTGACCGCATGAAGAACTTAAGCGTCAAACGGGCGTTGGTCAGCGTCTCCGATAAATCGGGACTTTCCGTCTTCGGCAGGTTCCTGGCGGACAGGGGGGTGGAGATCCTGTCCACTGGAGGCACGGCGGAAATGTTGCGCGGCGAAGGCGTCCCGGTCGTGGAAGTCAGCGAGTATACTGGTTCCCCAGAAGTCATGGGCGGAAGGGTCAAAAGCCTTCATCCCAGGATCCACGGGGGCATTCTCGCCCGCCGCGAACCGAACCATCTGAAGGATTTGGAAAAGCTCGGCGGCGCCCCCATCGACCTTGTGGTCGTCAATTTCTATCCCTTCGAAAAGACCGTCGAACGGGGCGCAGGTATTTCCGAGGTGATTGAAAATATCGATATCGGAGGTCCCAGCATGGTGCGAAGCGCCGCGAAGAACCTGGAGTTCGTCGCGGTGGTGTGCGACCCGGTGGATTACGCAAGGGTGATGGAGGAACTCGGGTCCGGAGGGATCACACCCGCTACCAGGAGAGAGTTGGCGGCGAAGGTGTTCGAACGGACGAGCCGCTACGACGGGGCCATCGCCCGCTACCTCTCAGGGATTGACGTCAGCGCGGAGGGGGAACCGTTCAGGCCGGAGGAAGCCTTTCCGAGGTTCCTGCCGCTGTATTTTTCGAAAGCGCAGGAGTTGCGTTACGGCGAAAACCCCGGGCAGAAGGCGGCTTTTTACCGGGACGACGATCGCTACCTGGGCCGCTTCATTCAGCATCAGGGCAAGGAGCTGTCGTTCAACAACCTGATGGACCTGAACGCGGCCTGGTCGCTGATCTGCGATCTTCCGAAACCTTCCTCCGCCGTGATCAAGCATACGAACCCATGCGGCGCTGCCGTCGGCACGGACGCGCTCTCGGCGTTCCGCCGCGCCCGGGAAACGGATTCCCTTTCCGCTTTTGGCGGGATCGCGGTGATTAATGTCCCCTGTTCCGTAGAAGCCGCCGAGGCAGTCACCGAAACCTTTTTTGAAATCGTGGCCGCGCCGTCTTTCGAACCCGGAGCGCTTGAGCGCTTCCGCGCCAAAAAGAATCTTCGCGTGCTTGCCCTTAACGATCTCGACCCTTTCCGGGGGTGGGACTACAAGCGCGTGGCGGGCGGACTCCTGGTGCAGACGCCGGATGTTTTCGAGGGTGCGGAACCGAGGAGCGTGGTCAGCCGCCGAAAGCCAACCGACGACGAATCTCATGCCCTGGAACTGGCCTGGAAAGTTTGCAAGCACGTCAAGAGCAACGCCGTCGTTTTCGGGGACGCCGCGGGCACCGTGGGAATCGGCGCAGGGCAGATGAGCCGGGTGGACGCTGTGAAGCTCGCCGCAATGAAGGCCTACCGGGATCCAGCGGGCTGTGTCGCCGCCTCCGACGCCTTTTTCCCGTTCCCGGACGGCGTGGAAGCGCTCGCGGAGGCCGGTGTCACGGCTGTCATACAGCCCGGTGGGAGCATTCGGGACGACCAGGTGATCGAGGCGGCGGACCGTTTGAACCTCTCCATGGTTTTCACCCAAACGAGGCATTTCCGCCATGGATAAGGGAAACAGCTTGGGGTTTTTCGGCCGTTTGGGCCGCATCTTCCTGACCGGCGCCGCACTTGCCGCGCTGCTTCTGCCGGCGGTTGCATCATGGAGTGGAGCGCCGGGAGCGACGGAGGGCGCCGCCAAGCTCAAAGCCCTGCTGGCGAAGATGCAGTCGACCCAGGACAGCATCCGGACCCTGCGTGTGTCCTTTACCCAAACCAACAACTTTCAGATGCTGGCCGCACCCTCCGTCCTCAAGGGGCAATTGATTCTAAAAAAACCCGCCACGGCCCTTTATCGCTACACGTCACCGCGTGCTTTGATCTACCTGGTCAAAGACGGCGATCTGATGATGTACAACCCCGCCAAGAAGGAAGCCTGGGTTCAGGACATTTCCCGCCACCAGGGTAAGATCGCACGCTACCTGGGAATCAGCCAGCCGGTGGAAGAGCTGGAGAAATACTTCAGCGTCCAATGGGACGGGGAGACAGGCGGCGTGGTCAGGCTGGTCTTGAAGCCGCTGCGGCACCGCATGAAGAAAAAGATCAGCGGCATGGTCTTCGAAGTACACGAGAAAAGCGGCCTGATCCAGGAATTCGAGGTGGACGAGGCGTCAGGGGACAGCATCCGGTTTACCTTCTCAAACTGGGAAATCAACCCAACCTTGGGAAAGGACGCCTTCCAGATCAAGCTTCCGCCGGACGTCGTGGTCAGGCGCCATGCCATGGATTTCAAAGACACCTTCGACGGGCGGTAGCGGGATCGCCGGGAAGATGCGGAAGCGCGAAGAATAGGTCCGCTGCACGGCGGGCGTGGATCAACTCCCTTTCCACAAAGCCGGACGTCCTCTGTGACAACCCGGCACCCCGGTGATAAAATGAGATCAAGAGCCCGGAGGGGACCTTGGCTGACTTTATCCTGAACCTGCTCAAACACATCCTGTCCTCTCTCTACGTGCTGTTCGGAAGTGTGCCCGCGCTCGAATCGCTCCAACAGGCCTTCGGCAGGTTGAACGGCTCCTCCGACAGCAATGCCCTGATATGGTGGCTGTTTGCCGCGTTCATGGGGGGGCTGGCGCTTTTCCTGATTTTCCTGTGGTTGATGAGGTACCGGCCGATCCGCGGCCACGAGCAGCTTCCAGCTGCCAAGGGCGCGGCCCCGTATGCGCCGTCTCCCGGTCGAGGGCCCGTCGTGAAGGAACGCGCAGACGGGCGGCGGAAAACCCTGGAGCAGCGCTGACATGCCGGGGGCTCCGGCAAGGCGGGGCGGGAGGCTCGCTCTTCTCCTTTTAGCGGCCGGCGGGCTGTCGCTTCTGGGGGGATGTATTCACCGGCGCCCCAAGTACCGGCCACCCATGAAGCATGTGCAGTCCGGATGGAGCCAGCGCGGCGTGGCCTCCTGGTATGGGAGGAAGTTCGACGGGAAGCCCACCGCCAGCGGAGAACGGTTCGATATGTACGCCATGACGGCCGCTCACCGCACGCTCCCGCTTGGAACACTCGTCAAGGTCACGAATCTGGACAACGGCCGTTCGGCGATTTTGAAAATCAACGACCGGGGTCCATTTGTCTCCGGAAGGATTCTGGACTGTTCCTACGGCGCCGCGAAAAAACTGGGCTTTGCCGGGGCCGGGCTCGCACACGTCCGGATCCAGGTCGTCAAAAGGGGCCGGGAACGGCCGACAGCCATGCCCCCTCCCGGCGACCTGATCGCGACGGGCGGCAGGACGGATACCCAGGTCCTGGACGGCAGCTTTTGCGTGCAAGTGGGGGCCTTTCACGTCAAGAGCAACGCGGCGCGCCTCGCCGGAAAGCTGCAACGGGATTTCGGCGACGCCTACGTGATTCGCTTTCGTGATTTTTACCGGGTGCGCGTCGGCCACCTCTCCACACAAGAGGCCGCGGACGATCTGCAGAACCGTCTTCGTTCGGCGGGCTACGGCTCGGGGTTCGTCACGCGCAACGACTGAGGTGCCTTGGGTGCTTTCCGCAGAGGCGCTTATTCTTCGCTTGCAAGAAAGGTGAGGCGGACCGTTCGGTTCCGGGGCCCGTCATATTCCATGAAAAAGACCCCCTGCCAGCGCCCGAGCATCAGTTTGCCTTTCAGGACGGGGATACTCGTGGACGCGCCCGTCAGGATGGACTTGATGTGGGCGTCCGCATTTCCTTCCGTATGGGTGAAGGCGGGTGGCGCGGACTGTGGCGGTCAGATCCACCACCTGGCAACGCTTGTCGGAGACAACCTGGATTTCCATGCGCCCTTCTCCTAATCAATTTGCCGGTGAGGCTGCGCCCGTCTATCCCGGGCATGGGAGCCCAGAGCCTGGAGCGCCGCATCCACCCTTCCGAAAAAGGCCCGCATCAGGGCGGCTTCCCTTCGGTTTAATCCGTGACGGTGCAAGATATTCCTAAGTTCGGCAAGGACCGGAGCGTTCGGGACCGTTGCAAAGCCGATCCGGTCCGATATGGAGATCAGCAGGTCCGAAAGTTCCGCGACGAGACCGGTGGGCGCAGACGGCTCCACGGGATCGTCCTTCTTCTCCCCGCCCGGCCGCAACCCGGCGTCCGCCCTAAAGCAAAGATAAGCCATCAGGGCGGCGCTCTGCGCGAGGTTCAGATCCTGGTAATCTTCATGGGTGGGGATGACGACGACGGCGCGGCACAGGGCGATTTCTCCGCTGTCGAGCCCTGACGATTCCGAACCGAACACAATCGCCGAATCACCGGCATGCGTCATGAGTGCTTCCGCTGCTTTCTCCGGCGTCCAGACGGGAAAGTTGCGAAAGGGTTGGGGCGCCGTGGCGAGGACCAGGGAACAGGAAGCCACCGCTTCCTGGAGTGTGCCGACGCGCCGGCTGTTTTCCAGAACGTCCACCGCCCGCCACGCCGTCTTGCGGGATTCCGCCTCAAACTTGGGCGGTCCTCCCGGTTCGTCGGTGTGGCGGTGCAGCCGCGGATCCACGAGAAGCAGGTCCGAAAGGCCGAAATTTTTCATGACTCTGGCCACGGACCCGATATTGGCAGGCGTGCGGGGCCTGACCAGTACGAAGCGGAGCCCGGGGTTCATCGCCGGCCGCCTGAATGCAGTTGATATTTGGCCACGGCGCGGTTGTGTTCCGTGAGAGTTTTCGAAAAGGCGTGGGTCCCGTTGCCCTTGGACACGAAGTAGAGGTATCCGGTCCGGTCCGGATTCAACGCGGCGGAGAGCGACGCCTTTCCGGGAGAACAGATGGGTCCCGGCGGGAGGCCCTTGACGACGTAGGTATTGTAGGGGCTCTCGAAATGAAGGTCCCGGCGGGTGATGACACCCCGGTAGCGCCCGTCTCGCACGAGGGCGTAAATGACGGTGGGGTCTGACTGAAGCAGCATGCCCTTTCGCAGGCGGTTATAAAAGACGCCCGCAATCAGCGGCCTTTCAGTGGGATTGGCTGTCTCCTTCTCCACAATGGACGCCAGCGTGACGATCTGCCTCAGGTCCAATCCGTCGGGAGCCGGTTCGCGATTGAGCTTCCACCATGCCCTGAACTTGTCCACCAGGATGCGAACGATGGCATCCTCATCGGTGCCGGTGGCGACGAGATAGGTCTCCGGGAAGAGGTAGCCTTCGAGCGTCTTGGCCTGCGGGTCCAGATCGCGGATCGGGGACGGATCGCGCATGGCTTCGAGGAAGCGGGGATAGGAGCCAAGGCCTTCCTTTGAAAAGAGGTGGGCGGCTTCTCCGATTCGAAGACCCTCCGGAAGGGTGACCTTGACGTAAACCACCTCCCCCTTTCTCAACTTGTCCAGAACCTGGAGCGGCGCCATCGGGCGATCGAAGGAATAACGCCCCGCCTTGATCGTCATTCCCCGTCGCATGAAGGAATAGGCCAGCTTTAAAGAAAGGCGGTGCTTCACCACCCCGCGGGCGGCGAGATCTTCCAGAACCTCGCCCGCAGGTTCACCCCGCTGAACGGACAACGTGAGTGCCCCCTCGTACCCTTTGTAAGGGCGGTGCCAGTCGTATGCCAGCCATCCCGCAGCGGCCGCCAGGGCGCCAAGGATGCAAACAAGGGCGGCCGTTGCGAAGAGTTTCCGTCGTGATGTCATGAGTCCCTTCCATTGAGATAGGTCTGCAGGAGAACGGCGGCGGCCACCTGGTCAACGCGCTCTTTCTTTCCACGGGTGCGTTCGCCGCGGCCGGAAAGGATAGCCTGGGCCTCAACGCTCGTAAGGCGCTCGTCGTACAGAACAATCTCCACACCGTCGAGAGCGGCTTGAAGGGAACGGGCGAGATTCTGAGCTGCTTGGGCGGAACTCCCTTTTCGGCCGTCCATATGGAGGGGATGGCCGATCACAACGGTTTCCACCTTTTCTTGCCGGATGATCTTGAGCAGCCTCTCCATCAGGGATTTCCGGTTCCTTCCGTCAAGCGTGGGCAACGGACGGGCGATCCAACCCATGGGATCGGATACGGCGACACCGACGCGCTTTTCTCCCCAGTCCACGGCGAGTACCCGGCTCATGCTTCTATCTTAACCGGGGGGCGGGGTCCAGGTAAAGCACCTGGACAGGAGGAATGAACCTGCCGGCGCTGTTGATATCACCCGGTGCTTTGAAGTACGTTGCAAAACGGAGGAGATCACCTCATCAGAAGTGAGACACTGTCATAAATGCGGGCGGGCGCCCGTCGGCCCGTCCACCACACGGCATCCCCAAGGGCTGAAGGAGGAAACATGAAGATGAAACGCGTGTTGATGATGGTCCTGATTGCGTTTCTCGCCGTCCCCGCCGCGAGCGTGATGGTGAGAAGCCGCGACCGGGACAAGGTCCCCGCGAAAGACCAGTGGGATCTCAGCGATCTTTACAAGACAGATCAGGCATGGTCGCAGGCCAAGGACTCTCTGGTCAAAAGTCTCCCGGAACTCGACCAGTACAAGGGGGAACTGGGGAGTTCCGCGAAAACGCTGAAGGCCTGCCTCGATCTCGAATACCACCTGTTTCAGCAGTACCTCAGGCTGAGCGCCTACGCTTCACAGAAATCCGACATGGATATGAGAAACGCAAAGGCCCTGGAAATGAGGCAGTCGCTCGGCCCCATCGGCGCCAAGCTTCAGGCGGCGGGCGCCTGGATCAATCCTGAGATCCTGCGTATTCCGCAAGAGACGATCCAGGCCTTTTACCGGCAGGCGCCGGACCTGGAAAAGGTCTACGGTCCGGTGATCAAGGATATCCAGCGCATGAAGCCGCACACCCTTTCCCCCGAGGGCGAAAGGATTGTCGCCGATGCAGGCAGGATGTCCGGTTCGCCCGAGTCGGTTTACAGCGTGTTCAGCGATGCGGATATTCCGAGGTCCAAGGTGACCCTGAGCGATGGAAAGACCGTGACGCTCGATGCCGCCGCTTACACCAAGTACCGCGCCGTCACAAACCGGAAGGACCGCCAGGCCGTCTTTCAGGCCTTTTTCGGCAATCTCAACAAATTCCGCGGGACCTTCGGAAGCCTGCTCAACGCGGAAGTCAACAAGGACGAGTTTTACGCCGAGGCGCGCGGCTATAAAAGCGACGTGTCGCCCGCGCTTGCCGCCGCGCTGGATGAAAACAATATCCCCGTGGAGGTTTACACCAACCTGCTGAAGAACGTCCACCAGTATCTTCCCGTCCTGCACCGGTACCTGAAGCTCCGGGCCCGGATCATGGGCGTGAAGCAGCTTCGCTACTCTGACCTCTACGCGCCCATCTTCAAGGACGTGGACGTGAAGTACACGGTGCCGGAGGCCAAAAAGCTCGTGTTGAAGGCGTTAGCTCCGCTCGGCAAGGATTATGTCGACACCCTCGCCAAGGGGTACGACAGCCGCTGGGTGGATTTCTATCCCACGCCCGGCAAACACAGCGGCGCTTACGAGAACGCCGCCTACGGCGTCCATCCCTACATGCTCCTCAACTTCAACGGAAGCTATGAGGACGTCTCCACGCTGGCGCATGAGTCGGGGCACGCGATGCACAGCCACTATTCGGATACTGCGCAGCCGTTTCCGACCAGCATGTACAAGATCTTCGTCGCGGAGGT
This sequence comes from Acidobacteriota bacterium, assembly GCA_037384885.1. Lineage (GTDB taxonomy): Bacteria > Acidobacteriota > UBA4820 > UBA4820 > DSQY01 > JARRNO01. Next base: position 27,764 of record JARRNO010000067.1, read on the forward strand.
GGCAAGCACGCTGAATGAAAACCTGCTCATGCACTACATGCTTAACCACACGCACGACGACGGCATGAAACTGTTTCTGCTGGGGACCTACGTGGACAATCTCAGGACGACCCTCTTCCGGCAGGCCCAGTTCGCAGAGTTCGAGCTGAGGATCCACCAGATGGTGGAGAACGGGCAGGCTCTCACCGGCGACAACCTGAACAAAGTCTACGCAGGTATCCTCAACAAGTACTACGGTGTGGACCAGGGGATCTGCTCCGTCAACCCGGTGTGCGATGCTGAGTGGGCCTATATCCCGCACTTTTACTACGACTTCTACGTTTACTCGTATGCCACGTCCATCACCGCGTCGACGGCTCTGGCCCGGATGATCGAAGAAGGCCGCCCGGGAGCGGTGAAGCACTATCGGAAGTTTCTCACCCTGGGAGACAGCCTTCCGCCCGTGGACGAACTGAAAGCCGCCGGGGTTGACATGACCACGGACCAGCCTTTCAAGATCACCATGAAGGCGATGAACGAGGCCATGGACCAGATGGAAGCCATCTTGAACCGGATGGACAAGAAAGCCGGCAAATAGGCTGAAGTCAAGGGGTGACCATGAAAAAAGGGGGCCGTGCGGCCCCCTTTTTCGTGAGGTGCAATGCGTTCTACCAACTGAAGCCCACGCTGGCGTAGAAGCCTTCCTCGGACAGGTTGTGGTGGGGGGTAGCCCCCGAAGAAAGACCAAAGTAAAGAGATGCCAGGGTGTCGCTCGGTGTGAGAGAATCGTTGAAAACGTCGCGCATCATGCGATAGCGGTAGCCAAGCTTGGCGTACCAGTTCGACGTGAAATTGACTTGGCCTTCGATGAAAATCTTGAAAGCCGGAGAAACCGTCGTTTTGGAGTCGAACTGCTGGAAGTCGATGGACTCGTAACCGGTATTGTCGATATCCGTCTGCAGGAAAGAGGCGTCTTCCTTCAGGCTCAGCATGTCAATGCTCGCCCCGGCGTTGAAGGCCAGGTGCTTGGAGGCCTTGAAGGAGTTGATGAGTCCAAAGTTCAAGCCCCATCCCGTGCTGTACGACTGCATGGCGACCACGGAGGACCCCGGAGGGGTCAGATAACCATGATTGTCCGCGTAGACGAAATTGTTGTCCAGCGTGGCTTCGGCCCGGCTGACGCCGGTGTAGACCAGCATTTCCCAGTTCTTGGCCGGGTGGAATTTCCGCCCGATGTTCAGCGCCCAGTCCGTCTGGTTCAGCCTCGTGGAGGCGGTTGCCATATCAGCGAAAACAGTGGGATAGCCATATGAGGCCTCACTAAACCTGACATAGTTCGCACTCAGGATTGACTGCCCGGGAGTTCCGGAGGCAAAGCCGTTGGCGGTCTTGTCGTAATGAAAGTAGCTCAGCCATACCTTCCAGGTGGGGGTTTCGTAGGACAGCTTGATTTCCGGAGACCAGCGGCGTTCAGGTGAATTGGTGGCCGTCCCCATGTTGGCAAGCGTGTCGTAATTCACGATCGTGGCGTACTGGGCGGAGATGTCGCGCGGCTGCGCGTACCAGGCGCCGAGCTCCACCGACCATTTTCCTGAAGCGGATTGGGCCGCCAACGGCAGCAGGAACGCGGCCGCCGCCAGCGCAAGAATTAGTTTCTTCATCATATCCTCTCTCCTTTCCTCTTTTCTGTTGAAGGCCGCGTTAGGGGCCGGCCTCAACTATTTAGGAACTCAATCAAATTCCATTTCAGCCGAAGTAATGTACCGTCCGGAATCAGCCCTGTCAAGGACAAAATGAGGCTGTTTTAATTTAGGTCCGACGACGCGTGAACGCGGTGATTCAGCTCACAAACCCGTGTGGACCTCCGGGGGCTCGGCCTCCTGGATCAATGCGGATTGACCCTTGGTCCCGAAGGTTGCGGGGAATCCGCCACGGCTGAAAAAGGGGAGGCAAGCGCCCCCCCTTGATCGAAGCTCATTCAGCATGAAGCTACCAGCTGAAGCCCACGCTGGCGTACAAACCTTCCTCGGCAAGGTGCCGCGAGGGATTCGGAGCGGATTTGCCGAAGTACAGCGAGGTCATGGAGTTGTCCGGGGTCAAGGACCGGTTAAAGACATCCCGGATCATCTCGTAGCGGTAGCCGATCTTGGCAAACCAGTTTTCGGAGAAGTTCACCTGGCTCTCGAGAAAAATCCTGAATGCCGGCGAAATTGTGGTTTCAGAGGCATACTCCTGGTCGGTGATCATACCGCTGCCATCCGGAAAGATAAATGTCTGCAGGTAGGAGGCCTCTTCCTTCATGCTGAGCATTCCCAAGCCGGCGCCGGCGTTGAAGCGCAGGTAATCGTTTGCCTTGAAGCTGTTGATCAGGCCGAAATTCAGCCCCCATCCGGTGCTGTATGACTGCATGGCGACCGCCGTGCTGTTGGTGGGTGGAAAATCGAAGCCGTACGCATCGGTGTAGGCGAGGTTGTTGTCCAGCGCCACCTCGAAGCGGCGGACGCCCGTGTAAACCAGCATTTCCCAGTTTTTTGAGGGGTGAAATTTGCGCCCGATGTTCCAGCTCCAGCTGGTTTCGTTCAGCCGGGTGGAAGCGGTTGCCGAGGTGGCGAGAACCGTGGCGGGCCCGGGACCCGCGTCAATGGTGCCTCCCCCTCCAGCGGCCGCGTTCGCGCCGAAGAAAAGAAAGAAAGTACTGTTCAGATAGTTGGCAGACAATGCGCTCTGCCCTGGGGTGGCCGCAGCCATCGTGTTGGCCGTCTTGTCATAATGGTAATAATTCAGCCAAGTCTTCCACGTCGGCGTTTCGTACGCCAGCGTAATCTCCGGAGACCAGCGGCGCTCGGGGCCGTTATAGTAATTATTCATATAGGCGAGCGTGTCCCAATTGTACTCCGTCGCATAATTGATCTGAACGTCACGAGGCTGCATGAACCATGCGCCGAGTTCCACCGACCATTTACCGGAAGCCGTCTGCGCCGCCAGCGGCAACATGAACGCGGCGGCTGCCAATGCAAGAATCACCCTCTTCATCATGACCTCACTCCTTTCCTCGTCTAATATCGCGGGCCGACTCACTTGGAGCCCACGAAATTGCGGGCTATTTTTGCCTGACTATACGATGAGGGATGGGGCGTGTCAAGAAAGATTCCGCCCAAAATGAAAACAGGTGAGGCCGGTCACAATTTCCCGGTGCTAACCGCCGAAATGGGCGATTAACGGGATCTTGGAGGGAGGGGTTCCAGAAGAATCACGGTGGGAAGCCCTTTCACCCCGAACCGGTTCAAAAGAGCCCGGTTGGCGGCGCTGTTGACGGTCATGTCCATGCGCACCGGGACAACCTTGTCGAGATCCTTTTGGGCGCCCGGGTCCGTCCATGTCTCTTTCTCCAGGTCGAGACAAGCGGCGCACCAGTCCGCCCTGAAGTCCAGGAGCAGCGGCTTGCCTTCGCGGCGGGCAAGCGAGACGGCCTTGGGAAGGCTCGTTTGCCAACCCTCCGGAGAAGCGCCGCCCGAAGTCCCGCCGGCTGGGGGAAGAAAAGGCAGAGCCCCGATGAAGGCCAGGACGCAGAGAAGGATTCCCAGCACTCGAATCGGCTTTGAGAAAAAGTGCTTCCTGGCCCCGAAAAGCAGGAACAAGATCACGAAGGAGAGCGCGAGGCCGGCGGCGATCCAGTAGACGGTGCGGGGAAGGTAAAGGCCGGCAAAGTAAAAGGCGGCCATTAAAATCAAGGCGCCGAATATGACGCGGATGCCGTCCATCCAACCTCCCGATTTCGGCAGGGAGGCCAGCACGCCGGAAAAGGTCCCGATCACCAGGAACAGGACACCGAGCCCGAGAGCAAAGACGAACAGATAGGTAAACCCGAGCAGCACCGAATGGGTTGAGGCCACCACGACGAGAATCGCCAGGATGAGGGGGCCAATGCAGGGGCTCACGACGAGGCCGGAAAGAGCGCCGATCAGGAAGGCGCCGCCGAGCCCCTTGCCGTGGCCCTTCTGCTTGGTCTGTTCCACGCGGCTGGTGAAGGCGGAGGGCAGTCGAATCTCAAAAAGGTTGAACATGGAGAGCGACAAGACGAAGAAAAGCGCCGCGATAAAGAGGACCACCCAGAGGTTCTGGGTCAGGGATCCGAACGCCGCCCCGACGCGCGCCGATACCGCGCCGAGTATGGCGTAGACCAGCGCCAAACCGAGAACGTACGCCAGCGAAAGTACAAATCCATGAGTTTTTCTCTGTCCCTCAGAGCGGCTTCCGATATAGGCCACGGTCACGGGAATGATGGGGTAGACGCATGGGGTCAAGCTCGACAGAACCCCAAAAAGGAAGGCCAGCAAGAGCGCCAGGGGAAGATCGTCCTTCGC
>JARRNO010000068.1:0-14203 GCA_037384885.1 Acidobacteriota bacterium
CAGAATCCCCACGTCCCGCACCTTTTCCATGACCATCAGGATCAAGGTTGAGACGATGTTCAAGGAAGCCACCATGACGATCAGCCCGATGGCCAGAAAGAGAAGCAGCCGCTCCATCTTGAGCGCTTTAAAGAACTCGGCGTTGCTTTCCACCAGGTCCAGAACACGGTAGCGGGGCCCGAGTGAGGCCTGGAGGGCGCTGCGCGTCTCGTCGATCCTGGACCGGTCTTTGAGTCTCACCTGGTACGCGCTGACCCGGTGGGGGCCGGTAAAGAGATCCTGGGCGAAGGGAAGGTCCACGTATATGAACTCGGTGTCATACAAGTAGTAGCCCGTCCGCATCAGGCCGGTCACCTTCAGGTCCACCATCTTGGGAAAGCTGCCGAAGGGGGACAGCGTCAGCCTCGGCACCAGGAGCTGGACCGTATCGCCCACGTCCACGCCGAGATTGGTCGCCAAGTCCATGCCGAGAATGGCGCCGTGGGCGCCGTCGGGCGTCCGGCCGAGAAAAGAACCGCCTTGCACAATATAGGGCCGCAGGTTGACGACCTTGTGCTGGGTCTCCGGATCGATCCCCACAACCTTCGACACCACGCCCACCCGGGTAAAGGGGCCGCTGACCAGGCCCGTGCCCAGAACGATCGGGGTATAGGCGGCCACGTTGGGCGAGTCCGCCAGCGCCTTTCTGACCTGTTCTTGTGCCTGCGCCGGGAGTTCCGAAGTCCCGCCCATGATGTTGAGATCGGCGTTTAGAAGCTGGATCTTCTGGCGGATCCGAGTGGTAAAGCCGCTGGAGATGGCGAGAGCGATGATGAGCGCCATGACGCCCACCGCAACTCCGATCACCGAGATGAACGTGATCAGGAAGATAAAGGCTTGCTTCCGCCGCCCGAATAGATACTTCCGGCCGACAAAGAACGTGAGGTTCATAAGGCGCCGGTCCTCGGTTTCAGGTGGGGAAAGAGAATGACGTCCCGGATGGACGGCGTGTCCGTGAGCACCATGGCCAGGCGGTCGATGCCGAGCCCCTCACCGGCTGTCGGCGGCAGCCCGTACTCCAGGGCCGTGCAGTAATCTTCGTCGTACGGCATGGCCTCTTCGTCACCGCCGGCCTTGGCTTCCATCTGCCGGCTGAACCTTTCGCGCTGGTCTTCGGCCTCGTTCAGCTCGCTGAAGCCGTTGGCGAGTTCCATGCCGGCAATGTAAAGCTCGAAGCGGTCCGTCGTATCATTGCTCCCCGGTTTCCGCCGCGAGAGGGGCGACACCTCCACCGGGTAGTCGCAGACGAAGGTAGGATCCCATAGATTGGGGGCTACCAGGGCGTCAAAGGCCTCCACCAGGAACTTCTCCGGCGTATCAGCCTTGGCCGGACTCATGCCCAGCTTCGGAGCCCACTCTTTCCGCCCCCGTTCCGTCTCCCAGACGCCTTCTGGCACTCCACGCTCCGCCAGGGCCTTCTTCGCCCCTGTACGCAGCGGCAGCCGCTCGTACGGCGGGGCGAACGAGACAGTCTTTTCCTGGTAGGTCACCTCATGCCCGCCCGTGACGCGCCGGACGACCTCCGCGAGAAGGTACTCGGTGAAATCCATCTGGTCGCTTGCGGATGCGAAGGCGCGATACCATTCCATCATGGTAAATTCGGGGTTGTGGCGGGTGTCCACGCCTTCGTTCCGGAAGTTGCGGTTGATTTCGAACACCCTCGTGAGACCGCCCACGACAAGCCGCTTGAGGAAGAGCTCCGGCGCGATTCTCAGGAAGAGGTCCATGTCCAGGGCGTTGTGGTGCGTCTCGAAAGGCCGCGCCGCCGCCCCTCCCGCGATGTAGTGAAGCATGGGTGTTTCCACTTCCTCATAGCCGGATTCAAGCATGACCTCGCGCAATGCCTGGATCATGGCGTGGCGCGCCTTGAACCGCTTCACGCTTACCGGGTTGATCACCAGGTCGAGATAGCGCTGGCGGTAACGCTGTTCGATATCCGTCAGCCCGTGCCACTTTTCAGGGAGCGGGCGGAGGCACTTCTGCAGCGGCACATAGGAGTGGACGCGGATCGTCAACTCGTTGGTTCGGGTCCGGAAGAGCGCGCCATCCACGCCGATCCAGTCTCCAACATCGAGAAGCTGGATGAGGCTGTAGGCGTCCCCCAGCGTCTTCTTTTCGAAGAGCAGCTGAATGCGCTCGCCCCGTTCCGCCATGTGGGCGAAGGCCAGTTTCCCCATCTTCCGCATGCCCACGAGCCGGCCGGCCGCGCGCACCTTTACAGGCGCCCCGGCGAGAGTCTCCGCATCCGAACTACCGTAGCGGGCCAGCAGGTCGGGAACAGCCGTGGTGTCGGCAAAACGGTCCGGCAGGGCCGTTTCAAAGCTCTCGGGCCAGTTTTCCAGTTTCTGCCGGCGCTGGGCGATCAGTTCCTCTTCCAAGATTCCGCTCCTCAAGAGTTAAAACAATCTGAAATTATAAGGGTGGAACGATGGGCGGTCAAGGAAAAAGAATGGCGCGCCGTTCTGGCGCGCCATTCTGGCGTGACTTTTGGATGGGGCCGTCTATTACCGGTCCGCTTTGAAGTAGATGTAGCCGCTCGTGCCGCCGGGAAACCAGACGTACATGCTGACGATCTGGCCCTTCTTGATCCCGGAGACGGCCTTGCTGTAGTCATCCACGCTGTTGATGCTCTTGCCGTCCACCTCGGAAATTACAACGCCCTGCTGAATGCCCTTGGCGAAGGCGGTGGATTTCGGGTCGGAGGACGTGACGTAAACGCCGTTCACGTCATTTGGAATCTGGGCCATCATCCGTACCTGCGAGGTCAATGCCTGCACGCTAATTCCGAGCCAGCTCCCTTTCGCGGGACCGCCTCCGTTTTTCTGTCCCTCGCCCGAAGCCTCCAGCCCCTTGGCGCGGTCACCCAGCGTCACTTTGAAATGATGCGTCTTGCCATCGCGAAGCACCTTCAGGTTGACCACCTTCCCGGGCGCCATCCCGGAAATCGCCATGACCAAGCTGCGCTGGTTCTTGATGGGCTTGCCGTCCACGCTCAGGATGATGTCCCCCTTCTTCACGCCGGCCTTGGCGGCGGGGGTGTCGGATTCCACGCTGGAAACCTGGGCGCCGCCTGAGATTTCCACGCCGTATTTCTGCTTGTAGTAATCCCGGGCGTCCTGTCCCACAGGGCCGACAAAGACACCGAGGTATCCCCGGGACACGTGGCCCTTCGTCTTGAGTTGTTCCAGCTCGTTTTTCACCATGTTGATGGGGATGGCGAAACCGATGCCTTCCACCATGCCGCCCATGGGGCCGCGGCGGGTGATGGCCGTGTTGATGCCGATGACCTGGCCCTTCGTGTTCACCAGGGGACCGCCCGAGTTACCGAAGTTGATGGCCGCGTCCGTCTGAAGGAAATTATCGAGACTGTTGGAGGAGATACGGCGGCCCTTGGCGGAAATGACGCCGACCGTCACCGTGTCGTTATAGAGCAGCGGGTTGCCGATGGCGAGCACCCAGTCGCCCTGCCTCATGGCCGCGGAATCGCCCAAAGCCACTGTGGGCAGATCCGTTCCGGGGATCTTCAGCAGCGCCACGTCCGTCTCAGGATCGGTTCCCACGACCTTGGCGGTGAACTTGCGCTCGTCGTTCAGGGTGACGGTCACCTTCTCCGCACCCTTGATGACGTGGTTGTTCGTCAGGATGTAGCCATCCGGGCTGATGATAAACCCGCTTCCTCCGGCAATCTGCGGTTCCTCCTGAGGCTTCTGGTTGTGGGGGAAGCCGAAAAAGAACTCGAAGGGGTTCTGGGGCTGCCTGCCCTCGTTCTTGGGCGTGCTGATGGCGGTGATACTGACCACAGCGGGATTCACTTTCTGAACGATATCCGCAAAACCCCGCGGCGCGTCGAGGGCGCCTTCCGGGTCCCGGGACGGGGCTTCTGCTTTGCTGGTCACGGCGTCGGCCGTCGGCGAACTCACCTCCCGTAACTGCGCCAGCCCGAACCCGACAAGGCCGGCAAAGAGAACCAGGGCGACGATGGAAAAGAATTTCGCCAGTTTCATGGTCTCACTCCTTTCGCGTTTCTTACGCTTCGTTGTGATCAGTATAACCGTACTCCTTTAACTTTCGGTGGAGGGTACGGACTCCGATTCCTAGTACGCGGGCCGCCTGCGTCTTGTTTCCGCGCGTCTGGTCAAGCGCTTCGAAGATGGCCTGCTTTTCAATTTCGTTCAAGGGCATCACCCCTCCCGACGGCGCCCTGACCGCCGGCACCGGCCCGACCGTCTGGCCGGGGGCGGGAACAACAGGGGGCACGCTGCCCGGAGAACGCACTTCCGGAGGCAGGTGCTTTTCTTGCAGCTCTGGCCCGTCGCAGTAGATCACCATTCGTTCCACAACGTTGCGGAGCTCCCTGACATTCCCGGGGAGCAGCGGGATATCGTCCAGCCTCTGCCGCAGGGCCGGGATGCGCAGCTCCACCACCCGGAGGCGGTAGAACAGGTCCTGGCGGAAGGTGCCCTCGCGAACCATCAAGCCGAGATCCTGGTGCGTGGCGGCGATGATGCGGACATCCACGGGAATGCTCTGCGTTCCACCCACACGCGTGACCACTCGCTCTTCCAGGACACGCAGCAGCTTGGCCTGCATGTCCAGGGAAAGTTCCCCGATTTCGTCCAGGAACAGCGTGCCGCCGTTCGCCTGTTCGAACTTGCCGGGATGGACCTTGTCGGCGCCGGTGAACGCGCCCTTTTCGTGCCCGAAGAGTTCGCTTTCGATCAAGTTTTCCGGAATGGCCGCACAGTTGATGGGCAGGAATCGGAAGCGCTTGCGGTCAGACTGCTGGTGGATGGCGTTGGCAATAAGCTCCTTGCCCGTCCCGGATTCTCCATAAATGAGAACCGTGGCCCGGGTGGGCGCCACCATGCGAAGCTGCTGGAACAGTTCTCTCATGGGGCGGCTGTTGCCCACGATGCTCTCGAATCCGAAGCGTTCGTCCAGCCGGGCCTTCAACTCCGCCACTTCGCGGCTGAGCCGGCGCTTTTCCACGAGGGCGTCCACGCGCTTGCGCAATTCGTAGAGATCCACGGGTTTGGCGAGGTAATCGTCGGCGCCGACCTTCATGGCTTCCACCGCGGATTCCACGGAACCGAAGGCCGTCACCAGGAGCACCCCCACATCGGAGTCCACTTCCTTGATCTTTCGAAGTACTTCCATGCCGTTCATGCCGTGCATCTTGAGGTCGGTAATCACCAGATCCGTCGCTTCGTGCGTCTGAACATAGTCGATGGCTTTAAACGGATCCTGGAACCCCTTCACAAGATAGCCGACCTTTTCCAGGGCCCTGGTCAACCCCTTGAGATTTTCGATTTCGTCTTCAACAATGATAATACTGCCCCGGGTCATTTTGGCACACCTCCACAAGACAATGTAGTATACGGGCAAGATATGTGCCACCGCGAAAATTTCGCAGGACGCCGGCCGCCCCGCGCGGGTCCGGCGTTTGACCCTCTACCCCAGAGGCCTACAATGAATGAAGGAACCGCTTCCTTTCCCCCTAAGGAGGACACCAGGATGAATCCCACCCAGGCTTTTCTCGATGCCAGAGACTTCTTGATCAAGTACGGGGACGACTACGAAAAGGCCCTCGCTGGGTTTCGCTGGCCTCAACTGGACCATTTCAACTGGGCGCTGGACTATTTCGACACGCTCTCACGCGGCAACGACCGCCCGGCCCTGTTCATCGTGGATGAGGGCGGTGAAGAAACGACGCTCTCCTTCGCCAAAATGAGCGAGCGCTCCAGCCGGGTGGCCAACCACCTTCGGCGGCTGGGCGTGACACGGGGAGACCGGATCCTCATCATGCTGGACAACGTGGTTCCGCTCTGGGAAACCATGCTGGCCGCCATGAAACTGGGGGCGGTCGTCATCCCGGCCACCACGCTGCTCACCTCGGGCGATCTGGAGGACCGCGTGGAGCGCGGAGGCCTCCGCCACGTGGTCGCCGATTACGCCCAAGCCGGCAAGTTCAGCACGCTGGGGGACGGCCTTACGAAAATAGGGGTGGGGAAGGGAACGCCCCCGAAGGGCTGGAGCGATTTCGAATCGGCTTACGGCGCCTCTCCAGACTTCAAGCCGGACGGAGAGACACGCGTTTCCGATCCGCTTCTCCTTTACTTCACGTCGGGCACCACATCAAAGCCGAAGCTGGTGCTTCACACCCACGCGAGCTATCCGGTGGGGCATCTGTCCACCATGTACTGGATCGGCCTGAAGGAGGGCGACCTGCATTTCAACATCAGCTCTCCCGGCTGGGCCAAGCACGCCTGGAGCAGTTTCTACGCCCCCTGGAACGCAGGCGCGTCCATCTTCGTGTACCGGCAGGCCCGGTTCAACGCAAAGGCCACCCTGGAGGCCATCGCACGCTGCTCCGTGACCACGCTCTGTGCGCCCCCCACCGTATGGCGGCTTCTGATCCAGGAAGACTTGGCGTCCTACCCGGTCAAGCTCCGCGAACTGGTGGGCGCCGGAGAACCCCTCAATCCCGAGGTCATCGCCAGGGTGGAACGGGCCTGGGGCCTGACGATCCGGGACGGTTACGGCCAAACCGAGACGACCGCACAGATCGGCAACTCTCCCGGCCAGCCTGTCAAACCGGGGTCCACCGGCCGGCCGCTGCCGGGATATGGGGTGGCGCTACTGGACGCGGACGGTCGCCCGTCCGGCGAAGGCGAGATCGCCCTCGACCTTGAAACCCGTCCTTTGGGACTCATGGCGGGATACCAGGACGATCCGGACAGGATGCGGGATGTGATGGAGGGCGGCTACTACCGGACCGGCGACGTGGCCCGCCGGGACGAAGACGGGTACTTCTGGTATGTGGGTCGGGCCGACGACGTCTTCAAGAGTTCAGACTACCGGATTTCCCCCTTCGAGCTCGAGTCTTATCTCATTGAACATGAGTCCGTCGCCGAAGCCGCTGTGGTCCCCAGCCCTGATCCCCTACGGCTGAGCGTTCCGAAGGCATACGTGGTGCTCCGCGCCGGTTTCGAACCCGGCCGCGACACCGCGCTCGCGCTTTTCCGCTTTATCCGCGAACGGGTGGCGCCCTACAAGAGGATCCGGCGGCTGGAATTCGCCGAGCTTCCCAAAACCATTTCTGGCAAAATCCGCAGGGTGGAGCTGAGGCGCCACGCAAAGGCGGAAGTGGAAGGCGGCGCCGCCGGCGGAAACGAGTTCCGGGAAGAGGACTTCCCCGAATTGAAGTAGCCGGGACGCTATTCCAAGAAGACCTTGGCGCTGCCCACGCCCACTTCCACATGGAGTGAGGCCTCGCCTTTTCCGCCCTGCCAGTCGAGCGCCTTGCCGATGAAGCCGTGCGCCTGGGGTTTGCCCTCCGGCGTTTGAAGGCTGACGTCCCCGACGCCGACTTCCATGGACACGCCCTTGATGTCTTTCGCGCTCGCGTGGACCGTCGCGTCTCCCACGCCCACTTCCAGCCTGGCATGTTGTTCAAGGCCGTCCATGCTGAGCTGGCCGACTCCCAGATGGGCGTCCACCGAGAGAGAAGCGGGCATCAGGATGGTCATTTCCACCTGCATGCCGTGGCTTCCCCACTTGGGCCACCCCTTGACCTGCAGGTTCAATGCGCCGTCCTTCGTTTCCGAAACGAGATGAATCCCGGAGGCGGCGTCCCGGCAGTCCTCCCCGGCGCCGCACTTGACTTCCAGCTTGATCTCGACCATGCTTCCCTTACGCGCCACCACCTTCAAGGCGCCGACCGGCACATCGAGGCTGACGCTTTTCAGACCCGAAGCCTCGAAACTCTTCGTCTCCGTCTTGACCGTTGTTTTGGCAAGCACAGGCAGCGCCGCCGTCAAGAACAGCGCCAACACCATCATCCCCTTTTTCATGGCTTCTCTCCCACGTTGGCGGAGCACGCACGCGGAGCGCTCCCCTTTTCCACCTAGGTACGCAGGAGGCGGCTGGAAGGTTCTACACCGCCCCCGCGACTGGCGGGCGATGAACGCGATGACGGCAGCGAAGCCGGGAGCTGAAGGCGAACACCCTGCCTGGCCTGATTTTTACGTTTTGCGGGGGCGCCGCGCCGCCTGCCCGTCCTCGGCTTACGGGCGTCCTGACCCGCCCGCCGCCTCCGACGTGTCGAAAATGTCTGCAGGCGTTATAATGGCATTCTTAGGAGGTGCCCGTGTCGCTCTTCGAGGAGCAGAAGATTACTCCGCCTCCCGGAGTGGAGAAGGGGGAATACTGCGAGATGTGCGGCAAGACGGGCCGGTGGCTGGACTTGACCAAGTGCCCCATGTGCCACCGCTATTTCTGCGAGTCCTGCCGAGTCAGCATGGGCGGCAAAGATTTCTGCACACGACACTGCGCCAACGAATTCTTCTGGGGAGGCGAGGATGAATCATGAGCACGGTTCCGGCAACGACTTTCAACTGGAGATCCCCGTCCGTCCGAGACGCCTGCGAAACAGCGCTCTCTTAAGGGACATGGTCCGAGAAACCCATCTGCAGCCGTCAAACTTCATCTACCCCATGTTCATCTGCGAAGGGACAGGCATCCGGGAAGAGGTCCCAAGCATGCCGGGCATCTACCGGCAGTCCATCGATCACGCCCTGAAGGAAATGGAAGAGGTCGCGGGCCTCCGCATCCCAGCCGTCATCCTCTTCGGAATCCCCGACCACAAGGACGCCATGGGTACGGGCTCCTACGATGAAAACGGCATCGTGCAGAAAGCCCTCAGGGCCGCCAAGAAACAGTTCGGCTCCGACCTGACCCTGGTCACGGACGTCTGCCTGTGCGAATACACCGACCACGGACACTGCGCGCCGGTCAGCCCCGACGGCGAAATTTTGAACGACGAAGGCGTGGCGCTTCACTGCCGCACGTCCCTGTCCCACGTCGAGGCCGGCGCGGATATGGTGGCGCCTTCGGACATGATGGACGGGCGCGTGGGCGCCATCCGCATGGTCCTGGACGAAAGCGGCTATCAGAATATCCCCATTATGGCTTACTCGGCCAAGTACTCGTCGGCCTATTACGGCCCCTTCCGCGATGCAGCCGATTCGGCGCCCCAATTCGGGGACAGGAAGACCTACCAGATGGATCCGGCCAACAGCGACGAGGCGCTTCGCGAAGTGGAGCTGGACATCGAGGAGGGCGCCGATATCGTCATGGTCAAACCGGCCCTTCCCTACCTGGACATCATCCGCCGGGTGAAGGACACCTTCGACGTGCCGCTCGCCGCCTACAACGTGAGCGGCGAGTACTCCCTGATCAAGGCGGCGGCGAAAATGGGCTGGGTCGACCACGACAAAACCATGATGGAAACCCTGCTCTCCATCCGGCGCGCCGGGGCGTCCCTGATCCTCACGTACTTCGCGAAGGAAGCGGCGAAGCTGCTTCAAGGCTAGGCCGGCCGGAGCCTTTCGGAACGAAATGCACGCCGTGAGACATGGCGGGCGGCGGAAGAACGGCGCCCGTTTTGCAGGGCAGTCTCTCCGTCTCCTTGTGAATCCCACTCCTTCCCGCTCACGCTCGGGGACCTTGCCATCCAGGGCAAAACCTCTTAGAATAGACCGCGTTTGCGGAGGTACTGCACGATGAACGTCCTCAAATTCATGCGCCGCACCAAGTCCATGAAGATCCTTCTCTGGCTGGCGATCGCGGCCTTCATTCTGTTGATTTTCGCGGTCTGGGGCGGCGGCGCCCAGGGTGAACGCGGGGGCCTCTTTCAGAATTACTCGGTGAAGGTGGAGAGCGAATCTCTGCCCTACGGCTCGCTGACTCTCCAGGTTTTGATGTACCAGAGGCAGCTGCAGAATATGCTCGGGCAAGCCTACAAGGATTCCTTCATGCGCGGCGCACCGATCGTCCAGGCCCAGCAGCTGGTGAATACGCTCATCCTGGATCAGTTGGCGCACCGTTACGGTCTCCGCGTATCCGATACCGAACTCGCCGATTCCATCCAGAAAATGTTTGGCTTCCGAAACCCGGCAAAGGAATATCCCCAGATGCTGGCAAAATTCGGAACCAACGCCAAGGATTTCGAAGCCCTGATGCGCGCCCAGCTTCTGGCCGGGAAGGTCATGGACCTGATCTCCAACTCGCAGTTCTTCTCAGACAAAGAATTGAAACGCCTCTACCACGAGCAGCACGACCGCTACAAAGCCGCCCTTGCCGTGGCCAGGTTCTCCGACTTCGAGGACAAAATCGTGGATGTTCCCGATTCGGAAATCAAGGCGCTGTACGAGAAGGAAAAGGGCTCGCTCAATGTGCCCGAAAAGCGCGCAATCAAGTACCTTTACTTCACGATCAACGATATCCGGAACACCTATCCGGTGTCTGACGCAGAAGTCAAGGCCTACTACAACGCCCACAAGAGCGATTTCGCGGGTGCGCCCTTCAAGACGGTCGAATTCCAGGTCAAACAGACCATGCTCCTTTCCGATCCGGCGCTGTCCAAAAAAGTCCAGCAGGCCTACGACAAAGCAAGGAATGAACTTCAGAACGCCGACGACGCCGCCGCGCTGGAGGCGCTCGCCAAAAAGCTCCACCTCAATGTTCTCACTTCTGATCCGTTCGCAGAAAACGGCAGCATCGGTCAGATCGGACCGGACAAAGGGCTCGCCAAGGCCGTATTCAATACAAAGAAAGATGTCTGGTCTCCCATGATGAAGGTGCAGGGCGGCGTGGCGCGATTCGAAGTCACCCGGATCCTTCCCGCCCATACAGCCACCCTGGAGGAAGCCAAACCCAAGCTCGAAACACAGTGGAAAAAGCAGAAGGCCGAAAGTGAAGCAAAGGCCGTCGCGAAAGAATTGGCGGCCGACGCAACGGACGCGAAGACGCTTGAAGCCGCCGCCAAGAAAACGGGGGCCATCTTTACGAAGACGGGGGAACTGGGCCCCACGAAGCCCTTGCCGATCGTCGGTAAAAACCGCGAACTGGCGGCTAAGCTCGCGGAAGCTCCCGAGGGACAGGTGATCGGCCCGGAAAGGACCAAAGCGGGATACCTGGTGGCGGTGATTCTCGAACATCAGCCCGCCGATATGACCAAGTTCGAACAGGACAAGGCCCAGTTCGCCGAGTCGCAGGCGCAGCAGGCCGCTCAGCAGTTTCTGAACGAATACGTAGTCCGGAGGCGGGACGAACTCCAGAAGGACAACGACATCCAGGTCAACATGAAGGAGCTGAAGTGGCTCGAAAAGGACCAGGGCGGCGGCGGGCCTGGGTGACCGGGCGACGGAGGACTTTCCCGCCGCCTCGACTTTCGGGCGGGGCCGCCTTCAGAGAAACGGCGTCAGACCGGAAGCGGATAAGAATGGGAGCGCCTCGATGCGCATCGGTTACGGGGTTGCTTCGGCTGCCCTTTTCCTCTCCCTTCTCGTAACGGCGGCGGCGCCCGGCAAGGCGGAAAGCGCCGGGACCTTGTTGCAGATCCAGCCCGCTTTTGCTCCCCTTGCCTACTCAGGCAAGGTTTACCTGTTCAACTCAGCCGGCAGGCTCGAGGTTGTCCCTCTCGAGGGAAAGGCTGCCTCGGCCGTCTCCGATCTTCCAGCGGCGCCGATTCTCCCGCCCGTGTCCACCCCCGGGGGCCCTTGCTTCATGGACGGCCAAGGACGTCTCTGGAATGCCGCTTCCGCTCCCCCGAGCTTGATTTCCTCCCCTGGGCCGGGTGCGGTCGCCCTTGTCCCCACAGACGGCCGCCCGGCCGTTGTTTACCCGGACCGCCTGATTCTGCCGGACGGCCGGAGCGTGGCGCTGCCGCTTCGGACCAAAGGCGCCGTTCAACTCTCGGACGGGGGATACTGGATCTACGGGGATCATGGCGCAGCCAGGCTTGATGCAAAGGGAGCGGCGCTTTGGACTTGGACCTCGGAAACGCTCCGCCCGACGACCGCCTGCCTGGCGGGAAATAGTATTTACTCCGGCACACAAAACGGCATTTTCGCCGCGTTGAGAGCCAAGAACGGCAAGACCCGATGGCGTTACCCGGCGGGTGGCCCCATTGAAGACGTCGTTCCGGTGGAGCCCCGGCGCGTCTTGTTTTCTTGTTCCGACCATTACCTGCGCTGCCTCTGGACGCGCCGAGGGCAGCTTGCCTGGCAGGTCCGAGTGCCGGGGCGGGTTATCTCTCCCCTCGTCCTATGCCAAGGGGGAAAAGCCTTCCTGGCCGCCGCCTCTGGGGCACGCAGGCTTTCCATGTATTCCTTCGCCGGGGGGAAGATGCTCTGGACCTGGGAGGCGCCTTCAGGTGAGATTCTCCTCCCTCCGGTGGTTTCAGACGGCAAGGCGGCCGTAGTGGTCTTGACGTCCCAAAATCACCCCCTCCTCTTCCGCCTGCCTCTGCCCGCGCCGGATCAGAGCTCATCCGGGAAGAAAGCGGGCGCCGGAGCAGCAACCGGCGCAGAAGCGGAGCCTTGAATGCAGGCCCTCATTCCCGAGAATCATCTCCCCATCTGGGTAACCATCGATGAAGCCGAACCGGGGCCTTCACTCGTCTCGTTTTTGAAAGAGATCCGCCCCTATGGTGTCCTTCTCTTTTCCCGCCACCTCGTTAGCCCTGCCCAGGTTGCCTCTTTGAATCGGACGATCCATGAAACGGATCCCGACATCCGGATCGCCCTTGACCAGGAAGGGGGCCGGGTCAACCGTCTCGCTTCTCTCGGCTTTGAATTCGAATCTGCAGAAGACACGGCTGGAGACGAGGGTCGGGCGGCCAAGCTGGCGCACACTATGGGCAAGGTACTGCGGGATCTGGGTTTCGACGTGGATTTCGCGCCGGTCGCAGACCTTGGGCCGGCGCTGCCGGGCACGGGTCTTGAAACACGGCTCTTCGGTCGGGAGGCCGGGATCGTTACGCGTTGCTGCCGCGCTTTTCTGCACGCATTAAAAGAAGAGCAGATCGAGGGCTGTCTGAAGCATTTCCCCGGCCTGGGCGGCAGCCGCGTGGACAGCCATCACTCCCTCCCAGCCGTCGAAGGATCCACGCGTGAACGGACACGCCACTTAGCCCCCTACAGGGCGTTGGCGGGTGAAGCGCCTTATGTCATGACGGCGCACCTGAAATGTCCGGGGATGGCGATCGACCGGCCCGCCAGCCTGCATCCCGCCACATACCGGATGCTCGCCGGTCTCGGGTTCGAAGGGCTCAGCGTCACGGATGACCTGTCCATGGGCGCCGCGGCCGGCGAGGGGACCCTCGCCGGAAGGGCCGCTCAAGGACTGCGGTCGGGGGCCGACCTGGCGTTGTGGGTTTCATCTCAGCGGGAATCCCTCGCCGTCGCCCAAGCCCTGCGGGAATCCGGCTTGCCATAATCCTCCAGCAACAGTACTCTTATCACTTGGAGGGAACGGGCACCATGGGACGCCCCGCGAGAATTCTCATCATCGACGACAGCGCTTCGGTACGGTCGGATATCCGCCGCAACCTGGAAGAAACGGGCATCAAAGCCGACTTCTTTGAGGCAGACAGCGGCCTGGCCGGCTTCAAAAGCATGCTGGAAAATGAGGTCGATCTCGTTTTCTGCGACCTGGTCATGCCCGAGATCGACGGGTTGAAATTCCTGCAGCTTCGGGAAGGACGGGAAGAATTGACCGAAAACCCTCTCTTGATGCTCACCTCCAATCAGTACATCGTGCAGAAGGTCCGCCACCTATCATCCGGCGCCAGCGATTACCACAACAAGCCCTTTCAAGCAGGCGAACACGAAGCCCGGGCCACGCGCTCACGAAAGTCTATAACCGCCGTCAGTTCATTGAACTTGCGGGGAAGGAATTTCAGCGCAGCAAACGAAAGTCCCTTGACCTGTCCATGCTGCTTTTCGATGTGGACCACTTCAAGGACATCAACGACACATTCGGGCATCCCGCGGGAGATGATGTGCTGGTAGGAGTTTGCAGAGAAGTAGAGGAAGTGCTCCGCCGCTATGACATCTTTGCCCGTTATGGAGGGGATGAATTTACCGTCCTTTTCCCGCAGACACGAATGGCGGACGCTCTATCGGTGGCCGAGCGAATCTCCCAGAAGGTTTACGGGATGAAACTCTCCAGCATTCGTAATCACCCCATCACCATCAGCGGAGGCTTGACTTCGCTGAGCGGAGACCACGAATCCATCGATTCCCTTCTCAAGGCCGCGGACAAGGCGCTTTACATGGCCAAAAAGCGCGGCCGCGGCCGAATCGTCGCCCGCGACAGG
>JARRNO010000069.1:0-14212 GCA_037384885.1 Acidobacteriota bacterium
ACGTTTTCCCGGCACGCGATCAGGTAGGCATCCTCACCGAGCAGCGAAAGATTCGCCCCCTGGAACACGGGGGACTTCGCCGAGAGGGAAAGCGCACCGCCCGACGGAGCGGTGAGCGTGACCGAGGGGATCGCACCCGAGCCAGCCGGAGACTTGGAAGCGCCCCGCACGGCGGATTTTCGCGGCGGGGCCGGCGTCTTTGCTCCGGAAGGGCCGGCGGCCGTGGAAACCATGAGCGAACTGAAGGCCGAGGCGTAGAGTCCCCGGCTCGAAAAGAGCGCAGGCACAGACGGATCGGCCACATCGGGAGTGGGAAGCGAGTACACCTTGATGGTGTAGTTTCCCGGGCGGTGATAGGTGTGCAGGATTCCCTCCTTCCCGCCCACCCACAGAGGGATGCCGCTTGAACCCAGGGGCGGTGTATCCACACGAAGGGTTTCCACCGTGCCGTCGCCCCAGGAAATGTAGACGTTGCCGTACTCGATGCTTCCCGCAGAGCCTCCCGAGGTCACGGTAACCGGGTAGGGATTGCGGGAAATGTCCACCTTACCCATAAGCGCGTAAGTGCAGGGTGCAAAACAGGCGGTCTGGCCGGTGCAGCTCATGCAGTCCACCCGCAGCGCGCTCCCCTGCGCCGCCACCGCACAGTCCAGCATGCCTCGCGGCGGATCCGGAAAACGAAGCGGATAGGGGACGCTCGTTTCGACGACTTGCTCTTCATGCGTTACGGGATGGATCCAGTACCCCTTCACCTCCCATGTCGCTTGCGCCTTCTTCGTAAATGTCATTCCGATCATGGAAGAAAGCCCGGCCGTCTTGGCCAGGGACCCGGAAGCGGACATGTTCTTCAGCGCGGCCTGGGTGGTCAGGGGCTTCAGTGTCCCCACAGTGGAAACCTTCAGGCCGCCGCTCCGCTTCGGCTTGCCCGGCGCTTCCTTTGAGGGAGCCGCGCCCCGCTTGTCCGGAGGCAGGCCCCGTTTCATGCCTGAAGCGGCCGCCAGGTCCCACCGGAAGAAGGGCAGCTTCTCGGGAGGCGGCATTTCTTTGAGAAGAGCCGTCGTCACCCTGTAGTAGGGTTTCGATCCGGGCCGCTCGATCTGGGCGAGGACCTTGCCGTCCTTGTCTTTGAACGTGATGATGTAGTGGTCTGCGATCCCCGGATTTTCCTCGTACCAGGTGAAAAGCATGTCCTTCTTCACCATGGGTGGTTCGTTCTTATCGCGAAGCATCGTGAGCATGGGTTTTTCCGGAACGTTGGGCGCCATGAGAACGATCCGTCCCTCGGGCGGCTTGATTTCCGGAATTTTGAGTTTGACCTCGGCTTTCACCGGTTTGGCAGGCCGCATGACGGCCGCCGTTTTTACGATGATCCCGCCCGGCCCCTTGTTGCCGGCTCCCTGCAGGTTGGTCGCTTTGGCCAGGCGAACGCCGGCCGTTGCGGTGGGGGAGACGAGTACGGTCATCTGCGCACGCCTCGGTTCCAGCACGATGGGAGGGGTCAGGTTCTGGAGGTCAGCCCCGAAGTCGACTTTCATGCCTTGTTGAAAAGCTTCTCCGTAAAGGGTCAGGGTATAGGTCTTTCCGGGATCGAGCTGCTGTGGAGACACGCGCAGCACCCTGGGCGGGGCGGCCCGCTCTCGCGGGGCCGGCAGCACGATGAAGGCGCCGGGAACACGCACCGGGGCCCGCTGCATGGGTGAGATGACAAGAGTGAAGGCGCCCGGCCGGGCGTTCTTGGCCACCGCCACCCGGAAGGTGACGTAGTCGCCCCACTGAATGTTGGAGATCCGCAAACCCGGGGGTTGGAAGAAAATTTTCGCGCTCCGGTCGCGCGGCATGTTCACGGCCCGAACCGAGACCACGTCCCCCGGTCTGCCTTGGTTGGGCTGGAGAACCACGTTGGGGGGCGGCTGGGGCGCGAAAGAAGCCTGCGCAATCAAGCTCTCCGGCGCCGCGAGCAAGACGAGGACCAGCGCCGCCGGGAATAGAAGGCGGGGAACCGTCGTCAAACGGCGAAAAATTGCAATCCTTTTCATAATCCTATCCCCCCGTTTGAAGGCGAGCCCGGCATGGGCGGAGAGGACATGGATCCCACGCCCGGCCCGGGTCCCGCATACGCCTGGTTAAGGCCGCCGCGGCCGCCGCCCCACCGCAGTGCGATGTTGAAGAAGTAACGGGTTTCGTGCGGAATCGGCGCCAGAGCCAGCGTGTCCTTTCCGCGGTTCCATTCCGCGGTGCCCTGAAAGGCCATCAGCGAATTCAGCCACGCAGGATTCCACTGAAGGGTAAGCTGATACTGTTCAATCCGATTGTCTGCCGTGCCCGCGTCGTTATAGGTCCGGGTGTAGGAAAGGCGCGGCATCACTGTAATGTGCGCCTTCTGGATGGTCCAGAAGGGAGCAAGCGACAAGACGCCGAGATCCGTCGTCCCCGTCCCCGACGGTCCCTTGGTTTTCGTGTAGGATCCCGTGGCCGCCAGTCCGAAAGAGGCGCCGATGTTTCCGCCAAGATTGAGGACGAGCGAATCCATGTCCAGTTTCGTGGTCGGATTCAGGTCGTCGCGGACCCTCTGTCCGGTGTAGGTCTGCCCGAAGGTCAGTTTACCCAGTTGCTCAGTGAAGCCCAGCGTGGCGCCGTAGACCTTGCTTTTCACGCCGGCAAATCCCGTGCCGGGATCGGCGCCGCCCTTTCGCCACTCGCCGTTCAACTGGAGAGTGGCGGTTCCGGCCGTACCCATCATGTAGGTGAAGGAGAGAGTCCCCAGTTGCTGCTTGGTCTTTTCGGCCGTCAGGGACGTTCCCACACCATCTTCCGCGAACTGGTAAAAGACGGAGGTTGAGAGCGATCCGAAGGTACGGGAAAGCGTGAGATCCGCGCCCGTCCTGTCGGGGACGCCTCCCTGCGTGTCCCAGGCGGTATCCGTTGCCTTCATAGGAAGGCAGGCCGTCGGGCTCCACGCGGCTTCTGGCCGCTTCGAGCTGGACGCCGAAAGCAGGAACGATGTCGAACCGCCCCAGGACTCCAAGGACCCTGCCCTTGCCCCCCGGTACGTATGCGGAGGAATCCTGGCTCGTCCAAAGCCCCATCAACCTGAGCTTGAATCGGTCTCCGGGAAGCGGAAGCGAGTAGGCCGCCGCGCGCACCTTGAGGTTCGCGGCTCCGGAACCCGAACCCAGAGCCGGTATGGTGTCGTCGTACGAGGCGTAGCCGCCGAAACCGCCGAAGGGGGTTTCCGTCTTCACCTCCACCCCGCCCCGCGTCAGCCCGCCCGAGACGAGCTGGGAGTCGCCGAGAATATCCACAGCCCCGTAACCGAGTTGGCCTTCCACCCCCCACTTGCCCTTCCGCCGGCCGCCGGTGAAAAGCCAATTGCGGCTTTCGTTGACCGTCAGATTCGGATCCTGGAAATCGTGCCGGAAGGCGCCGTCGGCCGTCTCGCGGAGGAACCATCCGTCGCGTCCCGTGTCCGCCTGCGAGGAGAGCGTGGCTCGGAACGTGTCCGCCTGATCCGGCCGGCTGCCTGAAATCACGTTGAATTCTCCACCCACCTGTGCCGTCCAGCCGCCCGGCTCCTGGGCGGGCTCTCCGCCCTGAGCAGGCTGCTGCTGCATGAACGCCCGAGCCGACATGACCCCCCCGGGACTCCCGGCTTCGGGCCCGGGAGGATAAGAGCCTGACGCGGTCTGGGCGCCCAGGCTGATCTTCCGCCACGGTGCGGACGATCCGGGCACGTCGCCCGGGAAGAGCGGGCGGACCGTCCAGTAAAGGGTCCCTCTTCCCAGGGTCTTGAGCTCCGTGGCCGTCGGCGTCCAGACCGCCGCCGCAGTCTTGAAGACTCTCCTGGGAACGGGATCGCCGCTTCCCTGGAACAAAACCTGGTACGCCGCGGCGCCGGGGACCACCGTCCAGCGAAATTCCGGGGCTTTCTCCGCAACGACGGTTTCCGCGGCAGGCGTGACCAGCTGGAAGAGGGTCCGGCTTTCGGGAATGCCGATCAGACGGACCGGGCCGGACGTAAACTGCTGCGGACTCAGGATCTTGATCTGCAGGTCATGCGTTCCCGCATAGGTAAAGGGAACGGGGATCCGTGCCTGCACGCTCACCGGAGCGCCGCCGGAAACGATGACGGAGAATTGTTCGAAGGGAACGCCGTCCAGGGTGAAAACGCCGATCACCACCCCTGAGCCCGTCGTAGCCAACAGCCCCCGTGCGAAGAGGGGTTTGTCAGGTGCGAGGAGCGTCCCAGGCTGCGGAAAGACCACGGCGGCGTCCCTCACGGACAGCGGCGCCGCCAGCCCCCCGGGCGACCGGATGAACAGGGGGGGCGTGTACTGCTGGAATGTTGTAAAGTCCCTTGAAATGACATCGAGACGGACCGGCCCGGGCGCCGCTCCCGGCAGGATGCGAAGCCTTGCACGCGCCAGCGTGGCCGAAAGGGCCTGGACGTACTCGACCACCACCGACGGGCTGCCGGTTCTCAGCTGCATGCCGGGCGCGAAGCCCGCGCCGAAGAGCATGATGTCCAGGCCTTCTGTCCCGGGAACGGCGCTGTTCGGCGTAACCTGGGTCAGGTGCACCGGCAAGAGCGAGGGCGGCGCCGCCTGGGCAGAAACTTGAATGGGCTGGCAAAAGAGAAGAATGAAGAGAACGAAAGGAACTGTGAGGAATAGAGACGGATAAGGAAACCACTTTACCCGGGCCTCGCAGCTACCGCGCACGGCCCGGCCGAAAATTCGCTCCACCATGAACCCCTCCCCCGGGTCCGGCCTTGAGCCGGACTCTTCAATTCCCTGATTTACCCGGCCCCTACCCCAACTCCGGAACCGGTATCCGGCAGAATCCCCGTCTTCGTGGAGTCTGCGGGCCTGCAGAGGCGTTCTTTCACCCATGCGAGGGCCTGCCGCAGGCCCCTGCTTGAGCCTGAGGCGCGCGGGTGTCACAATTTAACTGCCTGGGGATTCATCCCCTTTGTTGAGGAGGCAAAATGACCAAATCGGAAATCAGTGACATGCTTCAGCCGTGGATCGGCCGCATCGAGGACGAAGCGCTTCGGGATAAGGTGTTGGACGTCTACAAGGGTGCGCTCGACAAAAGCGGCTATCAAACGGCCGAAGATCTCTATAAGATGCCTTTCACCGTCCTGACGGACACACACGGCGTCAGCTTCATGGAACACACCCTGGCCGTGACCGCGGGGGCCGTGGGAATTGCACAAGGGCAGACGACTTACTACAGGCAGATGCCCTATCAGATCGACATGGACCGCCTGATCGCCGGAGGACTGCTGCACGATGTGGGAAAGATCCTGGAGATCGAGCCGGACGGCAAGGGCGGTTATCGGAAGAGCCGCAGCGGGATGTGCATGCGCCACCCGATCTCCGGCGTGGCCCTGGCTTACCAGGCGGGACTGCCTGAAGAACTCCTCAACTGCATCGGGTGCCACGCCCGGGAGGGGGAAGGCCGGCCGAAGGTCGTGGAAACCATCATTATCCACAAGGCGGACTTCGCCACTTTCGAACCGCTTTTAAGCTGGGACCGCGGGCTTCTAATTCCTTGAAGCCGCGGCGAAAGGGGTATCATGGGCCAGACCATCGCTGAAAAAATTCTCGCCGCTCACGGGGACCGGGAGATGGTTCGTCCCGGCGATATCTTGGACGTGTTCGTGGACAGCCGCGTCGCCCGCGACTTCGGCGGCGCCAACGTCGTAAAGAACCTCGAAGAACACGGCCTCTCCATCGCCGATCCTTCACGCACCTTCTTCACCTTCGACTGCAACCCCACGGGGTCCGACCAGAACTACGCCGCCAACCAGCAGCGATGCCGTTTGTTCGCCGCCAGGTGCGGCATCAAGGTCTTCGATATCGACCGGGGCATCGGGACGCACCTGGCCGTTGAAAACGGACTCGCCTGGCCGGGCTCCACCTTCGTGTCCACCGATTCCCATGCCAACATCCTGGGCGCCGTCGGCGCCTTCGGGCAGGGCATGGGAGACCAGGATATCGCCGCCGCCTGGGCCCACGGGAAAATCTGGTTCAAGGTGCCGCCCACGGTGCGCATCGTTCTCGAAGGCACGCCGTCGCCCTCGGCCCGCCCCAAGGACGTGGTGCTGCGGCTGCTCAAACACTTCGGCGCCAACGGGCTTTTAGGGTGCGCCGCCGAACTTTACGGTCCCTATGTGGACTCCCTGGATTTGGCCGGACGGATCACGATGGCGAGCCTCGCCACCGAAATGGGCGCGATCATTCTGCTTTTTCCCCCGAGCCAAGAGGTCATCGAGCATTGCCGTAAAACAACCGGCCGGACCGGCTGGGCGCCCGTCTTTGCGGACGCGGACGCCGCCTACGAGCGCGAGGAAAGCGTGGATGTGGAGGGACTCGGGCCCATGGTCGCCCGGCCGGGCCATCCCGAGGATGTGGTTTCCCTGGACGAGGTCCGGGGCCGCAGAATCCACTCGGTCTTCATCGGCTCGTGCACCAACGGCACCTACGAAGACCTGGCCGAAGCGGCGACGGTGCTCGAGGGAAAGCACAAGGCCGATGGGGTGGTTCTCAAGATCGTGCCTTCCACGGACCGGGCCTGGCGCCGCGCGATGGAAAGCGGGCTGTTCGAAACCCTCAAGGCGGCGGGCGCCCTCATCTCCAACGCCGGTTGCGGCGGCTGTGCGGCAGGCCAAGTGGGGCAAAACGGTCCCGGGGAAGTCACCGTCTCCACCGGCAACCGCAACTTCGCCGGCAAGCAGGGGAAGGGAGAAGTCTATCTCGCCTCCCCGGCGGTGGCCGCGGCATCGGCCGTAGCCGGATTTCTGACGGACCCTGACCATCTCGATCCCTCTCTGGCGAAACCGGAAGAGACCGCAGAGACCGCTCCGAAAGCGGCTGCCTCCCCGGCCGTTCCAGCCGGTGCCGCCCCCGAGAAGCCGCTGGTTTTGCACGGGCGCGTGTGGATCATCCCCAAAGACAACATCGATACGGACATGATCTTTCACAACCGCCACCTGGCGGTGACAGAGCTTTCGGAAATGGGCCGTTTCGCCTTCGGCAACCTGGAAGGATGGGAAGATTTCCCCCAAAAGACAAAGCCGGGAGACATCGTCGTCACGGGCGCCAATTTCGGCGCCGGATCCAGCCGCCAGCAGGCCGTCGACTGCTTCAAGGCCCTGAACCTCGGCGCGATCGTCGCCCGGTCCTTCGGCGCCATCTACGAGCGCAACGCCATCAACGCCGGCCTGCCCATCGTGCAGAGCGACCTTATCGAAGCCGGCCTTTCAGACGGCGAGGAAATCACGCTGGACCTGCTCAAGGGTGAAATCATCCGCAAAAAGAACGGCGACCGGATCGCGGCGCGCCCCTGGCCCCAAGTCCAGGCGTCGGCTTACGGCCGCGGCGGTCTTTTGGGATAAGAACAAACAGGGAGGACGGGAGTAAAGAAGATTTTTATTATCAAGGAGAACCTCCAATCCTCCCTTCCTCTGCATAAATGATGATTGAGGTAAACGATGGGCAAGACGTTCGCGGAAAAGGTCCTGGCGGAAAAGGCGGGCTTGAAAGAGGTTTCGCCCGGGCAGATCGTCACGGTGCGCCCGGACCACCTGCTGACCCACGATAATACCAGCGCCATCATCGGCAAAATCGGCCCCGAGCTGGAGCGATACGGCCTGGTGAACGCCGATCTTCCGGTCATCGCCATCGACCACGTCGTGCCGGCGGCCAGCGAGAAGACGGCGGTGGGACACGCCGCCATCCGCAAGTTCGTCAAGACCTACGGCGTCCGCCATTTCTTCGACGTGGGCGAGGGGGTGTGCCACCAGCTCATACTGGAAAAGGGGCTCGCAAGGCCGGGAAGTCTCATTCTCGGCAGCGACAGCCACACATGCACCTATGGCGCTCTCAACGCCTTCTCAACGGGCATCGATCGCACCGAGGCAGCCGCGTTGATGCTCACCGGCGAGACGTGGCTGAAGGTGCCGGAAACGATCAAGATCAGCCTTTCCGGGCGCCTCCCGGAGGGTGTCACGGCCAAGGATCTCATCCTGACCATTATCGGCCGGATCGGCGCGGACGGGGCGAACTACAAGGCCGTAGAGTTTCATGGAGACCTTGGCGGCCTGGCCATGGACGACCGTTTCACCATAGCCAACATGGGCATCGAAATGGGCGCCAAGATCGCCGTCTTCCCCGCAGACCATCAGACACAGGCATACCTGGAGGGCCACGGCGCTCCAGGTCATCGGGAGACCGTCTGGGCCGATGAAGACGCAAACTACTGCTCCGAGGAGGCCTTCGATCTGAATCATCTCGAACCCTCGGCCGCCTGCCCGCATGCGGTGGACAACGTGAAACCGGTCCGGGAGATTGCCGGCCTGCCCATCCAGCAGGCCTACCTGGGCACCTGCACCAACGGCCGGCTGTCCGACCTGCAGGCCGCGGCGGCGCTTCTGAAAGGAAAGCACGTGGCAAAGGGCGTGCGCCTTCTCGTCATTCCCGCCAGCCGGTCCATCTTCCAGGCGGCCCTCGCCGACGGTACCATCGCGACCCTTGCGGACGCCGGCGCCATGGTAGGACCTCCCGGCTGCGGCCCCTGCCTGGGCGCGCACATGGGCCTGCTCGCTCCGGGCGAGCGTTGCGTCTCCACCAGCAACCGGAACTTTCAGGGCCGGATGGGCAGCAAGGAATCCGAGATCTATCTCGTCAGCCCGCTCACCCTCGCCGCCAGCGCCCTCACCGGCGCCCTCACCGATCCCAGAAACGTCCAGTGAACAGGGAGGATTGGAGGAAGGGAGGACGCATTATTGATTAGGGATCCTTTAACGGAAGAGGTTATAGGTGCGGCAATTGAGGTACACACCCATCTGGGCGCGGCTTTGCTTGAAAGTGTATATGAGGAGTGCCTGTGCCACGAACTTGCATTGAAAAATCTATCCTTTCAGCGCCAAGTCTCCCAGCCCATCCAATACAAGGGACTTCACCTCGACTGCGGATTCCGTCTGGACATCCTTGTTGAGGACAAGCTCATCATCGAGGTGAAAGCAGTAGAACGCCTTTTGACTGTGCATCAGGCACAACTGATAACCTATCTTAAGGTTGCAGGAATCCCAACCGGGCTTCTTATCAATTTTCATGTGGCCCACCTGAGACAAGGCATCCGAAGGTTACACTCTTAGGGTCGATAGGAAAGATAAATGAACCTGGCAACTCAAAAAATGAGTTCTTCCCATCCTCCCGTCCTCACTGTGAGAAATTTCTGTGGAGCATGGCGATGAACGTATTCAGGTATGGGGACGACGTCAACACGGACCTGCTCTTTCCGGGCCGGTACACTTACACCTGCGCCAAGGCGGAGGAGATCCTGCCCCACCTGCTGGAAGACCTGGACCCGGCCTTCGCCCAAACCGTGAAGCCGGGCGATGTGATCCTGGCGGGGAAGAATTTCGGCTGCGGCTCGTCGCGGGAACAGCCGGCGCTGGGTCTGAAGGCTGCGGGAATCCAGGCGGTGGTGGCCGTTTCGTTCGCACGGATCTTTTT
Source organism: Acidobacteriota bacterium (assembly GCA_037384885.1). GTDB lineage: Bacteria > Acidobacteriota > UBA4820 > UBA4820 > DSQY01 > JARRNO01. Next base: position 9,522 of record JARRNO010000069.1, read on the forward strand.
CCGCGCCGCCGTCAACCAGGGACTTTTGCTCGTGGAATGCCCCGGGGCGGTGGAGGCCTACCAAGAAGGTGATACAGTCTCTTTGGACGCCGCATCCGGCAAGGTCTCGGTGGGGGAGCGCACCTTCGATTTTCCGCCGCTCCCGCCCGAAATACTGGCGATCCGAGACGCCGGCGGCCTGCTGCCCTACGCCCGCAAGAAACTCAAAGAACATGGGGCAGAATAAACATAGAGTATGGGAGGAAGGGGGGACAAAGACGGGGTGTCTGATATCATTCTCCCGTCCTCCGTTCCTCTTGTTTAGTCAAAGGTGGGAAGATGACGATGACGGGTATAGCGGGGAGATGGGGCGAGAAAGTTCGTTCGGACTGCCGGGTGGAGGTGGAACCGCGCGCCAAGGGGGGCGTCGATCTCGAGGTCCACAGCAAGGTGGAGCGTCTCTATGGGGAATCCATCCGGAAAACCTGCCTCGGAGTACTGAAATCGCTGGGGGTCAAAAACGCCCGGGTAAAGATCGAAGACACCGGCGCCCTTGAGTTCGCCCTCGCCGCCCGGCTCGAAACGGCGGTTAAAAGGGCTAGGCTGGCGCAAGTCCGGGAATCGCTTCCGGAACCCGGCCCCGGGCTCATCGCCTCTTCCAGAAGAGAGCGTTTCCGCCGTTCGCGCCTCTACCTTCCGGGCAACGAGCCCAAGTATTTCACCAACGCAGCCCTCCACGAACCCGACGGCGTGATCCTCGATTTGGAAGATTCGGTGGCGCCTTCCGAGAAGGACGCCGCCCGCCTGCTCGTCCGGAACGCGCTGAGGACGGTGGATTTCAAGGACGCTGAACGCATGGTCCGCATCAACCAGGGCGAAATGGGGTTCGAAGATCTGGAGGCGGTGATTCCCCAGAACGTACACGTCATCCTGATCCCCAAGGTTGAGTCGCCCCAGCAGGTGAAAGAGGTGGACGAGCGCGCAGAGGCGCTGCGGCGGAAGGCCGGCCTCGAAAGCCCGGTGATGCTCATGCCCATCATCGAAAGTGCCCTCGGCTGCTTCAAAGCCCTTGAGATCGCTTCGGCAAGCCCGAATGTCGTGGCGCTTACGATCGGCCTCGAAGACTACACGGCCGACATCGGAGCGGCCAGAACATCTGAAGGGAAAGAATCCCTCTGGGCGAGACAGGTGGTGGTCAACGCCGCACGCGCAGCCGGGGTGACACCCATCGACACGGTCTTTTCGGACGTGGGCGACATGGAGGGTCTAAAAGCCGCGGCGCTGGAGGCCAAAGGCCTGGGGTTCGAAGGCAAGGGGTGCATTCACCCCCGCCAGGTTCCGGTGGTCAACCGCGCCTTTGCCCCCGCGCAGGAGGACATCGAAAAGGCCGCCCGGATCGTCACGGCCTTCGAGCAGGCCGAGCGAGAGGGCGCGGGCGTGGTCTCGCTCGGCTCGAAAATGATCGACCCGCCCATCGTCAAGCGGGCCCTCAGGACCGTCGAGATGGCCGAAGACCTGGGCCTTTTACCCGAAAACTGGCGGAAGAACAACCGGTGATTCACAGGGAGGAAGCGAAGACGGGAGGGTCTTACTGTCTCATCAGGACTCCAGTCCCTCCCGTCCTCCCTGTAAAAAGATGCGGGGCGAATCATGGCGAAGGTTGAACTGAGAAAGAACAAAGCGGGGCGGAAGGTCCCCACAGTGGTCAACGGGCGCGAGCAGGCGCCCTTCCAGGGAGTGGGCGCGACGAAGCCGGCGGGCAGGCAGGCGGCGCCCCCCATTTCGAGCGCGGCGGACTATCCGTCGAACGGGGACAAGCGGGTCGCTTCCCTGGAAGAAGCGCTCGAGGCCTGCGGGCTTCGTGACGGCATGACCCTTTCAACGCACCATCACTTCCGGAACGGCGACCTCGTGGCGAACCAGCTCTTCGAAACCTGCGCCCGCCTCGGCAGGAAGGACCTCATGTGGTTTCCCTCCGCGTCTTTTCCGTGCCACGAGCCGCTCATCGCGCAGATGGAGGCCGGCGTCATCCACCACATCGAAGGCTCCATGAACGGGCCGCTGGGCGACTACTGCACCGACGGCAGAATGCGGGGCATGGGCGTCCTTCGCTCCCACGGCGGCCGCTGGCAGGCGATCCAGGACGGAGAGGTCCACGTGGACATCGCCGTCATCGCGGCTCCCTGCGCCGACCCCTTCGGCAATGCCAACGGCGTCGGCGGGCCCGCCGCCTGCGGCTCGCTGAACTTCGCCCTGGCCGATTCCCTGTACGCCGACAAGGTCATCGTGGTGACCGACACAATCGTGCCCTTTCCCTGCATTCCATGGCAGATTCAGGGCAACCGCGTGGACTGCGTGGTCACGGTGGACCGGGTGGGCGATCCTTCCAAAATCGTATCCGGAACCACGAAAATCACGCGCAGCCCCGACCGGCTGCTGATCGCCGAAATGACCGCGCGGTTTCTTCGGGACGCCGGCATCATGCGCGACGGATTTTCTTTCCAGGCGGGGGCGGGCGGCATCGCGCTGGCCTTCGTCCTTCACCTGAAGGAAATGATGAAGGAGGCCGGGGTCAAGGCCCGCTTCGTCCGTGGCGGCTCCACCCGCTACCTGGTGGACCTGCTGAACGAAGGGCTGGCCGACTACATCCTGGATGGGCAGACCTTCGACCTGGACGGGGTGGCCTCCATGCGGGACAACCCGCGCCACGTGCCCACCAGTCCCTTCACCAGCTACAACTACCACGGGAAAGGATTCTTCGGAACCTTCGTGGACGCGGTGGTCCTGGGCGCCACCGAGGTGGACGTGAACTTCAACGCCAACGTAGTGACCCACTCAGACGGCCGCCTGCTCCACGGGATCGGCGGCTGGCAGAACTGCCTCTTTTCGGGGTGCACCATCCTGGCCCTGCCCTCCCTTCGCGACCGTATTCCCGTCATCGTAGACGATGTGACCACCCTCACCGGCCCCGGCGAACTGATCGACGTCATCGCCACCGAGCGGGGCCTCTGCATCAACCCCCGCCGGAAAGACCTCCTGGACGCGGTCAAGGGGAGCACGCTGCCCATCCGCGATATCCACGATCTCAAGGCCGAGGTGGAACAGATCTGCGGCGCCCCCGCTCCGCCGGAGCGTACGGAAGAACCCGTCGCCGTGATCAAGTGGGTGGACGGCACCGTCCTCGATTCGGTGTGGAAGGTCAGCCGCTGAACGAATTCGCCGCCCATTGGGCGGGGAGACCGTTGAACCTGCCCTTGCCGGAACGCGCTTCGTGGCGTAAGAATAAAAACAGTCACGATGCCAAAACGCGACCGGGAGGGGTGTCATGCGGATAAGAACTGCACTGCGCGGTCTATGCCTCGTCGTATTTGTCTCGAGCTTCATTTCTTTCGGCCTCAAATTCACGGCCCAGGGAACTTCAAGCGCGAAGAAGCTCGAGAAAACCAGGGAGAAGAAGCTCCTGCGCGCGGCGAAGACAGGCGACCTGCAGGCTGTCAATGAACTGCTTTCACAAGGAACCGACCCCAACGCACCCCTTGCGGTTGGACGGTGGACCACCACGGGAGCCGGCGACTACCTCTGGGGATGGACACCTGTCGAGACCGCGGCGGCGGAGGGGCACACTCAGGTGCTGAAGGTCCTCATGGACGCCGGCGCCAAGATCCAGCGAAAGGGAATTCAAGCCCTCAAGGAACGCTTTTGGGTACCTGAAACGGAGGACGGCTGGGCGATCCAGAATTGGATCCGGCACTTCACGAAGGGGACGTACCGGACACATTCCACGATAGCATACCTATGCGGCAACGCCCTGGGGGCGGCGGCCTTCGGCGGGCACGTCGATACGGTCCAATTCCTGGTGGACCGGGCCCGTATCTCCCCAGACGACCGCGAAATGACAACGGAGGGAACCGCCAACGGCTGGACGCCGCTCATGTGGGCGGCATTGGGCGACCGCCCCCGCGTCGCCGAACTCTTGCTGGACCGCGGCGCCGATCCCAATTTGAAGGAATTTGACGACGGATACCGGGCCGCTCACTTTGCGGCCCGCCGGGGGGCCACCGGGGTCTTGAAGATCTTGATCGCGCACGGCGCCGACATCGAGGCGCGTGACGATCTGGCAGAAACGCCACTTCATCTCGCCGCCGCCCGGAATGTCGCGGCGTGCCTCACGCTGCTGGAAGCCGGGGCGAATGTGCATGCCAGGACCGAAGCGGGCTGGACGCCCCTTCACCTGGCGGCCCTGAACGGCCGGCCGGCCAACTGCGAAGCACTTATCAAAGCCGGCGCCGACGTCGAAGCCCGGGGAAAGTTCGGAAGGACGCCCCTCCATCTCGCCGCCGCCGAAGGCCGCACGGAGGTCTGCCGCGCGTTGACCGCCCACGGCGCCAACCCCGTGGTGAAGACCTCCGCCGGTCTGACTCCCCTTCATTTCGCCGCCGCCTCGGGCGACTGGAAGACGGTGCTCCTGCTTTACCGCTCGGGTGGATCGGTCGATGCGCGGGACGCCTTGGGCTACACGCCCCTGCACTATGCCGCCTGGCTCGACCGGCAGGCCGCGGCGGGCGTGCTTTTACTCCGCGGAGCGCGGGTTTCCGCGGCGGGGGACGACGGCTTTACCCCGCTTCACGTGGCTGTTTTGGAGGATGCGCGAAACGTGATTCCCGCGCTGCTCGTCTTTCATGCCAATCCGGACATGCCGGATCGCAAAGGCT
>JARRNO010000069.1:14272-14994 GCA_037384885.1 Acidobacteriota bacterium
TCCGGACAGCTCGGGATTTACTTCCCCCCGCTTGATGACCCTGCCAAGAAAGGAAAGCCCTATCCCATCAGCATGCTGCTGGAGGCCGGTGCCGACGTCGAGGCGCGCACCAAGACGGGTGAAACACCTCTGCACGTTGCGGCCGGGTCGGTCCAGCACATGCACATGATCAGTGAAGATGCGGATCAGCCACTGAAGGCGCTTCTCGAAGCAGGGGCACAGGTCAATCCCCTTGATTCCAGCGGAAGAACGCCGCTCGATCTTGCAGTGCTTCGGGACAATTACTCGGCCGTTACCCGCCTGACCGAAGCGGGAGGCATTCCCGGCACGTCGAGCGATCCCTTGCTGGTTCAAAGAACATTTATGCGTGCGATAGAAAAGGCCGATTTGAAGACGGCCGGAGAAATGATTGCCCGGGGCGCAGATGTGAACGGGGGGCCCCAAAAGTACGTGCTGCCCCTCGAAGAGGCTGTTCTCTTTCCGCATGGAAAAGGCGGGGGCCATTATACGTCCGTTCCCGGCGAACCGGGCTCTTATCAGCAAGTGCCAAGTCTATCGGCGGAAGCAAAAGTATTGCGACGCAAGCTATTTGAATTGCTCATACGGCAGCATGTTGATCTGAACGGCAGGGACGCTCAAGGCGACACCCCCCTGATCACGGCCGCTCTTCAGTGCGATCCCGTCGCGGTTCATCTGCTTCTCGAAGCCGGAGCAGATCCCTC
>JARRNO010000070.1:0-9327 GCA_037384885.1 Acidobacteriota bacterium
CCACAGGGGTGGGGCGATGTGACGCCGGTGTCCTGCAAGCATCAGAAACACCGCGGCGGCGCTGAAACAGACCAATACGGCCACGATTGAGGCTTCCGGTCCGAATTTGCCGCCGCTGAAGAGGGCCGGCCCTGAAAACGTGCTCGTCAGCAGACCATGAGAGGTCCCGCCGGAGACGCTGGAGCCGAAAATTCCTCCCTCGGTGAAGTTCCATGCCGCGTGCAATCCGATAACCATCCACAGGCGCCGGGTGTACATGTAAACCGCTGCGAGCAGTACACCCGCCTCCAGCGCAATGGCAAGGCTGTCGAACAGGTTTGCGCCGGGGTTGAACGCGTGCAGCCCGCCGAAAATCGCGGCGGAAATGGCAAGAGCCAGCCAGCTTCCCAGGCTTTCTTCCACAATACGAAACAGCACGCCGCGTATGAGAAGCTCTTCCGTGACGCCCACGTACAGCGAGACGATACACGCGTAACCGAGCGCCGCCCAGCCGGCGCCGGATGTGATCGTCGCAATGCCGCCCAGCATCAAGATGAACATGGTCAAGAGGAACAGAACCATTCCGGTCCCGTAACCTCGCACGAATTCGAAGGCGGCTCCCCGCAGAGACAGTTCTTCGACCGGCCGGCGTTCGATGATGCGGACGTAGGCTGCGTAGGCCGCGCAAAACAAGACAATCATGCAGAGCGCGACAAAGATCCCGGCGACCGAGCGAAGGTGGACGGGTATGAGCGTGACAGAGCCGATTTGGATGAGCAGCAGCACCGAGGTTGCGATCAAGAAGCGCACCAGCGGAAACTGCAGGACTTTCCAAAACATTCCAGTGCCACGGTTGATTGGAGCGATCCCATACAGGGGCATTCTTTGACTCCTTGCTGACTTGCCGGCGGCAGGGCCCGGTTTGACGACCCAGCCCATGTCGATTGGCATGGGGGCACAAGAGTGCGGCTGTTTCATCCGGCAGTTTTGTTGGACGAGGTCCAAAGGTAAAATGTTTCAGACGAAAGACCGCTGGGGCGGGTCTTGCCCTTAAGCCCGTCCTCTTGAAACTCAGAGAGTCGGGGTCAAGAGGGTCGGGGTCAAGTCATTAGGCCTAGTGTCCACCGTACTGCGGCACGGCCTTGCCGCTGCGCCGCGAGAGGAGTAGGTTGGGAGATGAACGGCGCAGACGGTCGAGAGCCGGTGCGTGTGATGCTGAGGGCGGAAGCTGTTACGACGCAACGGTCCTTAGGTCTTGTCGAGAAACCATTTATCCACTGTTAGGGATTCACCAGAGGGCTTTTGTTCATGCGATTTCCCCATTCCAAGCCCATCGGCATCTTCTTTTTAGTGATCGGTCTGTCAAGTGTTGCTTGTTTAATGCTCGATGCGCCGTATCGCTCTCTCGGCCTGGCTGTGGGCTTACTCTGTATCTTGGCAGCCATGAGCATCCTCGGAAAAGCCGGGCGGTTCAGCGGGGCTCTCAAGCCCTTCATCAGCAAACAGGTGCGTCCGGAAATCTGGGGCAAACCTTTACCGGGCACGAAAGAAGGCGCCATTCTACAGGTGGATTCAATCGCCGCTGTTGGGGTGGGGCTTTGGATATACTTGCGCCCCATCTCCGGCGGGAAGAGAATCAAGCTGAAGATCGCTCAGCCGACCACGCTCACCGTGAGCCCTTCCGGTGCGGAAATAACATTCGCCGGTTACGCCCAATGGGACAGCCGCAGAGTCAAGGATCAGAACAACCGGAGGGCGCCCGGGACCGTCGTTTTATCCCTGGCCTGACCTTCCGTTCAAGTCTGGACCGTGCGGTCAAAAGCCTTTTTGATTCCGGGGTCGGACCAAGCTAAATGATTGACTCCTGGCGAGAGCCTTGCTCTCAAAGGACCTCCCGCGAACAAAACACAAAACACTTCTCACCAGACACGGGCCGCGCCAGCGGCCCTCGCCCTTGACATCTGTGATGCTGTGTATTAATATATGCACAGTAGCACACTGGTGCGGAGGAGGCGCCGGAGATGAATGAACTGATGATCGACTTGAACAGCGCGTCGGGGGTTCCCTTTCACCGGCAAATCGTCGAAGAGGTGGCCCGACGGGTCCGCGTGGGCGACCTTCAGATGAATGCGCCGCTGCCGGGCGCCCGGGACCTGGCCGCGAACCTGATCGTGTCGCTGGCCACCGTCCGGCAGGCTTATTCGGTGCTCGTAGCGCTGGGCATTGCGATGCGGAAGCCGGACGGCGGAATGGTCGTGGCGGCGCACGCGGACCGGGCCTCGCGTGAGCAGGCCATGGACGAAACGTGTGCGGAGCTGGCCGACGCCGTGGCCCGGGCGCGGGTCCTCAGCGCGACGGAGGCGCTTCTCGACACGCCGGATACGGAGGCTCTCGTGGAGGCCGCGGACCTTCAGCGGCTGGCGCGGGAGGTGGAACTGGCCTCCGGCGTGCAAAGCCGTCTCCTGCCCGGCAGGGACCCCGACCTGGAAGGATGGGACGTGGCGGGGATGACCATCCCGTGCCGGGAAATCGGTGGAGATCTGTACGACTACATCCCATGCCCGGACGGCCGGATCGCTCTGGCGATCGCCGACGTGACGGGTAAGGGCATTCCCGCGGCGCTGTTGGTTTCCACCCTGCATACGGCGCTTCATATCCTGCTGGGCGAGGATCTTCCGCTGGAAACAGTCGTCTCCCGTGCGAACCGGCAGTTTCACCTGTCGGCTCCGGAGAACCGGTTCGCCGGGCTCTTTCTCGCGCGCCTGGACCCGGAGACCGGCATGATCGAGTCGGTCAACGCCGGGCAGGACCCGCCGGTGATTGCGCACGCAAACGGGGACGTGGAAGTGCTCAGGAAAGGCGGCGTGCTGGTCGGCCTCTTTCCGGATTTCGAATACGAGGTGCATGCGACCACGCTGCAGCCGGGGGATGTGTTCGCCGCCTGTACGGACGGCGTGACGGAGGCCAGGAGTCCCCGGGGCGAAGAGTTCGGTGCGGGACGGTTCCTGAAGCATCTGGAATCCCACCGGGATGCTTCAGCGGCGGACACGGCGCGCTCGCTGATCGACGCCGCCGAAACGTTTTCGGGCGGCGCCCACGCGTCGGACGACAGAACGGTCTTGATTTGCAGGAGGGAGGTGACGGTCGTATGACTCCAGAGAAACTTCCGCTCAGTCTCAGCGACGCGACGGGAGTGCCGTATTACAGGCAAATCGTCGACCAGGTGGCCCAGCTGATCCGGTCGGGCCAGCTGCAGCCGGACGCCATGCTGCCCTCGGTGCGGGAGCTGGCCAAGGAGCTTCTGGTGTCCTTGATCACCGTGAGACGGTCCTATTCCGATCTCGAAAACGCCGGGCTGATCGTCCGGCGCCAGGGCAGCGGCACGTTCGTGGCGAAGGAGGTACAGATGGCGTCCAGGGAAAAGGCAGCCAGGGAAATCCGGGAAGCCTTCGAACGAATCATACTCCAGAGCAGGCAGATGGGCCTGGACTCCGAAACGGTCCGGGCGCTCTTCGAAAAGGCATTTGATGCGGAGGAAGGTAGCGATGGCAGGCACTGAACTGGTCCGGATCGACGGACTGAAGATAAGGCGGAACGGGTTCACCCTCGACGTTCCTGAATGGGCCATGCGGCCGGGCGAGGTCGTCGGCCTGGTGGGCCCCAACGGGGCGGGTAAGACCACTCTGCTGGAAGCGGTCGCCGGACTTCGCCGCACGAAAGGGAGCGAGGTGCAGGTCTTCGGCTTGAACCCCTGGCGCGATCCCGCAAGGGTGCGCTCGTCCCTCGGCTTCATGAGCGACGACATGCCGCTGCTGGACCTGCGGATTGGAGGCTTGCTCAATACACTGTCCGGCTACTACAAGACGTGGGACCCGGCCTTGGTGGAGGATCTCCTGGAGCGTTTCAAGCTTGACCCCAGGGAGAAGGTCTACCGTTTGTCCAAGGGACAGGGAACGAGGATCCGGCTGATCACGGCCATGGCGTTCCGCCCCAAGGTGCTTCTCCTGGACGAACCCGCGACGGGGCTGGATGTGGCGGGCCGGCGCTCTCTGCTTGAAAGCGTGCTGGACGTGGTGCGCGATCCTTCCCGCAGCGTGGTCGTCAGTTCGCACATGTTGGCGGACGTGGAGCGGATCGCCGACCGTCTGCTGGTGCTGAACCGCGGAAGCGTGGTGAAGGAGGGGGCCACGGATGAGCTGATCGGCGAGAGCCGGACGCTCGAGGAAGCCCTCGTGGCGTGGGGGGCGGCGGGATGACTTCGAATTGGAACGCCGCATTCACTCACGCCAGGGTCTTGTTGGTGTCACTGTTCAGGCGGCCGGCGTCTTTCGTGATCATGTTGATCGTCGCCGGGGCGACCGCGCTGATCTGGCCCGGCCTGGCCGCTCCCGGCGGGCCTTGGTTCGGCATCCGCGGCCTCGGCGCTATGGAAGCACCTCTGCTCGCCCTCTTTGTCGGCCTGGTTTATCTCTACTTGTGGCCGATGGTTACGGGCCTGCGGGCGGCCGGCGGGGCGGCGGGGCTCTTTTCCGTCGGCGACGGCAACGTGGCCCTGGCTCTGCCCGCTCTGCCCATCGGCCCGAAGGGGCGCATGGCCGGAGAGATCCTGGTCGTGTACGGCTTCGTGGCGGCGGTCAGGGGACTCACGCTTCCATTCCTGGCTTCGGCCGACAGGGCCGCCTATGCGGCCGATACGCTCTCCGGCGCCCTCGTGATGCTGCCCATCCTGCTGTGTTGGGCGAAAGCGACGGGAAACTTCGATGTGCAGTCGGGCATGGCCTTTGTCGTCATCCTGCTCGAGCTGGGCGCGCAGAAGGCCGGCCTGCTGGCCGGCTGGTGGGGACTGGTGTTCGTGTCCCTTGTGCTTTCGGCGGTGGTTTTGTGGTTTAACGCCGCGAGTCTGCGGAAACTGCGTATGTCGTGGAGAGAAGAAACATCAGGTGCGTCGCGCGTGCGGCCGGCCCTGGAGCCGGTCGCCCGGTACCGCAGGGACCTGGTGCTCATGCCCCTGCGCCGCTATGGTTTCGTTTACCTTGGCATGACGTGTCTGGGCGCGGTGATGATGCTGGTCCCGGCTCTGTCTCGCTGGATGGTCCTGGTCGGTATGGTTCTGTCGTTTCTTGTGGTGCTCGTCCTGCTCAGACCGCTGGGCAGCAACCTGCTGGGATGGAGCCTGAAGGGACGCAGGGGCACGCAGAGGGGCGATCTCTACCGCGCCCTCTCCGTGCTGCCCTTGAAAAGAGAGACCATCCTGAGGGGCATCTACGCCTATACTGCGGCGGCGGCAGCCGCTATCTGGTTCGTGGCGGTCGTCCTCGTCGTTCTCCGGCTTTCTCTGAAGACGGGATCGCCCGCGTGGAGCGCGTTGTGGACCGGAGACTTCAGCGCTTTCGCCTGGCCCGCCCTGCTCTTCATTCCTTGTGCCGCCGGCTTCATTGTGGCCACCGCCGCAGGGCACCGTGCGCTTTACATTGCGAGCGGATCGGCGCTGCTTGCCATGTTGATCCTGCCGACGATGGTCTTGAATTTCCTTGATGTCATTTATGGCAAGGGATCGATTGTTCCCGGCGCGGTTACCCTTGTCATCCTTTCCGTGGCCGCGCTGACGGCGTCTATCCCGCCGCTGACTCTCCTGAGACGGACGTAGGACGTACACCCCTTTTTTCCTCCAACAGCCCCGGCTCGCGCACTTCGAGCCGGGGCATTACTTCAAGGGCATGGGGTCAGGCCTGCATCCTTGCATAATGCGCTGGAAACAGCGTGGCGAGGGGCGGCAGATCAGCTTTGCCGTTTCAGCCATCGCTCTTTGGCCTTGCCGCTATGCCGGTGCGAACGCTTTGTGAACCCGGGCCACGGAAGGCTCTTGCCCCATTCATCACTGGAGCAATGATTCGGTCAAATCCCAGTCGAAAGGCGCATTGCCCGCAGAGACGCTTAAAATAAAGAGATCTTGGAATTATGAGCTGCTGAGATCGGGCTTTCGAAGCGGTGGCTCATGCGGTTTCCACCCGCCGAAAAATCGGTCGCAGGCGTGCGGCCGCTACAGATGGATTCTCGCCTGCGAGGGAATAGCGGGTTTGGCCTTCAGCCCTGGCGGCCGGGGCGGCGCCCGGGTCCGGACTTGTTGTGGTCCTTTGGGAAGGTGGGTATAGTGTGGGCAGGAGTTCGCTGATGACTTCGCATGATATCGCGGACGGGCGATCCGGCCTTTCGAGCCTGCTCGACCGGCCTGAAGTGGTGGAGTGGCTGTTGGGCCAGCTCAAGCTGGCGGTGGCCGTGTCGGACGGGAACGGGACCGTCCGGTTTGCCAGCCCGGAGGCGCGCATGTTGCTTGGCGCGTCCGTTGCCGACGCAGGCCTGCACGAGTGGCCGCAGGTTCTCGGCCTCTTCCTGGCCGATGCCCTCACGCCCATGCCCGCGGGCCGGGTCCCGCTGGCCCGTGCGCTGGACGGCGAGAGCACCGGATTCGAGGTGGTCTACAGGCGCATGGACGGCGCCTCCGGCGGGCGATGGATCAGCATGGCGGCCCGGCCGATCCTGAATGCCTCGGGCGGCGTCGAGGGCGCCGTGACGATCATGCGTGACTGCACGCAGCACAGGGATGTCCTCGAACAGGTCGTGGCGGCCCTGGACAGGCGGGGCGAGAGGATGGCGGCGCCGCCCGACGACTGCGCGGCCTGCCTCCCTTTTTACCAGCGGCTCCTGGGGCATTACGACTGGGTCTTCAGCGCGGTGGAGCAGACGGCGGACAGCGTTGTGATCACGGACCGCCGCGGCGTGATCCAGTACGTGAACCCAGGCTTCCTCGACACGACGGGGTTCGGCCCCGAGGACGTCCTGGGCAAGACACCACGCGTCCTCAAGTCCGGCAAACACGGTCCCGAGTTCTACCAGGGCCTCTGGGCGAAAATACTCTCGGGCGAAGCCTTCAACGGCCTCGTCGTGAACAGGAAGAAGTCCGGGGATCTGTACACGGCCCAGCAGAGCATCTCCCCCATCCGCAACGCGGCGGGCCGGATCACGCACTTCGTGTCAGTCCTCAAGGATGTCACCGAACTGCTCCAGAGCAAGCAGCGGCAGATCGAGATGGCGCTGGCCAAGGACATTCAGGACCGCTTCTGCGGCGCCACCATCAACCTGCCCGGGTACGACATTGCGGGCGCGACAGTGCAGGTGCAGGATCTGGGGGGAGACTATTTCGACTTCATCCCCCTGGCCGACGGCAGCCTGGGCCTTGTCGTGGCGGACGTCTCGGGCCACGGGGTGGCCGCGGCGCTGGTGATGGCGGAGGCGCGCGCCTGCCTGCGCACGCTCTGCGGCTACCTCAACGATCCCGGCGAACTTCTCACCCGCTTGAACCAGGCCCTGGCAAACGACCTTGCGGACAACAGGTTTGTCACGCTCATCTTCGCCCGCCTGGACCCGCTGGAGCACACGCTGGTGTATGCAAACGCAGGCCACGTTCCTGGCGTCCTGATGGCCTGTGGGACCGATGGCAGAACCGCGTTTTCAAGCCTCGGGCCTCCGCTGGGCATCTTCCCGGACCAGCGCTACGTGAGCTCCGAGGCTGTTCGGTTGAAGCCGGGCGACATCATGCTTTTCATGTCGGACGGGGTTCTTGAAACACGCAACGTGGATGAGGAGGAGTTCGGGGTAGAGCGGGCCGTGCGCCATATCGCCGCGCGATACGGGCTCTCTGCGCGCGAAATTCTTGAGGAACTCCAGGCAGACGTCCGCGCTTTCGAAGCCGACGCCGCTGTCCGCGACGACGTCACCGCCGTGGTCGTCAAGGTCGGGGGTTAGCCCACGGGGTTGGGGGCGCCCATTGGAATTCCCGGGCGTCGGGGCAGGGGTGCAGCGGCAAGCTTTTCAAGTCTTTAGCGTCCGTCATCCGTCGTCCATCCGCCGCCGGCGCGCGGCTGCTGCCAGACACCAGACACGATTCACAAGACACTGGCGCGAGGCGCGTTACGCTCGCGCCTTGTTGCCAACCTCCGCACAATCGTGTTATCAGGGAAACCGCACGGGGGGATCCGACATGGCCCACACCAAAATCGTCTGCACGCTGGGGCCCGCGAGTCATTCGGAAGACCGCATCCTCGAGATGGCGGAAGCCCGGATGGACGTGGCCCGCCTCAACTTCTCCCACAGCACCCGCGAGGATCACGCGGGCCGTCTCAGGGCGGTGCGCAGCGTGAGCCGGCGCGTGGGGCGGCCCCTGGCCGTCCTGCAGGACCTGCAGGGGCCCAAGATCCGGCTGGGCGAGTTTCAGGAAGATTCGGCGCAGCTGGCGGAGGGCGAGCCGTTCACGCTCACGACAAAACCCTGCAAAGGAAACGCCCAGAGGGCCTTCACCACCTACGAGCACTTGCCCAAGGACGTGAAGAAGGGCGACCGCATCTTTCTCACCGACGGCACCATCGAGGTCCGTGTCGAGAAGATCGCCGGGGATGATGTGCAAACCGTCGTCGCCCGGGGAGGAGTCGTCCGCGCTCACCAGGGGATCAACCTGCCGGGCGTGGCGCTGAGCGCACCGGCGCTGACGAAGAAGGACAAGTCCGACCTGGCCTTCGGCCTCGAGCTTGGCGTGGACATCGTCGCGCTGTCTTTCGTGCGCAAGGCCTCGGACGTCAAAGGGCTCAAGAGAATCCTCGCCGGGGCGGAAAAGCCGCCCTGGATCGTCGCCAAGATCGAGAAGCCCGAGGCCATGGACAACCTTGAAGCCATTCTCAAGGAGGTCCACGGCGTCATGGTGGCCCGCGGCGACCTGGGGGTGGAGATCGGGCCGGAACACGTTCCCCAGGCCCAGAAGATCATCATTACGGAAGCCAACCGGCGGGGGAAGTTCGTCATCACGGCCACGCAGATGCTGGAATCCATGATCGACCACCCGACGCCGACGCGGGCCGAGGTGTCGGACGTGGCGAACGCCATCTACGATGGGTCCGACGCGGTCATGCTTTCGGCCGAGTCCGCCGTGGGGAACTACCCGGTGGAGGCGGTGTCCGTCCTGCATCGAATTGCGCGGGAAACGGAGAGCAGCCGCTTTTACCATCCCGAACAGCAGCCCTTCACCGGCGTGACCGATTTTCACCACGCCGCAAGCCACGCCGCGGCGAGCGCGGCGGAAGACCTGAAGGTGGCGGCGGTGATCTCCATCACCCCGACCGGGAGAATGCCCCGGCTGTTGTCCAAGTTCCACATGGAAGCTCCCATCGTGGCCTGCAGCGCCGACGAGGCGGTCCTGAACCGCCTGGCGGTGGTGTGGGGCGTGGTGCCGCTGAAGGTCGAGCCGGCAGACGACGCCGAAAAGGCCGTGTCATTGGCCTTGGAAGCCGTTCAGCGCGA
>JARRNO010000071.1:0-20225 GCA_037384885.1 Acidobacteriota bacterium
GAAGATCACCGCACCTTGAACGATGTACTGATGAAGTTTGACGAGGGTGACAAGGAAGAAAACAAGGCCGCCCGCAATGGCACTGAGGCTGATAACAAGCAAGGCTCCCTGCAGCCAATTCAGCATCAGGTACTTCTTGCTTCCCTTGAGTTTCGCCTTCGCTTCCTTTGCTTCTTCAAGTTGTTTCTTGTCCTTTTCAACTCCTTCCTGCTCGTGCACGCGTCGGTACTCTGCGACCACATCCAGAGCACGCTTCTGGACCCGTTTGGTCAGCAAGACCAGGACGAGGATGAAGCTGAGCGCCGTCAAGCCGACATAAAGCCAGAAGACTCCGGGGATGCCGAAGGCGTGGCGGACGGGAGGCGAGATGAAGCCCGGAACGGCCGCGCCCAGGTTCATCACCGCGTAGAGCATGGCGTAACCCATGGCCGAGGTTCGCTCGTCGCAGAATTCCCGGATAGCAGTATAGGCCGCGGGCTGGTAGAGGCCGTAGCCGAGAACCACGCCCAGCAGGCCGAGCAGGCAGGCGTAGAACAAGGGAGAACCCCAGCCCTGGTTGAGCGGGAAGATCTTGAGGCTGCCCACGATGATGAACCGGCCCACGAACATGAGAAAGAAGGCGATCAGCAACGCCCGGCGGACGCCGATCTTGTCGGCCACGCCGCCGAAAAAGAGCATGGCCAGGGTGATGCCGGCCGTGAGTACGCTGACCATCCAGTCCGCGTGGAGATCGTTCAGGCCGACGAAGTTGTTGAAGAAGATGGCCAGCAGCGTGAGCCAGCCGAAGTAGACGATGCCCTCGATGAAGTAGGTGGAGTTAACCGCCCAAAGCGCCCGTCCCGCGTGAACGAGATCGATGAAGGGCTGCACGATCTCCTTCAGAGGGTGGGGGGCTGCATCCTCGGGGGGCGGCACGGGCGGTTCGGCGCCTCCGGGGACGGATTCGGGTTCTTTTTTCGGATCGAGGTCATCGGGGCTCATGGCAGACTCCATCCAATAGAGCGTGTTCGGAAAAAGGCGGTCAGCCGGGTAAAAGTGCAATGTACCATGAAGCGCGGGAGAACACCACGAAGATGCTTGACATGACAGAGGCCGGGGGCCAACCGCCCCAGCCCGTCTTGAGCGGCCCGCCGGTTCGTGACAGAGTAGATTGTAAGAGGGGTCTCAACCCGGCGGAACCGCTCTGCCGCATCCGCCACAGTCACGGGAGCATATCATGCATTCGCGCACCCTCTTGCTCGCCTCGCTTTCTGCACTGATCGTCCTGGCCGCCGGATGCGCCGCACAAAGGCAGAACTCCGGTGCGAGCCGGGAAGCCAACCTGACGGCGGGCACGGTCCAGCGGGAAATCCATACGGGAGAATCGGGCGCGGCCGTGGCCAAGGCGCTGGGCGCCCCCAACATCGTCACCCGGGACAGCAACGGGGACGAGACCTGGATCTATGACAAGATCGCCACCTACGCCAGCTACGAAAAGAGCGGCGGGGGCGTTTCGGGGCGTCTCGGCGGCGGAGGACTGACGGGCAGGACGCTTCTGCTGGGCGGCATCGGCGGCGCCCATGCTCACGAAAGGGGTTCGTCCTCCAGCAGCGAGAAGACGTTGACGGTCATCATCAAATTCGACAAGAACCAGAAAGTGAAGTCCTTCTCTTACAATGCCAGCACGTTCTAAGAGGATGAGCAAAACGCCTATTTTTCTCGCCTGTTGGGCCGCCGCCCTGCTCTGCCTGGGATGCGCCGGTGCGGGCCCCAAGCCCGTCCAGTCGCAGCTGCAGATCCGGCAGTACCAGACTCGAAATTACGCCACCGGCAGCCAGAAACTGGTCATGAAGGCGCTCCTGAACGTGCTGCAGGACGACGGGTTCATCGTGAAGAACGTCAACCTTCAGCTCGGCTTCATTTCGGGCGGGAAAGAAGTGAACATCGAAGACAAGAGCCACGCCTTCTGGCGGCGCTTCTGGCACGGCAAGAAGGCGACCTGGAACAAGTTCGCCCAGGTGGAGACGAGTCTGAACGTGAGTCCCTACGGCAAGGGCGAAACGCGGGTGCGCGCCAACTTCCAGGTGAAGACGCTGAACAACCGGGGCGTCGTGGTCAACGTGGAGACCGTGAACGATCCCCACTTCTACCAGCAGTTCTTCGCCACGGTGCAAAAGAGCCTCTACTTGCAGAAGCAGCACCTGGGCTAGCTGGCGAGGCGGGAAAGGGTTGGTTCCTTTCCGCCCGGCCCCCGGTCCGGCGAAACCGCCCGCTGCTTCGGCCTTGCTGCTCACACCTCCCCGCTTCAAAGCAGGCCTCTGAATGGTGCTCTGGCTTCGTTTGAACCCTAAACAAGGGTTTCCAGCTAAAAGGATTCGTGTGGAACGCGGCCCCGCGTGCGTTTCACTTCCGCTTTTTTCTTCTTTTCCTTGAGCCGCTTTTCCTTCGAAGCACGGGGCACGCGCGTGGGTTTTCGGCGCTTGGGCGGCGCGGCGGCGCGGCGGACCAGCGCGGCCAGCCTTTCCCGGGCGTCTTCCCGGTTTCTTTCGCGGGTGCGAAAGCGGTGAGCGTCGATGACAACCGTTCCTTCGACGGTGGCGCGGCGTCCCGCCAGGCGGAGGAGCCTTTCTTTCACCGCAAGGGGCAGGGCCGGCGAATTCACGGCGTCGAAGCGGAGCTGGACGGCGGTGGCGACCTTGTTCACATTCTGTCCGCCCGGCCCCGGAGCGCGCACGAAAGCCTCTTCGAGCTCGTCCTCGGCGATCGAAATGCGGGGCGTCACCTTCAGCATCAGCGCCTCAGAATCTTGAAGGCGAAGTCCGGCCCCACGCCCTGCCGGTAGGCCATGTCCACCCACAACATGGCCATGGGCTCCAGGTAGCGGGCGTGGTAGAGCGGGCCGGTGTCGCAGGCGTCGAAGCCAAGCTGGTCGGCCAGGTCCGCCACGACTTCCTTGGCGCGGGCGTCGTCGCCGCAGATGAACATGGTGGCCCGGTCTTCGCCCAAAATGGGGTTGGCCATGTTCTTGGAGCCGGTGGTGTTGAAGGCCTTGACCACGCGCGCACCGGGAGCCATCGCAGCCACCTCTTCGCCGGCGGAAGTGTCGAAGCCGACCGAAAGCCCGGAAAAGCCGTCCGCGATGGGGTTGGTGCAGTCCACCAGGATCTTGCCCTCCAATCCGCCCGCCGTCTTCAAAACATCCTTCACCGCTCCCCAGGGAACGGCGAGCACCACGATTTCCGCCCCCATGCAGGCCTCCTCGACAGACGCCGCGCGCGCGTCCCGCCCCAAGGCTTTGACCTTCTGGGCCACCTTGTCCGCCGAGGGATTCCGGACGCCGAAAACCACGCTGTGACCCTCCCGGGCCCAGCGGGCGCCCAGCGCCGCCCCCACATTTCCCATTCCGAGGACTGCAAATTTCATGGCCGCCTCCTGCACGCAAAGACAATATAGCGCCCTCCACCCCGGTTCAAACCCGGCCCCTGGAGCGGCCCGGCGCAGCCGCGTTGCGGCGCTCCGCCATGGGAGGGTAGAATTGGATTTCACAAAACAGGGGAGGGGTCCAGTGGCCGACAAGCAAGCGACGGGAACATCGCAGGCGGAGGTGGCGGCGCGAGACCGCCAGTGGCGGGACGAAGTCTACCATCCTTTCGCTCTCCAACCTTTACGTGGGCTTCAAGACCGGCTGGAGCCTCGGGGTGACCATCACGGCGGCCATCATGGCCTATGCGGTCTTCAAGGCCGTGCGGACCCTGATGCCCTTTTTCTTCCGCAACGATCTGACGATCCTGGAAAACAACATCCTGCAAACCATGGCCGCGGCTTGCGCCGACACGGCCTCGGCAGGCCTTGTTTCGGCCATTCCCGCCCTCATGATGGTCACCGGAACGACCCTGGCGCCGTGGAAGCTCACCCTCTGGATCATGACCATCCTCATGCTGGGCGTCTTCATGGCCGTGCCCATGAAGCGGCAGATGATCAACGTGGAACAGCTGCGCTTTCCCACCGGCACCGCCACCAGTGAAGTCCTCAAGGGCATCCACGAAACGGGGATCGAGGCCCTCCGGAAGGCCCGCGCGCTTTTCGCGGCCATGGGCATCGGCCTCGTTATCGCCTGGTGCCGGGACGGCGTCATCGGATTTCCGCGGTTCATCCACGGGCATATCGCGAAATCCTGGGGGACCTGGGAGTGGAAGCGCCTCCTGCCGCCCATTCCGGCGACGTTCGTTGATCATGGGCATCCGGGTCGGCCTCAGCCTGATCTTCGCCACGATCCTGGGGTGGGGCGTCCTGGCGCCCGTCATGATTCACCGCGGAGACATCGACCACCCGGCCCCGAGAGTGACGGCGGCGGACGGCTTCACGCAAAACGCCCGGCTCTTTTCAGACCGCGAACTCTACTTTCCCGTCACCGTACCGTCCGGGGCCGCGCTCTCGCTCCAGGTCCGGTTCAACGACGGTCCGCCGCTCACGCTGGTCCGCCGCTGGGAAAAGACCGCGACCTACGCGTCTGCCGCCTCCCTGGCCCGGGGCCTGAACCGCGCCGCGCTGCCGGACGGGCGGGCCAACCCCTTCGCCGGCAAGATCGCCTTCGGCGTCGATTCCCAGAAAAACCACATCTACGCCACGTTCGCCCAATCGCCCGGAACCGGTGCGGTCCTTTCCGTTCCCGCGGGAACGGCTGCGGAGGCGCTCGGCTTCAAGCCCGGTTCGAGCGCCGAGGTGCTCCGGTTTCCCATGGCCATCCCGGCGGGAACCCACCTGGCTTTTTCCGTAGGCATGGTGGACGGCCCACGGGGAAAGATGGCGGAGAAGCGCTATGCGTTGGATTTTCAGCAGAACGTCACCGTGCGCGGACGAGAATCGCTCCTCGCCCTTCTCAACGGCGCCGCCACACCCTGGGGAGCCCCGAACCCGCTCCACGGCGTGGTTTCCTTCACGTGGGTCCGGGGACACCTGGCCGCCGAGGCGGCCCGTGCCCGGCAATGGGATTCTCAGCTGACGGTGGATGACAGCGCCGGCAACCGCCTTCTCGGCTTTGCGCCGGGCCAGACGCGCCGGGAGAATTATGGCGGCTACCGCAACATCGTGCACTGGCTCATGTGGCCCGGCGTGGCCATGATGGTCACGGCGGGGTTGCTTTCCTTCTTCTACCAGTGGAAAACGGTGGTGCGTGCGCTCTCGGGTCTCGCCCGGGTCTTCCGTCCCAAGAAGGACCGGGAAGCCGAAGAGGATCCCGTTTCCGGCATCGAAGTCCCGGGGACCTGGTTCGCTGTGGGGTTCCTGCTGACCGGGGCGCTGGCGGTGATCCTGCAGATCAGCTTTTTCGGCATTCACTGGTGGATGGCCGTGCTGGCCGTGCTCATGACCTTTCTTCTGGCCATCGTAGCCTGCCGGGCCACCGGCGAAACGGACATCACGCCGGTGGGGCCTCTCGGAAAAATCACCCAGCTCATGTACGGCGCCATCGCACCCGGGAACATGACCACCAACATCATGACGGCCAATGTGACCGGCGGCGCGGCCGCCTCTTCCGGCGATCTCCTCCAGGCGCTGAAGTGCGGATATCTGGTGGGCGCCAGCCCTCGCAAGCAGTACATCAGCATGCTGCTGGGCGTGGGCGTGGGCGCGCTGGTGAGCGTGCCCGTGTACCACCTGCTGGTGCCGACGCCCGCCGTGCTCGGCACGGACCAGCTCCCGGCGCCCGCGGCCCAGGTCTGGGCGGGCGTTGCACTGCTCTTGTCGCACGGCTTCGCCGCGCTGCCCGTCTCCGCCCGCTGGGCGCTCCTCATCGGCGGGCTCCTCGGGATCGTGATCACGGTATGCGAGAAGCACGTTCCGGGCGCCCGCAAGTTCCTGCCCTCGCCCACGGGCATGGGCATCGCCCTGGTCATCCCCGCCTTCAACTGCGTCAGCATGTTCCTGGGAGCGCTCGCCGCGTGGCTCTTCGAGAAGCGCTCCAAGGCCGCCGCCGACCGGTATACCATTCCGGTCGCCTCTGGTATCATTGCCGGAGAGAGCCTGATGGGGATTCTCGTGGCGGTGCTGAAGGCCTTCCACTTCATGATATAGAGGCTGCGGGGACGCCGCCAGGCCGTCCGGGACATCCGGCGAAAAAGCCAGGGAGCCGGTGAGCTTATGTACCAGGCCTATCTCGACCACCATGTACACAGTCTGCACAGCTGGGACAGCGAGTCTACGCCCGAGGAACTCGTGGCCGCGGCCCGCCGCCAGGGCCTGGGCGGTTTCGTTCTCACCGACCACGTGGAGTTCGATCCCTCCGACATGGGGTACGGCTATTACAACCTCGCCCGGGCCGCCGAATGCGTGGAAGAGACCGCGGAGCTGACGCCCGATCTCAGGATCCGCTTCGGCGCGGAGATCAGCCACCAGGAGCGGTTCAAGGAAGAAATCCGTGACTTCCTGCACCACGCCTCCTACCAGTACACCATCGGATCCGTCCACCACGTGGGGAGGGAGGAAATTACCAACTTCATGGCGCGGGCCGAGTCGCAGAAGCTCCCCCTCGAGGACTGCCTGGACGAGTACTTCGACGCCTGTCTCAAGGTCGTGGCAAGCAATCTCTACGACGCTCTCGGCCACCTGGACTTTCCCAAGGTGTTTTCCATGCGGGGGACCGCGGTGAACGGCGATTTCTGGATGGAGCACTACGGCAAAACGATCCGGCGGATCGTGACCGCCAGCCTGGACATGGGGGTTTTCATCGAGGTCAACACCGCGCCCTATCGCAAGGGATTTGACGAACCTTTCCCCGGCTGGGCGATTCTGGACCTTTACCGGGAAAAGGGCGGCCGGGAAGTCATCCTGTCATCGGACGCCCACCGTCCGGAAGACCTGGGCACGGCCTACGGCGCCGTCTTCAAGGAACTGACCCGCCGCGGTCTGAGCGTGCGCAACGCCGTGGCCTGAGGCGCGCTCTGAAGGGTCTTCCCCGGAATAATCGGCCTCGTGTCCTTCTTTCTGAAGTGAAGGAGGGTTCATGCCGGAAAACCGTCTCGCCCATGAGACAAGCCCCTACCTCAGACAGCACAAGGACAATCCCGTGGACTGGTTTCCCTGGGGGAAAGAAGCGTTCGAGAAGGCCGGGCGTGAAGACAAGCCCATCTTTCTGTCCATCGGCTATTCGGCGTGCCACTGGTGCCACGTCATGGCCCACGAGAGCTTTGAAGACGAGGAAACGGCCCGCTTCCTGAACGCCCGGTTCGTGCCGGTCAAGGTGGACCGCGAGGAGCGCCCCGACGTTGACGCTCTCTACATGCGTGCCGTACTCATGATGACCGGCTCGGGCGGCTGGCCCCTTTCGGTCTTTCTGGATCCCGATTTGAAGCCTTTTTACGGCGGGACCTACTTCCCGCTCCGGGCCCGGTACGGCGTACCCGCCTTCATGGACGTGCTGCGGGCCGTGGACGAAGCCTTCGTGCAGAGGCGGGAGGAATTGAAGGAAAGCTCCGAGGGCGTCATGCGCGCCGTGGCGTCTTCTTTTGAAGGACGTCCTTCTGAAGATGTCCCCGGCCTGGAAGCCGCGTCGGCGGCGCGGAAAGCTCTCATGGCCAGGTTCGACGAGCGCGGGGGCGGGTTCGGAACGGGCCCCAAGTTCCCCCAGCCCGCCCTGCTCGAGTTCCTCCTCGATGAAGACGCACGGCATCCGGAGCTGGGCCTTCGCGGCAAGATCTTTCTCACCCTGGACAAGATGGCGCGGGGCGGCGTCCGGGACCAGGTGGGCGGAGGCTTTCACCGTTACTCCGTGGACGGGGAATGGCGCGTGCCGCATTTCGAGAAGATGCTGTACGACAACGCCCAGCTGGCGTCCCTTTACGCGAGGGCGGCCCGGATTTCCGGCGATTCCGCCTTCCGGGAAACCGCGCAAGAAATCCTGGTGGACATGATCCGCTCCATGGGCGCCGGGGACGGCGGATTCGTCGCCGCGATCGACGCCGACTCCGGCGGCGAAGAGGGACGGTTCTACCTCTGGACGCGGGACGAATTGATCCAGGTCCTCGGTGAAGCGGATGCCGGGTTTATGGCGGAAGTGTACGGTATTCAGGCAGCGCCGGGGGGGCTGGAAGACCGGATTCTTCACCGCGTCATGGATTGGGAGGTCGCCGCCGGAAAATTCGGCGGGGAGACGGACTCTGTCCGGGAACGGGCGGCCGGACTGCTGAAGTCGCTGCGCCGGGCCCGCGATGAGCGCGTACGGCCCGGAATAGACACCAAGGTCCTCACCAACTGGAACGCTCTGGCCGCCGAGGCTTTCCTGGAGGGCGCGGACGTCACCGGCCGGACGGACTTTCTTGAAACTGGACTTTCCATCCTGCGTTTCCTCTGGGAAAAGACCTGGGACGGCCGGACACTCTACCATGTCTGGGACGGAAGCCGCGCCCGAACCCCCGGGCTCCTCTCGGACTACGTCTTTCTGGCCCGCGCCTTTCAGCGGGCCTTCCAGGCCGAAGGTTCCCTTCTCCACCTTGAGCGGTCCGGCATGCTTCTGGGGGCGGCCGTGGAGAGATTCCTGGACCGCGAGCGAGGGGTATTTTACGAGTCGGTGCCCGAAGGACCGGCTCCTGTGCCGTTGGCGGTGCGCGAACGGGAGGACGGCGTCCTTCCCTCCGCCTTGTCCGTCCTGGCGCGCCTCCTGCTCGAGCGGCACCGGCTGACGGACGAAGACCGCTGGCTGGAGCTCCTGGAAGACGTGCTGCGGAGCGAGGGAGCGTCCATGAAGGACCTGCCCGGCGCGCTTCCCCTTCTGGCGGGCGCGGCCGCGCTGCTTCGCCTTCCCGCGGCTGCCGTGGTGGTGTCCGGGCCCGGCATGACCCGGGAAGTTCGCGCAATGTTGCGGTCTGCCCGGAAATCCTCACCTCCCGGATGCCCGGTGGTTCCACTGCTTTGGGACCGCGTCTCCGCGGCGGAGGCGGAGAATCTCTCCCTCTTTCGCGGAAGGCGGCTTGAAGCAAAGGTGAAGGCGTGGGTGTGCGTGGGAACCGCCTGCCTTCCACCCGTTTCCGAGCCGCCGGAGCTGAAAATCATCCTCGAGGAAGCGTCGGCCCGGATGAGAGCGGCGGCGACCGGTCCGGGTTGAATCCGGGTCCGGTTTAGCCGGCGCGGGTTGCCAAAAATGACTGTAATGGTATATCATTAGCAGTTGCCGACGAAAGCCCGCCGCTGCGTATCCGGCGGCGACCCGGCTTTTAGAGGATTGCGGATGGAGCAAGACCTGTCGGAAAACTTGTTCCACTTGACCCGACGGTTCGCATCCCGGGGCCTGCATTGTGCACCCGAACGCTCACATTCCCTCATGTTACGTTTGAACGCCCGTGAGACAGAGTTCAATCCATGCCTGCGCCCAGCCATCCAATTCGTCTGCACCCACCGGTATCCCGGTCCGGCGGCGGGCCGGACAAGCGCGCGCCCCGCACTGGAAACGATTGACCGCTCCCTGAGAAGGGGCTGCAACACGGAGACGACAGACCATGCCGACCACCCCCGGCTCCGACCGGCACCATAGAAATCATGTGTTCCATCTGAAGCGGCTCTGGATCCGGGCGCTCAGCCTGTCCGGTTCCCCCCTGACCGCTCACCATGTCATCAAAGCCCGCGAGGAACTGCTGCTCCGGTGGGTGGGGTTTTCGCTGGCCATCGGCACGGTAACCGGCCTCGGCGTGGCGGCCTTCGACTATCTCCTCAGGGCCAAGGTGGTCCGCGCGCTTTACGGCCTGGGCAACGCCTGGTTTTATCTTGTCCTGCCGGCGCTCGGCCTGGTGGCGGCCTACGCCAGTGTTCGGTGGCTGGTTCCCAGCCGCGAAGGCTCGTTGACTGAAGACTACGTCATGGTCTTTCACGACCGCCGCAAACACATGCGCCTGGGCAACCTGCCCGGGAAGATGCTGGCCTCGTTCCTGACGCTGGCGAGCGGCGGAAGCATGGGGCTGGAAGGCCCCTCCATCTACATGGGCGCCACCATGGGCGACTGGCTCCAGACCAAATTCAAAAAGCTCTTCCGCCGGGAAGACCTGAAGCTGCTCCTGGTGGCCGGAGGCGCGGCGGGCATGGCGGCCATCTTTAAGGCACCCCTCACCGGTCTGGTCTTCGCCATGGAAGCGCCTTACAAGGACAGCCTGGCGGCCCGGGCGCTCATTCCGGCGCTGATCGCCTCGGCGTCCAGCTACATCACCTTCGTCATCATCGCGGGCAGCGAGCCCATCTTCGCCCAGCAGGGCGGCCCCCACAAGTTCTCGGTGATGGACATCATCTTCGCCGTCATGCTGGGCGTCTGCTGCGGCGTCGGCGCGCGGCTCTTCGTTTGGTTCACGCGGTTCGCCGAAAAGCTCCTGCACGGGATCAGCCCCCTCGGCCGCGCCATCCTCGGCGGGCTGATCGTCGGGATCCTGGGCGCCACGGTATTTTATGTATTCCACGAGCCTTTCATCTACGGCCCCGGCTACATGCTTCTAAAGCACGTGCTCAACTCGCACGAACCCTTCTGGATGCTTGCCTTCCTGTTCGGCGCCAAGATGGCCGCCACGTCCTTCACCGTGGCAGGCGGCGGCGTGGGCGGTCTCTTCTTTCCGCAGGCGGTTCTCGGTGCTGTCATGGGCGCCGGATTCGCTCATCTCATTCCGGGAGCCGACGGCGCGCTCTATCCCCTGATCGGCCTGGCCGCCTTCGTGGGCGCGGGGTATCGAACGCCGCTCGCCGCCATCAGTTTCGTGGCCGAAACCACGGGCAATCCGTGGGCCCTCATACCGGCCATGATGGCCTCGGTGGTGAGCTTCCTGATCATGGGTCAGAAGGGGATCTCGGACAAGCAGATCGATTTGAGCACGGGAAGCTTCCACTAGCCCGGATTTCTCAACGGCTTTCCGAAGCAGCCGCCCGTCGGTTGCCCCTCTCCGTCCGTTCCCTGATACAATGGGGCGGACGGCCTCCGCTTCACTGACTTCCAAGGCTTTATCCAAGGGGCGAAACCATGGCTGACACCCTCTACCTCGTCGACGGCAGTTCCATTCTCTTCAGGGCCTTTTTCGCCATCCGCCATCTATCAACCCGCGACGGGCGCCCCACCAACGCCGTCTTCGGCGTCCTCAAGATGGCCCAGAAGCTGCTCAGGGACCACGACCCGACCCACATGGCCTTCGTGTTCGACCGCCCCGAGCCCACCTTCCGTCACGAGCAGTTCGAGGCGTACAAGGCCAACCGGCCGGAAGCGCCGCCCGACATGGTGGTGCAGATCGAGCCGGCCAAGGAGGCGGTGCGGGCCCTGGGCCTGCCCGTGCTCGAGCTGGCGGGATACGAAGCGGACGACATCATCGGCACGCTGGCCGGGGCCGCCCGCTCCAAGGGCATGGACGTCATCATCGTCACCGCCGACAAGGACATGTTCCAGCTCGTGGTAGACGGTGTTCAAATCCTGCATACCAAGAAGGAAGACGCCCTCCTGGACGCACACGGCGTCGAAGAGGTCTTTGGGGTTCCGCCCGAACGGGTGGTGGACGTCCTCGCCCTCTGGGGCGACCCCACGGACAACATCCCCGGCGTTCCGGGCGTGGGCGAGAAGGGCGCCAAGGAACTCGTCCGGCAGTTCGGCGACCTGGAAAGCGTCCTGGCGCACGCACAGGAGGTGAAGCGCAAGAGCTACCGCGAGGGGCTGCTGCAGAACGCGGAACAGGCCAGGCAGTCGCGCGAGCTGGCCACCATCATGTGCGACGTCCCCCTGGACTACGGCCCGGACGATCTGGAGCGGACGAAGCCCGACACCCAGCGACTGCAGGACCTTTACCGGGAGATGGAATTCTTTTCCCTCCTCGAAGAGCTCCCCGGTTCGCCCGCCGAAACGGTGGAAGCCGGCGCCCGGCCCCTCGACGAAGCAGGACACGGCGCCCTCGCGAAATCTCCTTGGGCCGGACTTTACCGGAATGACGGCCTTCTCTATTTCTCAGATGGAGACGCGGCCTGGTCGCTGCCCGTGAAAGACCTGGAACCGGCTCTGTTCTCCGGGCTCAAGCTCTGCGCCCACGGCGCAAAGTCTGTGCTTCGCCGGCTCGGGCCCGAGCGGTTCCGGCCGGGTAAGGACTTCGTGGACGCCGCGGTGGCGGCTTTCATGCTGGATCCCGCAGGGAAAGTTCGCCCGATCTCCGAGTTGGCCGATCTTTACCTCGGCCAGAGGGCACGGCCCGGGGACGGCGCGGCCGCTTCGGTTCTGCTCGCCCGGCTCGCCCCCCGCCTGCTGAAGGAGCTGGACGAGGCCGGCATGGCCAGCCTTTACCAGGATGTGGAGCGGCCGCTCGTGGGCGTTCTCGCACGCATGGAGGCTGCGGGTATCGGCCTCGATCTCCCCTATTTCGAAGAATTGAACCACGAAATCACCAGCGGGCTCGAGCGGCTCGAAAAGGGAATTTTCCAGGCGGCCGGAGAGAATTTCAACGTAGCCAGCCCCAAGCAAGTGGGCGAAATCCTCTTCGAGAAACTCGGCCTCCCCGTCAAGAAGAGGACATCCAAAACCAAATCCTACTCCACGGACAACGAAGTGCTGGAATCGCTGAAGGACGCCCACCCCGTCGTGCCTCTGATTCTCGAGCACCGGATCCTGAGCAAGCTCAAGGGCACCTATGTGGATGCGCTGCCCGGCTGCGTGAACCAGGAAACCGGACGGGTCCACGCCACCTTCCACCAGATGGTGACGGCCACGGGCCGTCTGTCTTCCTCCGATCCCAACCTTCAGAACATTCCCGCCCGGGGGGACTGGGGGCCGAGGATACGGCGGGGCTTCGTTGCGGCGAAGGGCTGCGTCTTCGTGGGGGCGGACTACAGCCAGATCGAGCTGCGGATGCTGGCGCACCTGAGCGGCGCCGATGGGCTGAAGAAGGTCTTCCGCGAAAAGGAAGACATCCACACGCGGACCGCTTCCGAAATTTTCGGCGCCGCCCCCGGACTGGTGACCGCAGACATGCGGCGGGCCGCCAAGGCGGTCAACTTCGGCATTATCTACGGCATGGGTCCCTTCGGACTGGCCAGGGAACTCGGCGTGCCGCAGAAAGAGGCCAAAGAGTTCATCGAGCGATACTTCAGCCGGTTCCCGGCCGTACGGGACTATATCGACGGTGTGCGGACGTCCGTTCTGAACACGGAAGAGGTCACCACCATCCTCGGCCGGCGGCGCTTCTTCCCTGGAATCGGCCGGGCGCCCAAGCCCCAGCAGCAGGCGCTGCTTCGGCAGGCGGTGAACACAACGGTACAGGGATCGGCGGCCGATCTCATCAAGAAGGCCATGGTGAGAGTGGAGCCCCTCCTACCGGAAGGCGCCCGGCTCGTCTTGCAGGTGCACGACGAGTTGATCCTGGAGGCCCCGGAGGACAAAGCCGAAAAGGCCGGCGAAGTCCTCGGAAAAGCCATGGGGCCGGCCCGCTTTCCCGAGCGGGGCGGACGAAAAAGCCCGGCGCGCCCAGCGCGCCGGGGAGGACAACTATCGTCAAACCAATGGAGCTGGAAATGAGAAGAACGAGATGGCTTCTGGCTGCACTCCTCGTGGCGGTGCTGGCCGCACCCGCGGTCAGCGCCCGGTCCAAGACTGCAAAAACCACCGGCGCAAAAAGTGCGAAGGCGAAAAACTGCCCCATGTGCGCGGCAACTTTCGAGGGCCTCGAGCTTCGCGGCATCGGCCCGGCGCTGACCTCGGGCCGCGTTTCCGATATCGCCGTCGATCCCCACAACCGTGCGCGTTATTTCGTGGCGGCGGCTTCGGGCGGTGTCTGGAGAACGGTGAACGACGGTACGACATGGACGCCCGTCTTCGACAAAGAGGGCTCCTATTCCATCGGCTGCGTCGCCATCGATCCCAACAATCCGCACGTCGTGTGGGTGGGGACCGGTGAAAACAACAGCCAGCGCAGCGTGGGATACGGCGACGGCGTCTATCGCTCCAACGACGACGGCCGTACCTGGAAGAATATGGGCCTGAAGGATTCCCAGCACATCGCCAAGATCCTCGTGGATCCCAAAAACTCCCATATCGTTTATGTGGCCGCGCAGGGACCGCTGTGGAACGCCGGCGGACAGCGCGGATTGTACAAAACCACCGACGGCGGAAAGACCTGGAAGGACGTTCTCAAAATCGACAAATACACGGGCGTCACCGACGTGGC
The DNA here is from genome assembly GCA_037384885.1 of Acidobacteriota bacterium. Lineage (GTDB taxonomy): Bacteria > Acidobacteriota > UBA4820 > UBA4820 > DSQY01 > JARRNO01. Next base: position 14,136 of record JARRNO010000071.1, read on the forward strand.
CATGGACCCGCGGAACCCCGATGTGCTTTATGCGGCGGCTTACCAGCGCCAGCGCCATGTCTGGACCCTGGTGGACGGCGGCCCCGGCTCGGGCATCTACAAGACGACGGACGCGGGCAAGCACTGGACGAAGCTTAAAACCGGCCTGCCCAAAGTGAACATGGGCCGGATCGGCCTGGCCGTTTCTCCCGTCAACCCCGACGTGGTCTATGCCATCATCGAAGCCGCCGGCGGCAAGGGAGGCTTTTTCCGCTCCACGAACCGCGGCGCCAGCTGGACGATGCGCGGCGACTACATGACCTCGAGCCCCCAGTATTACAACGAAATCATCTGCGATCCGAAGGACGTGAACCGCGTCTACGCCATGGACACCTGGATGCACGTGACGGACAACGGCGGCAAGAGCTTCCACCGGGTCGGCGAGCACTGGAAACACGTGGACAACCATGCGCTCTACATCGACCCCCATGACACCCGCTACATGCTGGCCGGATGCGACGGGGGGCTCTACGAAACTTACGACCGGGGCAAAACCTGGCATTTCAAGGCCAACCTGCCCATCACGCAGTTCTACCGCGTGGCCGTGGACAACGCCCGTCCTTTCTTCCACGTCTACGGCGGGACCCAGGACAACAACACCCTGGGCGGCCCGTCCCAAACCGTTTCCTCCAGTGTTATCGTGAACTCCGACTTGTACGTCACGGTGGGCGGCGACGGCTTCTGGAGCCAGGTGGACCCCAAGGATCCGAGAATCGTCTACTCCGAATCCCAGTACGGCGGGCTGGTCCGCTTCGACAAGAGCTCGGGCCAGATGATGGACATCCAGCCGAAGGCGGGAAAGGACGAAGCCCCGCTGCGCTGGAACTGGAACGCGCCTTTGATCATCAGCCCCTTCTCCCACACCACGATCTACTTCGGCGCCGACAGGCTCTTTGAAAGCAAGGACATGGGGAACTCGTGGAAGGAGATCAGCCCGGACCTGTCCCGGGGTCTGAACCGCAACAAGCTCAAGGTCATGGGGCGTGTGTGGGGCGTGGACGCCGTGGCCAAGAACGCCTCCACCTCTTTTTACGGCACCATCGTTTCCCTGTCCGCTTCCCCGCTCAAAAAGGGTCTGATCTACGCCGGCACGGACGACGGCCTGATCCAGGTCACGGAAGACGATGGCGCACACTGGCGCAAGATCGATCATTTCCCCGGCGTCCCGGAATTAAGTTACGTTTCCGCGCTGGCCGCGTCAAAGGAAAATCCCGACACCGTCTACGCCGCCTTCGACAACCACAAAATGGGCGACTTCAAGCCCTACCTGCTCGAGAGCACCGACCGGGGCAAGACCTGGAAGAGCATCGCGGGCGATCTTCCCGCCAAGGGGACGGTCTACAGCTTCATCCAGGATCCCAAGGACGCGAAGCTGCTTTTCGCGGGCACCGAGTACGGGGTCTTTTTCACCATCGACGGCGGCAAACACTGGGTGCAGCTCAAGGGCGGAATGCCCACCATCGCCGTACGCGACATGGCGATCCAGGCGCGGGAAAACGACCTGGTGCTCGCCACCTTTGGCCGCGGCTTTTACATCCTGGACAATTACAGCCCGCTGCGCGACCTCACCCCCTCGCTCCTGCAGGAAAAGGGTGCGCTTTTCCCCGTCAAGAAAGCCTGGATGTTCATCCCGTCCACCCCTCTTGGACTCCCCGGAAAGGCCGCCGAGGGCGACAGCTACTACACGGCGCCCAACCCGCCTTTCGGCGCGGTCTTCACCTATTACCTGAAGGATTCCCTGGAGACGCTGAAGGAAAAGCGGCAGAAAAAGGAGCGGAGGATCGAGAAGAAGGGCGGCGACAACTTCTATCCACCCTGGAGCGAACTGAGAAAAGAAGACCAAGAGCAGGGGCCCTCCGTCGTTCTGATCGTCCGGAACGAGCAGGGCGATGTGATCCGGCGCGTGGAAGGCCCAGTCGCCAAGGGAATGCACCGTGTGGCATGGGATCTCCGTTATCCGCCCGCCAATCCACCCGAGATCCATGAAAACGGCGAATTCAATCCCTGGGAGCCCCAGCCCGCCGGGCCCATGGTCGCTCCGGGGACCTACACGGTCACGCTCTACGAGCGTCACGACGGCGCATTGACCCCATTGGGCAAAGAACAGACCTTCAAAACCGCCCCACTGGGAACGGCCACCCTTCCCGCCAAGGACAAGGCGGCGCTGCTCGCCTTCGAGCGCAAGACACAGCGCCTCCAGCGCGCCGTGCTGGGCTCCGTCAAGCTTTCGCATGAAATCCGGGAACGCCTGGCTTACATCAACAAGGCCCTCGAGAATACACCGCATTCCGACGAAGCGCTGTCGAAGCAGGCGCGCGAGATCGGTCTGGAACTCACGAAAATCGATCGCGCCCTTACGGGAGACCACGTTATCGCTTCCCACAACGAACCCGTCCCGCCGTCGATCGTGGGCCGCGTCCAGGGCATCGTTTACGGAGAATGGTCCTGCACATCCGCCCCGACACAGACCCAGCGCAACCAGTACCGCATCGCCGCTCAAGAATTCGAAGCCGTGCTGAAACAGTTGACCGGTCTTTACACGGTCAAGCTGAAGAAACTCGAGGATGGGATGAACGCCGCCGGCGCCCCATGGACGCCCGGACGTGTTCCGGCCTGGCGGCCGGAATAGACCCTCCGCACGTTTCCGGCTCTTCGGCAGGGGGCGGTCTTAGACCGCCCCCTTTTCTTTCCGGCGGCGGGAACATTCTCTCCTTCCCCCTTGTTATTCATGTACTCGATGGACGGAGGACCGGTACAGGACTCCGGCAAGCCGCGCCGCTTACGGCCCCATCAAGGGGGCGGCGCGGGGCCCGGAGCGAAAGCGACAGCGTAACAAAGGAGGAACACCCATGTTTGAATTACCCCAACTTCCCTACGCCTTCGATGCGCTTGAGCCGCATATCGACGCAATGACGATGCAGATTCATCACGACAAGCACCACGGCGGTTATGTAAAGAAGGTCAACGCGGCCCTGGAAGGCCAGTCCGATTTTCAGAATAAGGAGATCGGCGAGATCCTGCGAGACATCAATCGCATTCCCGAATCCGTCCGGACGGCCGTCCGGAATAACGGCGGCGGCCATGCCAACCACAGCCTCTTCTGGCAAATTATGAGCCCGAACGGCGGCGGAACGCCCTCGGGAGATCTGGCCTCGGCCATCGACAAGACTTTCGGCAGTTTCGAGGCCTTTCACGAGAAGTTCACGAACGCCGCCGCCACCCGGTTCGGATCGGGATGGGCCTGGCTCGTCCTGAACGACGGCAAGCTCGAAGTCTTCTCCACCGCAAACCAGGACAGCCCCTACATGGAAAACAAGGCCCCCGTCATGGGACTGGACGTGTGGGAGCACGCTTACTACCTGAAGTACCAGAACCGCCGGCCCGACTACATCAAGGCCTGGTGGAACGTGGTGAACTGGAAGGCCGTCGAGGAGCGTTTTTCCAAACTCCGCGGATAAAGCATCACAGCGAAAGCCGTATCAAAAAGGGGTTCCGCAACTCTGCGGAGCCCCTTTTTCTCGTCTGTGCCGGCATGACAGAACCCAAAAGGGTGTACACTCGTACATATTTATGTTCGTGAAAGAGCCGGACGGCTCCTGTCGTTGGTTTTCAGAAACTCATGGGGGATCACCTTGACAAAGAAAGCAGCCGTTTTGATGACTCTCGCCCTGGCCGGGTTCCTGTCCGCATCGTTGCAAGCCGCGCCTCAGGCCGCCCGGGGAAAGACGCCTCCAAATACTTCGGAACAGCATACCGGGGCCAAAAAGGTGACGCCCCTCAAGGACACGGCAACGCGCACGCAACACACGCTCAAGATCGACGGCCGTGAACTTCACTACACCGCCACGGCGGGAACGCTCGTCCTCCGCAGTGAGGAGGGCAAACCCCAGGCCGGCATCTTCTACATCGCCTACACGAAGGATGGGGTAAAAGACGAGGCGGCGCGTCCCGTGACCTTCTGTTTCAACGGCGGTCCCGGATCGTCAGCCGTCTGGCTTCAGCTCGGGGCCCTGGGCCCGGAACGGGTGGTCATCAAGGACAACGGCCTGCCCTACCCGCCCCCCTACCGGGTTGCCCAGAACCCGGACAGCCTGCTCGATATCTCGGACCTGGTCTTCATCGATCCCGTCAGCACCGGCTTCAGCCGGGCGGTGAACCCCAAGGAGGCCTCCAGGTACCACGGCGTAAAGGGAGACATCCGGTCCGTGGGCGACTTCATCCGCCTTTACCTGACCCACTACAACCGCTGGGGATCTCCCAAATTCCTGGCCGGAGAGAGCTACGGAACGACCCGTGCGGCCGGCTTGTCTGGTTATCTCCAAAACCGGGGAATCTACCTGAACGGTGTCGTGCTGGTCTCTTCCGTGTTGAACTTCCAGACGCTGGCCTTCAACGTGGGCAACGATCTGCCCTACGTTCTCTACCTGCCGAGCTACGCCGCCACCGCGTGGTACCACAAGAAGCTGGCTCCCGGTCTCGAAGCGGATTTCCAGAAGACCGTGCGCGAGGCCCGGCAATTCGCCTTCGGCGAGTACGCCTCCGCGCTCCTGGCCGGAGACTCGCTTTCCAAGGCGCAGCGGACCGATGTGGTGGACAAGCTCTCCCGCTTCACCGGCTTGTCGAAGCAATACATCGAGGACTCCAACCTGCGTGTTCCCGTGTATCATTTTGTCAAGCAGCTTCTCAGGGACCAGCGGAGGACGGTGGGGCGATTCGACAGCAGGCTGGAGGGCATGGATCGTGACGCCGCCGGTTCGACCTTCAGCTACGACCCCAGCTTCGCTTCGGTAAACGGCGTCTTTACCGGCGCCTTCAACGGCTATCTCAGGAACTTTCTCAACTACAAGAAAGACAGGCCTTACACCATCCTCAGCCGCAAGGTCTGGCCCTGGAAGTTCGACGCGGACAACCGCTACCTGAACGTGGCCGACACCCTGCGGCAGGCCATGACGGAAAATCCCTACCTGCGGGTTTTTGTCGGCTGCGGCTATTTCGATCTCGCCACGCCCTTCGCTCAGGCGCAATACACCGTGGACCACCTCCAGCTCGATCCTTCGCTCAGGAGCCACATCGTCCTCCACTATTACAAGTCCGGGCACATGATCTACTTGAACAAGCCGTCCCTGGCCAAGCTCAAGAAGGATCTGGCGGCCTTCTACCGCGGGTGCCTTTCCGAGCCGAGGAATGGGGCCGGAGCCGGACGCTGACGGCGTGAAGCCCGGGTAGAAAATGCCCGCGTCCGGCTGTCCTCTTCAGGGTCGGGAAACCGGGTGCTATCATACCGGTGGATGAAATCGGGGTCCGCCGTCGTTTCAAGGGTCTGGTGGGATTCCCGGCCGCCGGAGTTTCATAAACCAGGAGCAGGAAGCATGCAAAAGCACACGCCTCGAAAAACCGTGCCGGTCCAGGTCGGCAAGGTGCAGGTGGGCGGCGGCGCCCCCGTCGTGGTGCAGACCATGACGAACACGGACACCTCCGACGCCGCCGGTACGGCCGCGCAGTGCATCGATCTTATCCAGGCCGGCGCGGACATGGTCCGCGTCACCGTGAACGTCCCGGAAGCGGCCAAGGCCGTCCCCGAAATCAAGCAGCGCATGCTGGACCAGGGCTGCGACGCCCCCCTGATCGGGGACTTCCACTACAACGGGCACCTGCTGCTCACGCAGTTCGAGGACTGCGCCCGCGCGCTTGACAAGTACCGCATCAACCCCGGGAACGTCGGCCACGGAAAGCGGCGCGACGAGCAGTTCCAGACAATCTGCTCCGTGGCGGTCGGCCACGGCAAGCCGGTCCGCATCGGCGTAAACAAGGGCTCTCTCAACCAGGAGCTCGTCGTGGCCAAGATGCAGGAAAACACCGATCGAAACCTGGGAAAGGAATCGGAGGAGATCATCAACGAGTGCATGGTGATCTCCGCGCTCGATTCCACGGAGTTGGCGCTCCAATCCGGACTCACCGAAAACCAGATCATCATTTCCTGCAAGACCTCGCACCCGCAGGACCTGATCGCCCTCTACCGCGATCTGGCGTCCAAGACCCGTCAGCCGCTGC
>JARRNO010000071.1:20233-28823 GCA_037384885.1 Acidobacteriota bacterium
CGAAGGCATCGGTGACACCATCCGCATCTCGCTGACCCCCAGGCCCGGCGGCGACCGGCGGGAGGAGGTCTGGGCGTGCTGCGAACTTCTCCAGTCCCTGGGATTGCGCTCCTTCAAACCCAGTGTCACCGCCTGCCCGGGCTGCGGCCGGACCACCAGCACCACCTTCCAGGAACTGTCGCTCCGCATCGACGACTTTGTCCGTGCGAAGATGCCCGAGTGGAAAGACCGCTACGACGGCGTGGAAACCATGAAAGTGGCGGTGATGGGGTGCATCGTGAACGGTCCCGGAGAATCCAGAAGCGCCAACATCGGCATCAGCCTGCCGGGAACCGGAGAAACGCCCAAGTGCCCGGTCTTCATCGACGGCCAGAAGTTCACCACCCTCCAGGGAACGTACGAGGAACTCGCTTCCGCCTTCCTGGATATGGTGGAAGACTACGTAACGCACACCTATCCGCTCAAGGATGCGGTCCCGGCGGAATGAACCGCATGCTATCCTGAACCGGTAGATCTTCCTGGAGCGAACGAATGAAGATTTATACCAAGACGGGAGACAAGGGGGAAACCGGGCTTTTCGGCGGTCCGAGGGTCTCCAAGGCCGGCCTTCGGGTCGAAGCCTACGGAACGGTGGACGAGTTGAACGCCTTTCTGGGCTGGGCCGGCTCGCAGCTTGATCCCGCACTGGGGCTCGTGGAGGTTGTGCGTGCAGTCCAGTCCGATCTTCTTTCTTTGGGCGCCGATCTGGCCACGCCCCCCGATGCGTCTGAAAAGGTCCGCATGCGTACGACGCGGATCGGCCCGGACCGGGCCGCCTGGCTCGAATCCCGGATCGACGAGTGGGACGGGGGGCTCGAACCGCTTAAGACCTTCATTCTTCCCGGAGGAGATCCCGGGGCTGCGGCCATGCAGGTGTGCCGGGCCGTCTGCCGTAGGGCGGAGCGGGCCGTCGTCAGGCTTTCGAGAGAGGAAGGCGCCAATCCGGACGCCGTGGTTTATCTGAACAGGCTTTCCGACGCCCTCTTCGTTCTCGCCCGCTGGATCAACGCCCGGAAGGGCATGAAGGAACCGCCCTGGAAGGGCGCCCCTCAATGAAACCGCGGGCTCAGCGCGGCCGCCGCGGATAAAAGGCGGGCACGCGCCGCCTGTATTCCCGATAGGCGTGGCCGAAAACGACGAGAAGCTTTCTTTCTTCGAGCCAGGCGCCGACCAGCAAATAGGCGGTGAGCGCGGCGGATGCGGCGATTCCCGCCGCATCGAGATTATGCCCCCAGAGCACGAGAATGGCGCCCGCGTACCAGGGGTGGCGCATCCATCGCAGTATGCCGTACTCCTGCATACCCCCATCCTCACGCCATGGCACGCCCCTCAACGCAGCACCGGCGCCCCGGAACCCCAGAAAATCGGCGAGGTCAAAGGCTCTGGCTCCCGCCACGAAAAGGACCGTGGCCGCAACATTGATCAACACGGCCGCCGCGATCCAGGGCCCGCGCCAGACCAGAACCGCCGGGCCCTTCAAGCTCCATTGCAGATACGCCACGGGGACCACTGTGATCACGCTGAATACGTTGTAGGCCAGCCGGTAGAACCCGTACCGGGTCCCCAGCCTTTGTTCGAGCAGACGTTTGAACCAGGCGGCGGCGAGCAGGCTGTGCACCACGCACCAGACTGCCCAGATCGTCGCGGCCTCCATCATGACCCACAGCATGCGTTCCTCCGGGGAACCGGGCCCGGCTGCCGGCCGAGGCCCACCTCCGGGGAAGGATTCACCGCCCCTCCGCGTTCACTAATCGACGGGCGGCGGCCCCGGATTCAGGCGGCATGATAATCAAGGAGGGGATATGGCGTCAAGAAAGGTCTTTCTCTGCTTCGCCCCGGAAGACGATTTCAAGGTGGAAAACGTGGCGAGGACGCTGCGGGACGCAGGGATCAGCGTCGTATACGACAAGTGGAACCGGCTGCCCGGCGAGTCGTCCCCGCGCGGGCTCCCGGGACGCCTCGAACCCGGTTCGGCCCTGCTTCTCTTCCTGTCCAGAAAGCTCGCCGCTTACCACAAGAAAGACCCGTGGGCCCTCGAGTCTCTCGCGGACAAGGCCCGTGTCTGCGCCGTGCGCATCGTTCTGGCAAGGCTGGACGGCATCGGTCCGAAACGCTTCCCCGCCCCTTTCCAGGGCGCTGATTTCGTGGACCTGCGAAGGGAGGGGGCCGCCGCCGTGGTTGAACCCCTGAAGCACGAGATGGAAGATGCGTTTCACGTCGATTTCGGGAACCTCGCGGTGGCCGTGACGGGACCCCGGCCGAACCCGGCGCACCGCATCGGCGGCGCCTACAGGAACGTCGTCACGCTTCGCGTCCGCACGTTCCAAGTGGACCCCATCGCCTTTCTCATCCTCTACGACGGTGAGCTCGCACATTTTGACGGCGGCATGGTCGGCCCCAACAACATGGTCATTTCCATGGCCTTTCCCGCCTACGATTCGCCCTTCCCCAACGCCGGATACTACAGCGCCCTGGACGCACTGAAACCCGCCGGGCGGGATCTCAGGCTGAAAGCTTACTCAAACCAACCGGTAAACGCCGTACGCCTCTACAGGGTTGACCGGCCGCCGGTAAACGAAGACCTGACGCTTCCCGGGACCTGGTACCCCACCATTTTCGAGGAATTCGACATCGCCCCGCAGATCTGGCGACTCGCGGACCTTTCATAAGGACCTACCGGGTGGGCGCCCCGGCAAAGAAGGGCGGCCCCGCGGGGCCGCCCTCGGAATACCCGTCGCCCGCTATGGCTTCACGTCCGGTGCATGGCGTTGATCCGGACATATTCGTAGCTCATGTCCGTACCCCACGCCACGGCGGAGGCGTCGCCCAGGTTGAGATCCATCACGATCCTGATCTTGGAGGAACGCATCATTTGCCGGAGCTTCTTAAGGTCGCAACCGGCCCAGCCGCCTTTGGCGGCCACCGGCATAATGCTTCGGCGGGACCCGATATGCAGGTCGACCCGGCCGGGGTCCACTGCCACGCCCGAGTTTCCGATGGCGGCCAGGATCCGGCCCCAGTTGGGGTCGCGGCCGAAGAGCGCCGTCTTCACGAGGGCGGAAGTGGACACGAACCGGGCCACCCTCCGTGCCTCTTCTTCGGTTTTGGCGCCGTTCACACGGTATTCCACGAACTTCGTCGCCCCTTCGCCGTCCGACACAATGGCCTTGGCCAGCGTCGTGCAGGCTTTCTCCAGCTGGCGTCTGAAGACGAGGTAAGCACGGTTCTTTTTCATGATGGGTTTGTTGCCCGCCCTACCGTTGCATAGCACGCAAACCATATCGTTGGTGGAGGTGTCGCCGTCCACCGAAATCATGTTGAAGCTCTTATTCACCACTTCGCGCAGTGTTTCGTCCAGCAAAGACGCTTCGATGTCGATGTCGCTCACGAGGAACGCCAGCATGGTTGCCATGTTGGGGTGGATCATCCCCGATCCCTTTGCGATTCCGGCCAGGTTGATCCGAAGTCCGTCCACGGAGAAGTTCGCGAAGTAGTCCTTGGGGTAGGTGTCGGTCGTCAGGATCGCGCTGGCGGCCATGGTAGCGTGGACGCGGCGCTTGGTGAGATCCCTGGCGTAGAAATCGATGCCCTTGACGATCTTGTCGATGGGCAGCGGCTCCCCGATCACGCCGGTGGACGCCACGATGACATCCTCCACGGGAATATTGAGCGCCTCCGCCATGGTCTTCGCCATGGCCATGGCGTCGCGGTCGCCTTGATCTCCCGTGCACGCGTTCGCATTGCCGGAGTTCACCACGATCGCCTGCGCCCTGCCGTCGGCCACGTGCTTGCGCGAAAGCTGGACCGGCGCCGCCGCGAACTGGTTCTGGGTAAAGACGGCGGCCGCGCTGGCCGGGATATCGGACACGATCATCGCGAGGTCCCGCCGCTTGGACCGGATGCCCACGTGCATGCCGCGGGCGCGAAAGCCCCTCACGTCGTTGATGTTCTTATTCATAAATTCCTGACCTTCCCTTTCAAGGCGAGACCGGGGTCATTCCCAGGCCTACAGCGGGCTCGATCCCCAGCATGAGGTTCATGTTCTGCACCGCCTGCCCGGCGGCGCCTTTGACCAGGTTGTCGATCACGGAAATGGTGACGACCCGTTCCGATCTCTCATCGACCCGGGCGTACACGTCGCAGTAGTTGGCTCCACGCACGGCCTTGACCGGCGGCGGCTCCTTCCGCACCCTCACGAAGGGGCGGTCAGAATAGGCGTTCCTGTAAGCACGGTCCACGCTTTCCTGCGTTGTTCCGGACAGTATGGGCGCGTAGGCTGTCGTCAGAATTCCGCGGCTGAGCGGTACCATGTGGGGCGCGAAAAGAAGCCGGACTTCTGTTCCCGCCTCCCTGCCAAGGCATTGTTCCATCTCCGGCTGGTGGCGGTGGGCCCCGATGGCGTAAGCCTTGACGTCCTCGTTGGCCGTGGGGAAGTGCGTGACCTCTTTCGCCTTCGCCCCCGCTCCGGTGACTCCGGACTTGGAATCCACGATGATCCCTTCGGGTGACACCAGCCCGGCCCTGAGGAGCGGCGCCAGAGCCAGAATCGCCGAGGTGGGGTAGCAGCCGGGATTGGCGACGAGACGCGCCGCGGCGATCTCGCCGGGGTACAGCTCCGCGAGACCGAAGACCGCCTCTTCGAGGTATTGGGGGCAGACGTGCGGCTTGCCGTACCATTTTTCATAAGTCCCGGCGGACTTCAGGCGGAAATCTCCCGACAGGTCTACGATTCTGAAATCGCCGACCCCGTGGTCGCGGACGAATTCCATCGACGTGCCGTGAGGCAGCGCGAGGAAGACGATCTCGGGCGAGAGGGACGGCATTTCCTCCATCGGGATGAGCGTCATGTCGCAGATGCACGCCAGGCTCGGGTGGAGATCGGACAGCATCTTTCCGCGGTGGGTTTCGGACGTAACGCCAACCAGCTCCACCGCTTCGTGCCGTGAAAGGATGCGGGCCAGCTCCAGCCCCGTGTAGCCGGAGGCGCCTACCACGGCGACCTTCGGTTTAGCCATCGATCGTTTCCCTCAGGGATTCCACAAAAACGCGCACCACCTCGTCCAGATCCGCTTTCGAGATGTTGAGTGGCGGCACGAACCGCATGACCTTGCCGGCTGTGCAGTTGCCTAGAACACCCTTTTCAAGCATTTTTTCTACGACGGGCTTCCCGTCGATGGTGAGCTCAACGCCCACCATCAGGCCGCGGCCGCGGATGTCGGCGATCACCTCCATGCCGCGCGTCGCCTCTTGCAGCGAGGAGACGAGATAATCGCCCATTTCCCGGGCTCGCTCGGGAAGCTTCTCTTCGATGAGGGCCGTTACCGCTGCGCGCGCCGCCGCCGTGGCGAGGGGGTTGCCTCCGAAGGTCGTCCCGTGATTGCCGGGCTGAAAAACCTCGGCGACGGATTCGCGTGCGAGAACCGCTCCGATAGGCACACCGCCGCCCAGCGCCTTCGCAAGGGTGACGATATCCGGCGTCACACCGTATCCCTGGTAGGCGAACAGGAACCCCGTCCGCCCCATGCCGCACTGCACCTCGTCGAAGATAAGGAGGATTCCCGCCTCGTCGCAGAATCGGCGCAACCCCTCCAGGTATTCCCGGGAAGCGGGACGGACGCCGCCTTCGCCCTGTACGGGCTCCACCATAACGGCGCAGGTATCTTTCGTGACGGCCTTTTTCACTGCCTCCAGGTCGTTGAAGGGTACGGTCTGAAACCCGGACGGCAAAGGATCGAAACCGTCCCGGTACTTGGGCTGGCCGGTGGCCATGATGGTGGCCAGCGTCCTGCCGTGAAAGGACCCGTCCATGGTAATCACGCCGCCGCCGCGGCCGTTCTTGCTGCCCCACTTGCGCGCGAGCTTCAGCGCGCCCTCGGCGGCCTCGGCACCGCTGTTGCAGAAAAAGATCTTGCCGAGGCCGGACTGCGTCACCAGCAGTTCGGCCAGCTTCGCCTGGGGCTCGGTGGCGTAGAAGTTCGAGCAGTGGATCAGCCTGCCCGCCTGCTCGCGCACCGCTTCGACCACGGCGGGATGGCAGTGCCCGAGGCTGTTCACCGCAATGCCCGCCAGCACGTCGATGTACTCGCGGCCCTCGGCGTCCTTTACCCGCGAGCCCTTGCCGCTCACAAGGCGGATGGGGACCCGTTTGTAGAGCTTCATATGATACTTTTCATCCAGTTCCAGTATTTGGTCTCGAATGGTTCCGCCTCCTCTTCTTCCGTCCGGGCGCAGTGAGCGTCGTTCCAAGAAGTTCCCCCTCTAGCAGCAGCCGCGAGAGGGGCCGCCGGCTTCCCGCATTGATGATGTGGGCCGACTTGACTCCGCCTTCCAGCGCCCGGATGCACGATTCCACTTTCGGCAGCATGCCGCCCGTGATGATGTCCCCCATGTGGCTCCTGGCCTCGCCGGCGGTCATCAAAGGGATCCGGGTGGATTTCTTTTCGGGATTCCTGAGGATCCCGTTCGTATTGGTCAGGTAAACGAGGCATGAGGCCCCCATCGCCCGCGCCATGGCGCCTGCGACGAGGTCGGCGTTGATGTTGTAGTCCAGGCCGTCTTCGCCCACCGCCACCGGAGCGATCACGGGCACATATCCCGCGTTCATCAGCGTGTCGACCACGTGCCGGTCCACCGTGGCGACTTCCCCAACCAGGCCCAGATCCACCTCAACCACGGCCTGGCCCCGCCGCACCCGGTGCACGCGCTTCCTGGCCGTGATGAGGCGGCCGTCCTTTCCCGACAGGCCCACGGCGTGAGCCCCGGCCCGGTTCAACCGTTTGACCAGATCGTTGTTTACGGTGGCGCAAAGGGCCATTTCGACCGCCTCCATGGACTCGGCGGTGGTCTTGCGATGTCCTCCCACGAATTCGGACTCCAGTCCCAGCCGTTCCAGAAGCGCGGTAATGGCCGGTCCTCCGCCGTGAACGACCACAGGCTGAAGGCCGCCCTTGTACAACCGGGCGATGTCCCGGATGACGTTCCGCTTGGTCATGCTGTCGGTCATGGCGTTGCCACCGTACTTGATGACGATGGCGTTCTCATGGGAAAACATCAGACTTTCCAAAGCGAGCGCAGTATAACATGAGGTTACGGACTGGGCCAAATCCTTAGAAAATTAACAGATTGACGCTGTGAAAATTATGCCGGTCCCCAGGCCGGAGCGGACACTTTCCGCATGTCCTCCCTTATAACTATATAGCGCAGGTACGGTGGGGGAGCATGACAGGCGATTCGTATTGACCCTGGAGCGGCAAGAAACTACATTAGTTTACAGGAAGATAGTATGACGCCGGCCCCTTTCATGGCGCGCCGGCTCCCGGAGCGGGTGGCTGTGTCCGGGACGACTGAGAGGAGGTCCTGCATGTCTGGAGGCGATGTCAAGCTGCTCCCCCCGTTCACGGAAGAATGGGGACAGGTCTACATGAACGCCATTAACAGTTCTGAGGGGTATGCGGAAGCCGCCGAAAGCTGGCGTTGGCCGGTCGCCCTGGTCGTCGAGGCGGCTCCTGGTGAAGGGATCACCGAACCCCGCGCGATCCTGCTCGAGCTCGAGCACGGCACGTGCCGCTCCGCCCGGGCGGTTTCTCCGGGCGAAGCCGCAGAAAAGGCAGATTACGTGATGGAGGCGGACATTGCCACCTGGAAAGAAGTGATGCAGGGGCGGCTGGATCCGGTGGTCGCCACCATGCAGGGAAAGGTCCGGCTGTCCAAGGGGTCGCTCATGTCGCTCGCCCCCTACATGCGGGCCGCCCAGGAACTTGTGAGATGTGCGGGACGGGTGCCCACCCAGCTGCCATGAGGCAAAGAGCAGGCACATGAAACAAACGCATCGTGGATTCCGGGTCATCGACGACAGGGGCTTGGACTGGGGTCACGCCGCGTTGAAGCTGTTCAGCCGGGCCAAGCGCCTGGGCATATGGAACCCGGAGGATATGGATTTCCGCCGGGATCGCGAAGACTTCTCGCGCCTCGAAGAACCTGAGCGCGAGGGGATCATGCATCTCCTCGCCCTCTTCGGAGCGGGAGAGGAATCCGTAGTCAGCAATCTCGTACCGCTCCTGCACGTGGCGGGAGAAGAGGGCCGGCTCGAAGATGAGCTTTTTCTGGCCGCCTTCCTCTGGGAGGAGGCAAAGCACGTGGAGGCCTTCCGCCGGTTCGCCGACGGCGTGGGCATTCACGGCGACCTACATGAGTACCACGGGGAGAATTACCGCTACCTGTTTTACGAGGCGCTTCCCCAGTCCATGAGCCGCCTTTACAACGACCATTCCCCCGAGGCCCTGGCGGAAGGACTTGTCACCTACAACCTCGTCATCGAGGGCGTCCTGGCCGAGACGGGATACCGCGCCTGGTACGACATGCTCAAGGAGCACGGGATCATGCCCGGCATGGTGGAAACCGTGGGGCTCATACAACGGGACGAGGCGCGTCACATCGCCTTCGCCGTTTATTCTCTTTCCCGCCTCGCGGCAGAGCATGGCTCCCCGGTCTGGGAGGCGGTCCAGGAGCGCCTGGGGCAGCTGCTCCCGAGTGCGGTGGGCGTCGTAACGGA
>JARRNO010000072.1:0-9244 GCA_037384885.1 Acidobacteriota bacterium
GACGCGGTCCCGCTGAGGCTCTGCTTTAGGGCGCCTGCCGTGAATCCGACGCCTTTCACGTCCGCCTTGGCAAGTCCGGTTCCGTACAGGGTATCCTTGACCTTGGTGTTGGAAGAAAGCACCTTGTTGACATCGACGCCGCTCATTTCCGTCTTGACCGCGTACTGGATCGGAGTGCGATCCAGGTCCAGGGTAATCTCGCCTTTTTCGGCGCCGCCGTAGGCCTTGAACGTCAGCGGCGAGAGTTTCAGAACCCCGGAAGCCAGGTTCAGCTTCGTCGAGACCTGTTCGATCTGAAGCGTGGACAGGCGAAGCGCTTCGATTTCGGCGCTGCCCGTGGCCGAGAGCGGCCGCGGTCCAGAGGGGATGCGGATCGAAACCTTGAGTGGACACTTACCAGAGATGGAGAGCCCGGGAATGGGCGCCATGCCGAAAAGCGCCTGCAGCGCCGGCAGATCCCTCGAATCGACGCTCGGCGATGCAAGATTGAGCGATGCGCCGCCGCTTCCCGCCCGCCCGGATCCGGTAATATGCGTGTGAGGAAGGTCGGCCGAAACCGAGGTGATGTCCACGCCGCCCGTCGTCCATTTCAATCCAGAGCGAATCGATCCGCTCACGGGAGTGATGGGACCGGTTGCCCTGGGGGCGCCGAATCCAGGCGAGCCGACCTGGTCGAGCTTCACGGACACGTCCGCCGCCAGGTGATCCAAATCCGGGCCCTTGGCCTGCGTTTGGATCGACACCTTCCCCGAAACGGGAGCGATTCGCGCGAAAGACCAGAGCAGAGGCGCCAGCGTGGCCGCCTTCACGCTCTTGAGGTTCGCCTCCATCGAGAGGCTGGGAGATTTCTTTGCGGAAAGAGACACCTGACCGCCGTCCTGGAGACTGCCCTGGAGCTTCACGTCAAGACCGCCCGCGGCTCCGAGATTCCATTCGGCGTCGATTCCCGATAGCGTCAGATCGAGAGGCCGGCCGCCCGGTGCGAGAAACTTTTCGTCCCGGTAGTGGATGCGCCCGTTCTTGATAAGCAGTTTTTGGATGACGGGCGCTTCGCCTCCGCTTTTCTTGGCGCCCCCGCCTTTCGCGGCGGGCAGAGTCAGCGGGAAGATCCACTTTCCATTTCGGTCCCGCCTGAAGGTAAGATCAGGCTTTTCAAGCTCGACGCTGCGAATGATCAAGTGCCGTCCCAGCAAGGGCAGAATGGCCGGCTTGATCACCACGCGCTCGAGCGAAAGCGCGGGTTTTGACGGATCCCCCACCGCGACGCCCGTTGCATCCAGCGTGGGGAGAGGGAAAATGTGGAAGTCCATCCCGGCGATGTGCACGGGTTCTCCCGCCGCCGCCGTCAATTTCTGTTCCGCCAAGGTCCTCAGCTTTTCGGGCCGGGCGGCCCGCTTAAGGATAATAGCCCCCACACCCGTCAGAATGCAGCCGGCCACCAGGATGACCAGGCAGCCGATCCCCGTCCATGTTTTCCATGACTTTTTCATCGCTCACTCCGAAAATCGAGTGTTCGCCGGCCCCTGCGGAGCGCCCGGAACGGCTGGCCCCATCGGGCCCGCGCGAGCACGCGTTTAATTTCGGGAATCGCCTTTCGGGCCGCTTCGGCCCCTTTGGGAATAATATCGGCGTAACTGGCGAAATCAGCCCAGTGAAATTCCGCTACCGACGGCCTGACGGCGACATCAGCCAACCTGAGCTCGCCGTTTTTGGCATGTTCGGCCAGAATGGCGTGGGCGCGCATGCTGATGGAGCTTCCGGTCTGGTTGAAGGAATCGGAATCCGCCAGGTCGCTGCTCACATCGACGGCCAAGACGACGTCGGCGCCCAACTTGAGAGCGGCTTCCACGGGAACCTTACTCACAAACCCGCCGTCCACAAGTTCCATGTTGTCCCAGGTCACAGGTGGGAACACACCTGCAATGGCGCTGCTCGCTTGGACCGCCTTCCTCAAGGGACCCTTGGTGAGCACGACTTCTCGTCCCGACTTGAGATCCGTGGCAACGATGGCCAGCGGAAACCGGCACGCCTCGATCATGATGTCCGGTATGACCTGGTCGATATCCGATTCGAACTGCGTGGAGTCGATATAACTCGGAGTAAACAGCGTCGTCGCAAAAAAGAGGCCGAGCTTGTAGAAGCGCTTAACCGTGCTGATAAAGCCCTGTTCGTCCTGGTGAAGGGGCGACATGAGCTGGAGGTCCTTGAACTTGTCCTGCTTGAACTGAGGCGACTCTCCGAATTCTGCGATTCGTTCGGCGCACTCGGTGCAATTCGGGAGGGAGGCCTTCAGAGCCGCCACGACTGCGCCCATGCTCGTGCCGGCCAAAAGGTGAATGGGGATGCCTTCTTCCTCGAAAACCTTCAAAACGCCGATGTGGGCCAGGCCTCTGGCGCCCCCTCCTCCGAGGACGACAGCAACTTTCGGTTCGAACAAGCTCATGGATTTTGTCCTTCCTGAAGGGCCGGCGGGGGTAGGGCAGCGCCTCCCTCCTGTTCCTCCGTCAATGTGAGAAACACCTCTTCCAGGCTGCTATCCGGCTCGTGAGCCATCGACTGGAGCGCTTGGAAGGTTCCCTCGGCGATCAGGCGGCCTTCCTTCAGAATCCCGATGCGGTGGGCGACCGACTGCGCAACGTCCAGGGAGTGTGTGGACAGAAAGACGGCCGATCCCGCGGCGGCCATTTCCATGAAGAGCGCCTTCACGTCCCGTGCGGAGCGAGGGTCGAGTCCCACCATGGGTTCATCCACCAGGAGCAGCCTGGGTTCATGAAGCATGGCGCCGGTGAGAACGAGCTTTTGCCGCATTCCGTGGGAGAATCCCTCTATGAGATGGTGACGCCGTTCATCGAGGCGCAAGCGCTTGAGGAGAGACCGCGCAGGGTCCTCCCAGCCGCGCAGCCGCCTGGTGTCGGCCAGAAATTGCAGGTACTCCCATGCGGATAACTTTTCATAAAGGTAGGGCCGGTCCTGAATGTAGGCCATTTTCTTGCGGAACGCGGTCTTATCGGGCCCGGCCGGCAGCCCGCAGACTGTGATGGTCCCGGATTCCACGGACAAGAGCCCCGAGACGCTTCGAAGCGTCGTCGTCTTGCCGGCGCCGTTCGGTCCCAAAAAAGCGTATATTTCGCCTTCGCGGACCGAAAGGTCCAGCCCCGAAACCGCCTCGGTCTTTCCGTAGCGCTTCGTCAGAGCGCGGATTTCGAGTGCAAGCGCGGGCGCCGGGTTCATGCGGAACTCCCGGGAACGGGAGGATGCGCCTCCAGGGGGACGGGCGGCCGCCCCACCATGTGGATACTCTTGGGCTCGGTCGGGCAGACGCTGTAGCACAGGCCGCAGCCGGCGCAGCCCTCAGGGTGAACAAGAATGCCCCGCCCCGTGTCCAGTTCCAGGGCGGTCTTGCCGACCGGACAGATATCCACACAGGCCGTACACTTGGGTTCATGCGTTGACAGGCAGGTATCGGGATGGACGATCGCCAGGCCCATGGGTTCTTCTTCGCCGTCGGTTAACGCGTCTTCGGGACAGGCCTCCACGCACTTTCCGCAGAGGTCGCACGCCCCAAGTCCTAGGTCGATGACCGGCGTTCCCGTTCCCATCCTTGGGTCCTCCGCGCGGATAATGACCGCCGGGGGGCACACCTCGATACATTTGTCGCATCGCGTACAGGTCCGCAGGAAGGCCGGTTCCATGAGGGCGCCGGGAGGGCGGAGGAACGTGAAGGGCACACGTCTCGGGCGGGCGGCCCGGAAGGTCTTCGATGGTTCGAGAGTTGTGGCGGTCCCCCCGTTACGCGCGGCGTCGATCACATCCAAGAAAAGAACTTTTCGCAAAAAACTGCTTCTGTCCATTACCACGCCTTCTTCATTCTACATTATAACCGAAGTGCGAAGGCGAAAGGACCATCCTCCATGCCGCCCGAACGCCGACCTTGAAATGCGGCGTGGCGGGAATGCCCCGAAGGCGTTTGCCCCGGCGGGGGCGATTCCAGTACACTGCCAGACTGGAGGACGACATGAAAACCATCGTAGAACTCAGCGAAGGAGAAGAGTTCGAGGGCGTTTTGTGGCTGGTGAACGCGTCCGTGCGCCAGACCAAGAACGGCGCACCCTACTGGGAAGGCACTTTCCAGGATGCGTCAAGCAGAAACTCCGCCAAGCTCTGGTACAGCGCCGGAGGACGCAAGGGCAGAGTCGCCGTCTTCGAGCCGGTTCTCCAGCCGGGCGGTCCGGTTCGAATCCGGGCCCGCGTGGATAGTTTCCAGGGGACGCCGCAGCTCCAGGTTGAGTCGGCCGAAAGCGTGGATCTGAAAGATGTGGATCCGGGAAGGTTCTCTCCTGTCAGCGCCCGGCCCCTTGAGGAAATGGTCGCCGAATTCGACGCCATGGCAGCCAGCATTCGTGACACAGATTACAAGCGGCTGCTCGAGGCATTCCGGGCCGATCCCGACTTGTTCGGCGCCTTTTCCCGCGCCCCCGCGGCCAAAACAATTCACCACGCCTGGGTTCACGGGCTCCTCGAACACACGCTTTCGCTGGCACGAGCCGCCAAGAGACTGGCGCCGAGCTATCCGTTTCTCGACTTGGACCTTGTCCTCATGGCTTGCGTCTTCCATGACGCCCAGAAGGCCGAGGAAATTTCCGCGCTCCCGGGCTTTGAATACACGGTTCGCGGAAAGCTTCTGGGGCACATCTACATGGGCGCCAGGCTCGTGGAAACCCTTTGTGCCGCTATCGGGGGAATTCCAGAGGAAAAGAAGCTGCAGCTCGTCCACCTGGTTCTGAGCCACCAGGGAGACCGGTCGGAAGGGTTTGGCTCGCCCGTTGACCCACAGACGCCGGAAGCTATTTTCTTTCACCACCTGGACAACCTGGACGCCAAAGTACAGCATTGCATGACCAGCCTCCAGAAGGCCGAAGAATCGGGTAGCGAAGACGATTTTATCGCGACGCGGGGCGCCGTCAGGCGCTCCTATTACAGGCGCCGTTTGAACGGTGGACCCATTGGGAATTCAGAGGGGAACGACCGTTCGGTGGAAGACGACCATGGAAAACCGTTTGACGAGAACGCAGACTCCCAGCCCAGGCTCTGGTGACCGGTTGCTGGACGTGCGCGGGCTTCTCTGTCCTCAGCCGGTGGTGAGACTCTCCGCAGCCCTGAAGGAGGCGCCGGCCGGTGCTTTGCTGGAAATCCTTGCGGACGACCAGGGGGTAAAGGCGGATTTTCCCGCCTTCTGTAAAGGTTCGGGTCACGAGTGGCTGGGCTTTCTTCAGGAGGGACGCGACGTCCGCAGCTTTATCCGCAAGAAATCCGCTTCATAACCCTGTCAATAAGAGATTTGACAAAAGGAGGAGCCCGCATGGGTGACGATTCCATCCGGCTGCTGGGCAAAGAAGACATTCCTGCGGTGCACGATCTCTGGCGGGCGGCGGGCCTCCCGTTCTTTGAAAAGGGCCGGGACGCCGTGCAGGTCATGGCCCGCGAAATGGATCATCCGGGGACTTTTTTGGCCGGAATCGAGGACGGAAATCACCTCGCGGCGGTGGTGCTGGGGACCGACGACGGCCGGAAGGCCTGGATCAACCGGCTTGCGGTGCGTCCGTCACACCGCGGCCGGGGGCTGGCCCGGAAGCTGATACACTTCTGCGAAAAACAGTTCGCTGAAAGAGGTATCGGCATCATTTCGGCTCTGATCGAAGAAGACAATGCGCCGAGCCTGTCGCTTTTCCTGGACGAGTCGTACGAGTTGCACCGGGACATTCACTATCTGAGGAAAAAGGTCAACGGACCCGAGTGGTAAGGCGGCATGAGTGACTTTACCCGGCTAGATTCCTGAGTATTTCCACCCGCTGGGCATCGCCGATGACGATCAGGGTGTCGGCTTCCTCGAGCCGCGTATCCGCGGAAGGGTTGAACTCGAATGCGCCCGAACGCCTGCGGAGAGCGACGACGACGCACCCCGTCTTCTTGGGGATCTGGACCTGGGCCAGCGTTTTTCCGGATAACTTGCTCTTCGCGCCCAGCACGGCTTCTTCGAGCCTGAGCGTGCCGTCCTTTTCCCGGAAGAGGGTTTCGAGGAAATCGATGACCTTTGGGCGGATGAGTTCCGACGCCATCCGGAGGCCGCCGATATGCGAGGGACAGACCGCCTTGTCGGCTCCAGCCCGGATCATCTTTTCGGTCAACTCTTCTTCGGTGACCCGGGCAATAATCCGCAGCGTGGGGTTCATCTGGCGGGCCGAGAGCACAACGTAGAGGTTGTCGCTGTCGCTCAGGAGGGCGGTTACGAGCCCCGCGGCCCTCTTGATCCCCGCTTTCTCAAGATTCCTGTCGTCCGTGGCGTCTCCCAGAAGCGGCAGAGCAGTCGCCAGTCCTTCTTTTTCCAGAGCTTCAAGCCTTTCGGGATCCTTGTCCAGGATGACCATGCTGTAATTCATCTGAAGCAGTTCCCTGGCGATGTTCCTTCCTACGCGGCCGGCGCCGCACAGGATGAAATGGCCGGCGACTTTTTCGATCCGCTTGTCCATTCTCGACCTCTTGAACAATGCCCTCAATTCGCCTTCCACAATGAAGGCCGCAAGGTTCGTGACACCGTAAATGAGAACGCCCACGCCGCCCAGAATGAGGAAGGTCGTGAACCAGCGCCCGGTTGGGCTTAGGGGATGGGTCTCGGCGTAGCCCACGGTGGATATGGTGATGACGGTCATGTAGGAGGCATCGGTGAAGTTCCAGTGTTCGAGAAGCATGTATCCCACCGTTCCCACGACGTACACGACGAAGAGGGCGAAAAGGGCGGCCAGCAGTTTCTTCAGAGCGGCATGCTTTTTAAACATGGCTTCACCATGAAATATACTAGCATATTCATAGGGTTGGATACGCCGTTTGAACGCGGTCCGAGCGGCTCCTGAAATGAAAGCAGACTCCGCCGTGGTTTAAAATAGAGAGGCGCCGACTGGAGGAAGCCATGACGGCCGATGTTCGGGAAACACTGCTGGATCTCGCCCGGGGGACGGTGCAGCGTTCCCTTCATGACCTGAATCTGGAAGGACACGACTTCAGCGCGGATCTGGCCAAAGTCCTGAAGGCTGAAGGCTATCGGAAGGTCAAAATCCGAGACCTGGACATCCCCCGCAGAATCCGCTATCCCGCCTTTTATCTCGAGGATGGAAAGGCCTGGTTCGGGTACGTTTTCCAGGAAAAATTCACCTCCAATTTCCAGCGGACGGTCTTCGCATCGGTCGTCAAGAACGAATGGGCGGACTGGGCTGTTGTCCTGACACGCCGGCACAAGGAGAAGGTCTGGGTGGATCTCGAACATGGAATGCCTTTCGACGAAGATTATCCTTCGAATCTTTAGTGGTGAATAGTGAGGGGTGATTGGTGTGGGGTAAGTGCTGTGACGATGGGTCCTTCCGGGTGCAACGGGCTTCTAATACGCGCTGAGGAGGCCGTACCGGCGCGCGAGCTTGAGGCAGCCGGCAAAAACCACGGCCGACAGGGGAAGCAAAACCACGGCGAAGACGGCCAGTGCGGTAAGGTCGCCGTAGACTGCTTTCGCACCCGCGCCTTCCAGGAGGAGTTTGCGGATCCCGTCCGTGGCGTAGGGCAACGGGAGGAACCGTGCGAGGAAGGCCAGGGGGCGCGGAAGAACGGTCAAGGGGAAGAAAACGTTGCCCAACAGCGCGAAGAGGGCGCCCACAAACGGCGTGACCGGTTCGCCTCGTTGAAAGACGAGGAGAATGCCGGCGGCCAGCATGCCCATGGCCGCGAAACTGATGAGCGTCAGGACGAAGAGAAGGAGAAGGGCCGGCAGGGAGCCGAATTGAAAACGGACGCCCAGCAGTCCGGCCAGGGCCAGGGCCCATGAGACTTGCACGGTCTGGAGGATCAGTTCCCAGAGGCAGGAGGCCGTCAGCAGTGCAAAGGGGGAAGACGGAGAGGCCAGAAGCATTTCCAGCGTCCCCATAAGCTGATCCTCGCGGATCTTTTTCGCGAAGGTGTGGAGGACGACGTTGAGATAGCCGAGGAGGGACGTGCCCACCACGACGTACGCAAAGTAGCCCCCAGGCACGGTTTTGCCCGCTCTCGGTCCGAGAAAGGCGGCGAAAAAGAACCACAGCACGACGGCGAAGAAAGTGCTGAAGGTGCTCAGTAGGAAGTTCAACCGGTAAGACCACGCATGGGATATGTCGCGCCGGAGAACGGCCTGGAAGGGGCTCCTGTTCACGGCCGCCTCCCCGTGGAGAGCAGAGCTTCCAACTCGTCCATTCCCGGGATGGCGCCGTCGTGGACCATGCTTCCCCGGGACAGCACGATGCAGCGGCTGGAGAGCTCCCGGGCCTCTTCGATCTGGTGGGTGGCGATCAGCGTCGCCCTTCCGGCCAAGACATGGGACTTGAGCAGGCGCCTGAACGTCGCGGCCGCCAGAGGGTCAAGGCTCCGGGTGGGCTCGTCAAGTAAAAGGACCTCCGGATCGTGGATCAGGGCGCGGGCGATGGCCGCCTTCTGGCGCATTCCCGTTGATAGCTTTCCGAAGCGGAGGGACAGTAAATCCTCCATATCAAGATCTCGCGCAATAAGGTCGATCCGATCTTCCAGCTGGGAGCCCCGCAGGCCCCACAGGCGTCCGAAAAACGCCAAGTTCTGGCGGACGGTGAGACGCCAGTAAAAGGATCGCTCGTCGCTGTTTGAAAGCCCCACTTTCCGCCTTGTTTCGAAGTCCCCTGGGGAAAGGCCCAGGATCCTGGCCGTTCCGCGTGTGGGCCTGAGGATGCCCAGGATGATCTTGAGAAGCGTGGTTTTTCCTGCTCCGTTTGATCCCATGAGGCTGACACATTCGGACGCCGACACGTGCAGGGAAACATCCTTAAGGGCCTCCACGCGGCGCCTGCCCTGTCCCATCAGCCAAGCCACGTAGGCAGGCGGGGCCGGGTAGATGAACTGGATATTCTCTACATGAATGGAGGGGCTCAAGGTGAACTCTCCGGGTTTTCCGCCTTCATTTTTCGTTCGATCCGGTTCAGCAGGCGGCGGGCCTGGAGGTTGCCGGGATCGAGAATCAAGACGATCTGGGCGTGTGTCTTCGCTTCTTCGTAAAGACCTTGGGCCGTCAAGAAAGTCGCAAGCGTGAGATGCGCATTGATGTCATCGTTGTCGAGCCGGGATGCGAGGCGTGCTTCCTTGACGGCATCCTTTCGTTGGCCGAGTCCCCAAAGCGCACCAGCGAGGTTGAGATGCGCCCGTG